>NZ_JBHFNS010000042.1:0-145746 GCF_041929135.1 Floridaenema fluviatile BLCC-F154 | reverse complement strand
TCGGCGATGCGACAAGCACTAAACAAACAAACAGCAAATAAGGTACGGTCTCGCTCATTGGTTAGCCCCTGATTAAATAACAAATCGATTTCTTGGGGCGTGAGAATTTTCGATTGTCCATAACGATTGATTTTCATCTTTTAAACCCCAGTTTCCTCCCATACCTAAAACGATAGTCTTTTATAGGGGAGTAGGTCAAACCAAAGTTAGATTTAAACTGATTCAGATGAGCTATGTTGTTGTTGTTTTCTAATCGCACGAGCAATCAAAGGTGCTTTCTTTTCCAATCCTTCGAGTGTAATGTCACCATCAAGGTAAAGCTGATACCACTGTTGGCGCTGACGGATAACTCGTTCGTCATCTCGCAGGCGCAAGCGTTGTAAGGTAAATTCTGCTCTTTGACGTTCTTCAGGCGAAACTTTATTTGTTAATACTAATTGGAGAGAAGGAAGAATTATTTCAAACCAATCATCTCCGACTTGGATAGGGTCAAGCACCCGGTCATCTAATGTCCGCTTGCTGCTATTAATCCAACCAGAAGCGAAGCGATAATTACTCCATTCATAAGCTAAATTAAGATAATTTTCGCAACTCAAATAATGGTCTACTGTTCCCACAGGTTCGTACATGACAGAGTAGCCACACAGGTTGCCAAAACCATCAGCTAAGTTACTTTTGAAGGGCGACCAATAATCTCTAGGTCTTTTGTTATTGAAATTTTTAGCTAACCAATTATTCCCCGGTTGTCGTACTTTTTGGTCGAATTCTCGTGGTTCGGGTGGTGGGTTAAATCGCATCATGTCCGATGCGCCTCCGTTTTGATAATCCAACGAGGCCAAAATGGGTCATGTCCGGGAAGTAGTCGTTCGAGTTCAAGTTGAATTTGTGCGGGGGTTCTTAAGTGTTCGGGAAAGGCATTCATGTTATCATGGCGCATCCAAGCTTCGGCGGCTTCAATGGTGATTTCTGCTTGTTTAGAACGCGCTTGTTTGAGTCCAAAAATTTCTGAGGTTAACCAGCCTACTGTATCACCTTGTTTTGTCCAAGAAATTTCATTTAATGTGACTTGTTGCTCTTGTAATTCAAATAAGAATAATCTATCTATTTCTTCATTAAAAATAGGTTCTAGTGAAGCTAATACTAAGGGAGAATGGGTAGTAGCAAATGCTTGTATTTTCATCTGTTGTTGTAAGCCTGCCGCGACTTCTAAAACGGCTGGCAGAATTGACCTTTGCCACTGGGGATGCAGGTGAGATTCTACTTCATCCATGAGTAGTGTAATTTGCCCTACTGGTGGTTTTTTTCGCAGTTTGGATGCTTGCAGGTGTTCGTACCAAGTCCAAACGAGTAAATAAGCTAGTCCTAAAATGCGCTTCATTCCGGCTGAGGCGTGGATAATTGGTACAGTTCCGTAGGGCATTTTAATTGTCGGAATATCGCGCACATCTTCTACAGAAATTCGTATGGGTTCTCCAGGTTCTATCGATTCATCAGGATGGGGTGAAAGTTGTTTAATAACGCGAGATAACAGTTGAAAGGTTGTTTTATTTGGTTGATTTTGCCATTTGACCCAATCTTGAATTAATCCGTTGGATAAAACTTTATCGTTGTTATCTTTTAAACCGTTCCAAAGCGTGTAATGACTGAAATGATACGCGGTGGAAAGACTACGAGCGGGATCAAAAACTGAGAAGCCACCATCAACACGGACGTAAATAACTAAACTGTTTAGTAAGGGAGGGAAAGTGAGGTCACGCCATTGTTGTTGTTCAAAATCAAAATAGCTGTGAAAGCTTTTAATTTCACCATTTGTTTGGTTGTTGAAGCTGACAGAAATTTGGGGAGTTTCTTCTGTCAATTGAGGCCATGCGGGATTGTCTGCCCAAGTTCCGGTGAGGGAACACCAGATAATATCTAATAAAAAAGTTTTTCCTAGTCCGTTATCGCCTGTGAAAATATTCAGTCTATCGGCAAATTCTACATCAAATTGCGGTGCTGGGCCGACTCGCTTGAGGTGCATTTCTTTTAACATTTCACTATCCTATAACTACATCACGTCTGTCGTGCATACATCCTTTGTTCGATCGCTTGTAAATGAATTAGCTCGTCCTGGCTAATATAGGACTGTTTCTGGAGAAAATTAAGAATAATTTGCTCTAAATCGTTTAGTTTATCTTGTTGTCTTTTCAGATTTAAAATTCGACGTGCTTGTTCAAGTTCAATTTCATCGACTTTCAGCACATCTTTAGGCACTAAATTCAGAATACTGGCTCCCATGTCTACTTTCAAGCTGCCTATTAAAGATAAGTTCAATACTTCTCCCCAATACCCATTCCATTTCAACAAATCAGAACCATCTTTCATATAATTTAAATTTACCCTAACTAAATCGCCTACCCTAAATTTTTCTGGCTCGATTGTTTGTTGGTTTTCTTGCTCAAGTTGGGAATTTAAAGTACAAGTGTTGGTTTTCAGGTGTGCGATCGCTTTTATAGTTGTATCAGCTTGTCCTGTAGAAATCACCTGCAAAATACGCTCTCGCCATAGCGGTGGTGATTTGAGTAATTTGTAAGCCGCATCAATAGATTGGTTATTTAACACTCGTTTCCAGGCAACAGCTAACTGGGCGTACTCTTGTTCCATTAAGTCAATCGCCTTCAACACTTTGGAAGCTCGAGTGTAACTGCTACCACCTATTCCTACCCGTGCTGCTACCCGATTGCGGGTACGCCTCGCTTCTGGGTCGGTATTTAAAGAGTTTGCTATCTCTTGCCGTTCGGGTAAATTTACCCGAACGGTGTCGTCAGAATTGACTTGGTTCTGTTTGAGTGCAGCAACTTGTCTTTGCTTGGCAAAAGCAGCTTCTACCATCTCCCAACACCACCCCTCCCGTATGCGTTGCTCTAGCGTTCGATTTCTGTAAGTATTTTCTCGCAATAGCAACCCTAGTTCTTCAATGGGAGAATTAAACTCTCTTACTTCTACTGGCACTACTGACCAGCCCAAGATTGTGGCAGCACGGTTTCGACGATGTCCGCTGATAATAATCCCTCTAGGAGTAACGATTAAGGGACGAATTTCCCCCCCCGATTTTGATTAATTCCAATAAATCAGAAACATCTTCATCCGCTCCATAAATACAAGCATTCATTGGATGAGGGCTTAATTTCAAGGGACTGATCAGCTTTGTTGATAGTGGGATTGGGTATTCATCATTACTGTACTCATCGCATTGCATAACCTACTGATGGTCTCTTATTTTATACACTTTAATAAATTATTATACAAGTGTATAAAGCTGGTTTAGAGGCAATGGCATTTAAGGAATACATTTGCTGCCTCGTTAGGGTAGAGTTTCTTCAACTATGGAAGTAGATGGCAAAATAAGGATGCAGAGTTAGGAAAATTAAAGGTGAGAGCGCCAGACTTTTTTACTCATGCCTCACGACTGGTTTGCTTATTAGAGCAATTATTAAGCGAAGGTTGGAACCAGACGACTTTGGCTGGTGCTATAGGCGTTTCTCAACCGACAATCAATCGTTGGTTAGCTCAAAAGAATTTGCCTGAAGTTAACTCGAACAATTTTCGAGCATTAGCTAAAGTGAGCGGTGGCGATGCTCGCTCCTTACAACTGTATCTAGATGGGCAGATTTCTTTAAATGAGTATCGTCGAGGAGTTGGTGTGGAGAATGCTACTTTTACAAGCAGCCATCATAACAGCGAACAGATCAAGGCTCAAATCTTAGCTGCCATTCCAATGTTAGAACCTGCTGATATTGCTGAGGTGATTTCTTTTTCGGTAAAAGCTCTAACTTCTCACCAAGCTTAACCAATTTCCTCAAATTCATTGACGATCGGTGCGACTCTTTTGCCATATTAATATATCAGAATCCGGTTGAGTAGGGTAGTTTTACCTGATCCTAAATAGCCTGTGAGAATTGTTACGGGGATGGAATTTGATGCTCGATTGGGCATGGAACTGTTCCTAATTTGAGTAATGAGGTTTGCTCTCGACCTCAAAAAACAGCTAACGCTGATAGGTGTGGGAAATCTCGAGAAAGAAACCTAACTCAGATGATTCAAACACTTATCGGGCTAAATTTTCAACTAACTTCCCAGCAAGAGGTAGCCCTCAAAAAGATTGCTGAATTTCTCACTAGTTCCAAACGAATGTTCGGATTATTTGGATATGCGGGGACGGGAAAATCAACTATCGTCAATTTAGTAGCAGAACAATTAGTAAGTGCTGGAAAAAGGGTTGTATTTACAGCACCAACTAATAAAGCAGTGGGAGTACTGCGACGAATGGCTGCTGAAAAAAAAGTACAAGGAGTAGATTTGATGACTATTCATCAGCTACTAGGATTAGCTCCAGTTAAACAGGGACAACAGAAAATTTTGAAACAAGTTTCACCATCGCTGCTTTATATGTACGATATCATCTTTTTAGATGAGTGCAGTATGGTGACGGAAGAACTATGGAATATCATTGAAGAGAGAATCAATAATGCGCTACTATTGGGCAGTAATCGGCAACTTATTGTGATGGGCGACCCGGCTCAATTACCACCTGTAAATGAAGAGATAAACGAGAGAAAATCTCAATCTTTCAACGTACCTGATAAAGCAATTTTAACCGAGGTAGTTAGGCAAGGTACAGGTAGTCCATTGTTAGAGTTTGTTACTGCTTGTCGCCTAGCTGTGAAAAGTAAAAAGGTATTCGAGCCATTTTCAAAATTTAATCCAGATAAGAAGAATGGAGCATTTTTAGTCAAAGAACAAACTTTGTTGAAATATGCTTTAAAGAAGTTTTCTGCCAAGTTTAATCGAGACCCTGATTGCTTCCGCATCCTCTGCTACACTAACGAACGAGTCGCTTACTGGAATCAGAAAATCCGAGCCAAAATCTACGGGAAAGATGCGCCAAAATTTGTCATAGGGGAAAGGTTGATTAGCAAAGCACCAGTTATAGCACCAGATGGGAAAACAATTATTTTAGCGACTTCAACAGAAGTGGAAGTGGTTGAATTTGTAGAGGATAGATATTCAGGTTACAAAGCTTGGAATGTTAAGGTAAAAACAGAAGCGGGAGAACTTCGTCAAATTTACATTCTGCATGAAGATGATGTTCGCAAATTCAAGCGAGATAACAACAGATTGCTACGGAATGCTAAGAGAAATCCTAGCTTGTGGAAAGCATGGTACGATCATTGTGAAACTTTCGCCCAGATGCGTAATTGTTGGGCGATTACGGTGCATAATTCGCAGGGCTCTACTTTTATAGAAGTGGGAATTGATAGCAAAGATATTCGCCGGAAAGTAGCGACTAAATTGTTGTATTTAGCTCGAATTAATCCAGATAGAAAAGCTGAGTATCTTAAGGAATATCGGGACAGTGTTCGAGCTTGTAATCAGCTTTTTTATGTAGGAGCAAGTCGGGCGAGGAACCGAGTTTTCATTAATACTTGAAACCATTATAAGTAGTCGGACAAAAGTAAAAGACTCTGTGTTAAGTAAAGTTAACAAGCCTGAAACCTTTACTGTTCCCTGTTCCCTTGTCCTTATAGTTCACTTTATTTTTGTCCAACTGCTTATACTGCTGATATTAAAGGCTTTTTCAGCATACTTTAGAATTAGTTACTTAGCAGTTAATGTAGCTGTCTGCAAAACTGCTTCAATATCATAATCGCTCGGTAACATAATTACTTGGTAATTGTAGTTAGTTAAAGGTTGAGTATGAGGATGATTATCCAATAAGTTTTGCACTGCATCACAAAATGTATCTTCTCCGTACTCTTCCAGTAGTAAACTTAGTTTCATGACACATTTTTGTAGCTGTTGGTTTTTGATTGAAGATTGTTTCATCTTGATTTTACCTAATACTTAAATGAGAAACTGGCTTTTTGTTTGCTCGCCCGCGATAGCGGTAGCTAAAAAAAAGCTAGTATTTACCACTGCGATGAAACTTACCGCCAAATGAAATAGTGAGGAAATTGAAGTTTTTACCAACCCGCTAATGCGGGTTTTTTATGTAATTCGATTTATCGCACTTCAAAAACAATTTAGAGATTAAGTATGTCCAATTATACATTTGTACCGCCCATCTGGATTATTTGTCCAAATGAAGGATTAAGGTTGAGAATTGCTATTGAGTCAGAATTGTTGGGAACAATTAGTGATGGCGAACAACTTCAAACAATTATTCGTTATCAAAGATTTGGGACTAGTCCTGCTAATGGAGATTTCATCGAAGGTGCTGCTGCCGTTACTTCTAGTGCAGGATTAGTCATAGGAATTCATCGAAGATTGTACGTTACTTGGTTGGCTCCTGCATTAAACCCAGCACTAAATTATAGTCGTTATTTTGTGACGATTTTGGCATTGCCAACAACGATGTCTTCTCCTCCCAACGAGTATCCGGCTGCTATTAGTTTATTGGGAACGCAGCGTTTTTGCGAACCATCTAATTTGCCAGAAGATATCAACAGGCAACCACCATTTTCTCTTGAATAACTTAACCGCGAGTGCGGTCAAGGGTAGCAAAACTTCTGTTGTTATTGTTACCCATGAAAAGTTTACTCGAAATTCCCATAATTGATTCCAAAACTCGGATTGGAGTTCGGCAGCATTTACGAAAAGAACCCTACCAAATTAAGAGCAAGAAAGATTTAATTCCTCATCTCAACCGGGATTTAAAACATGGTTGGCTCTTACCAATTTTAGCGCAAGTAGACCGTTACCTTTGGGGGAGATGGGATTATTGGGCAAGGTGTCAAGCTGTTCCGGCTCATGCTTGGACGAGATGGCAAATGGAACCGATGTTAGCTCTTCTAGAAAATCGAAAACCCGAACGATTACCCAAATTTGTAATTCAAGAAACGCTACCGAATGAACCAATACCTCAAATTGAATGGCAGCATTCAAGCATAGCAGAAAGTATGCTAAACAATACGCTTAATTGTATTCCCAAACATGGGGAATGGCGAACATGGAGTGCTTGGGAATATTTGGAATATTTCTTACATTGGGCTTTGTTTGGTTTTGGTCATCCGGCATACAAAAGTTTGCCAAAAGAACCAGCAGGTTGTGAAGGTGCATCAATGCGTTTGTATCAGGTTTTCGATTTGTCTGCTCTCCTACTTTATCCTGAAGATTATTTAGGTAGAATTCTGCCTGATATTTGTGGTAAGAAAGCTCAAAGAAATGCCGGATTTTACCCGACCCCGTTAGTGGTTGCTAGTTTCATGTCTCAAGTAATTAGTCATGAAGAAATTGACCGAACTGCTAGTTTTTCTGAACCTGCTTGTGGAACGGGTGCTTTGATGTTGGCACAATCTAATAATTGTTTGTCTGGTGTTGGTCAAGATATCGACCAGGTTTTGTTAAAGTGCGCTTTATTTCAGTTTTTTCTTTATGCACCTTGGTTGGCAATACCGATTTGGTGGTTGGGTCAAACTGATTTGTTACTTGGTAATAGTTTATTAGCCGAAAAGCCTGAGTCGATGAATGCGGTTTATTGGTATGAAGAATGGTTTGAAACTGTTGAAAATAGGGAAGTAGAAGAAAATATTGAACCAACAATTGAGATAGTGGAAGCCCCGGAAATAGTAGTTCAAGAAGTAGTGCAGGGTAAACGCAAACCGAAACAGAATTCAGCTTCAGGTCAGCAAATGACATTGTTTAATTTGGAAGATTTTGCTTGAAAGCTACAATTCCAAATAAATGATAAAAATTCAAACGTAAGTAACATTTCAGGAAATTGAAGCAATCTTATGTAACGTATACACTACTTCTAGCGTTACATAAGATTTGATGGTAATTCCTTCCCAACATAAAAACTAACTACCTTAAAGAAGAGAACTGAATTACAGTAGTGCGAGCGTATAGGAAGCAGTTCCTAATTTCGGTTTATCTTATGTAACGGTCAAAGTAATCTAAGCGTTACATAAGACTCAATTTTAGTGAAATTAGACAAGCGACTATTGTCGCTTTTGCGATGAAGTGAAATAGGTGAAAACCATGCAAAATGTTAACTTCATCGGCTACAAATGTGAAGTCAAAGTTAGTCGGTATGCTCATGGCATCTCTCCCTGCCTACATTTAGTGGATACTGAAGGAATGCCTATAGCAACAGCCACAGTCAATGTGCCTAATCTTCAATTACCGCCTGATTATGTTGTCATCAAAAATTATTCGGAAAATGAAGGAATTTTGCCAGCACTGGTAGCCGCTCAAATTGTACATCCAACTGGACAAACAGTGCCAATCGGTCACTGCATTGGCTATATTTGTCAACTAGCTCCTGAAGTAGCAGCACAACTGCCATCTGTTGAACTTAATAATATTAAGGTTTAAAACCTTTTGGTAGAAAGATAAAAACTCCGCAGGACTGCGGAGTTTTTTAGGCAGATGCTACTAGCAGTAAAAATGATGATTAAGGCACTCTTGACTTGACGTCAAATTGAGAAACTTATGCTTCGCCAATGTCGTGCAGTTATTCGCTCACTTAATAATACTCTGCCAAAAAGCGATCGTTTTTTGAAAAATTCGAGAACTGCTTTAGCTTTTTTAATACTTCTTCGTTGGAGTACTTCGCTATAATTGTTTTTTTGCAAGTAATTAATCAAAAAAAACAACTTATTATAGAAGCTGAGTCAGCTATAATCAAGTCTTTTATTAATAGCTTATTTAACTTTAACTACGGTAATAACAAGCTGTTTTCTGGGCAGCTAGCGCTGCCCCGGTATGACAGCTATTTTAAGATAAAATATGCAAACAAAAACTCAGCCCGCTAAAAGAAAAAGCCAAGTCAAAGACAATGGCTCTCTTCAAACAAAAGCTAAAGCTGATACCACGACTAGACGAACGGAATCTCTAGCTGAGAAGAAACCCAAAGTAGAAACAAAAGCAGAATCTACATCGGAAGTCAATACTAACAGTTCAGATGCTGTCCTATCAACGGGGATGCGATTAATTTGCACGCAAGAGAACTTAGCAACTCACCTCGATTTAGTTAGTCATGCCGTGCCTGCTAAACCTACGCATCCAATATTAGGGAATGTTTTGTTGATTGCTAATCAAGAAACTCAAAAGGTTCAACTCAGTGTTTTTGACCTTAATCTAGGTATTCAAACATCATTTGATGCTAAAGTTCAAGCCTCTGGCGAACTGACTATTCCAGTGGGAATCTTGAGTGATATTGTAGCGAAACTGTCTCGCGGGGATATTACTTTAGTCAATCAATCACCTTTGAATACGGAGGAAACTGAAGATGATAATCCAGAAAAAGCAGAGGCAGGTCAAAATCAAATTATGACGTTAATCGCTACTACTGGACGCTATCAAGTACGGGGATTACCAACTGAGGAAGTTCCGCCGATTCCTGAAGTTAATTCAACGCTAAAAGTTCGGGTGCCAGTGGAAGCTTTGCAAGCCGGAATTAAAGGAACGCTAATCGCTACAACTAGTGATGAAACTAAGCGCATTTTAACAGGCGTTCACTTCAAAATAGAGTCAAATGGCATCGAATTTGCTGCGACGGATGGACATCGTTTAGCTGTTATTAATACTTCGCTTTCCGGGTTCAAAAAGAAGAAACAAACTGAAATTACAGAGCCTTTAAAGTTTACAGTACCAGCTAAGGCGTTGGTGGAGTTAGAGCGAATTTTATCGAGTCGAACATCAGTTGAGCCAGTGGAATTATTTTATGAGGAATCAAAGGGACTTATTGAGTTTCGCTGGGGAACGCAACGATTAGTTAGTCGTTGTTTAGAAGGTGCGTATCCAGCGTATCAAGAGTTATTGAAGCAGGATTTTAAAGAACAGGTAACGTTGGAGAAAGCACCTTTGATTAAGGCTTTGGAAAGAATTGCGGTGTTAGCGGATAAGAAAGAAAAGAGTGTCAGTATCCGTTTTAATAGTGAAGCTCAACAAGTTTGTTTGTCATTGTTTAGGGAATTTGGAAATGGTCGGGAAGAGATGACGGCTTGTATTAATTCGGATAGCGATATGTCGGTTTCTTTCAACATTAAATACTTGTTAGAAGGAGTAAAAGTTATTGCTAGTGCGGAAATTCAGATGCAACTAACTCAAAAAGATGGCCCTGCTATTTTAGTTCCGTTTGGCAATCGAGAGCAACCTAATATTCTGATGGATGCTCAATATTTGTTAATGCCAATTTTCAAAGAATAATGAGGGGAGAAAATAAATCATGTACGCAGCATTACCTCAAAAATATCGTCCGCGCACGCTATCAGAATTAGCCGGACAGGAATATATTCAACGAACGCTGTCTAATGCAATTAAGGGAAACAAAATAGCTCCTGCTTATCTATTTGCAGGCGAACGAGGTGTTGGTAAAACTTCCACTGCTCGTATCTTTGCTAAATCGCTCAATTGTAATGCTACAGATAAACCAACTGTTACGCCATGTGGTAAATGTCAGTCTTGTCGTTCCATTGAGAAAGGGAATAGTTTAGATGTAGTTGAAATTGATGCGGCTTCTCATAATGGAGTAGAAGATGCTCGGACATTAATCGAACGAGCGCATTTTGCACCAGCGATGAGTCGTTATCGGATTTTCGTTTTAGATGAATGTCATCAATTAACTTCTCAGGCGCAAAATGCACTGCTCAAATGTATTGAAGAACCTCCGGCTAATGTGGTTTTTATTCTTTGTACAACAGAAGCACATAAGCTATTGGCGACAATTAGTAGTAGGTGTCAAGTATTCCATTTTCGGGTGTTAGCTATTCATGCAATTGTACAGCAGTTAACGATGATAGCTGATAGCGAATCTATCGCTATTTCGGATGAGGCGAAGGTGGCTATTGCTCGGATTGCAGAAGGTGGACTTAGGGATGCTTTGCAGTTACTTGACCAGTTAAGTTTGTTAGGGGAGGAAATTACTAGTTCTCATGTTTTGGAATTATCGGGTCGAATATCGGAGTTTGATTTAATAACAATTCTGCAATCAATTCGTAGTGGCGATACGTTGAAGTTGTTGCAATTATCTCGCGAGTTGATTGATAGCGGGAAGACAGCAAAGGTGTTATTGATGTCGCTACTTGCTTGTTATCGAGATTTACTGTTGGTAGGGAATGTACGCGATAGTTTGCATTTGTTAACTAGCGGGATTTCCCATTCGACACTGCTGAAGATAGTGGCAGATTGGGACTATACAGTAATTAATGCTGGTATCGAACAGCTACGTGCTTCGGAATGGCAGTTAAGTAAAAGTGTACAGCCAAGTTTGTGGTTAGAGGTTTGTTTGCTGGGATTGGTGCAGCGTAATAATTCCCAGAAGTCGAGTCAATCTTCTAAAGAAAAGCAGCCTCTTCAACTAACAGCTATTTGGGAAAATGTGCTGTCTAAAACTTCCGAAAATAATCGGGTTCTGCTTGAGGTTGCTTCTTTAGTGGAACTTAAAGGTAAGAAAGCTGTATTGGCTGTGCCTGCTAAGTATTTAGATAGATTTAATCGGAATACGGCTAAGGTACAAAAGATGCTGTTTGGGGTGACTGGTGTTCACTATCAATTGTTGATTCAGGAGAAAAGTTGATGATTAGTTTGTTAGTTGGTGATGACGTTCACGCGATTAACAAGAAGCTTTTGGAGTTCAAAAAAAGTCTTGACCCGGATTGGATAAGTTTCAACTACCATCGGTTTTCTGTTTCTGTAATTGAGGAGGCTATTGATTGTGCGTTAACTCGTGCATTAGTGAAAGGGAAAGGAAAGTTAGTGGTGGTTGAGGAGTGCAATTTTAAACAGTTTACTGAGGAGACAATGAAAACTTTTCAGTTGTTATCGCAGGTGCCGGAAACAACAGATTTGGTATTTGTCGCACCAGCGATTGATAAGCGATTGAAAGTGGTAAAGTTTCTGCTTTCTCAAGGTAAACTGTTTGAATTTAATTTAATTGCGCCTTGGAGAACGGATTTAATTGCTCGGTCGATAGGAACTGAAGCAAAAGCAATGGGTTTGTCGCTTGATAGAAAGATTATTGAGTATTTGGCAAGTGCTATTGGTAATGATTCGGCGCGTGCTGAAGTGGAATTACAAAAGCTGGCGAGTTACAGTAATGGGAAGAAGCTTAGTGTTGAGGAAGTGGGAGTGCTGGTTCCTTCTACTACTCAGAATAGTCTGCAATTAGCTTCTGCAATTCGGGAAAGTAATGCAACAAAAGCTGTCAATTTGTTGCAGGAGTTGCTAGATAAGGAGACTTTTCCATTGGCGATTTGTGCTACGTTGATTACTCAGTTTAGAACTTGGATGTGGGTGAAGGCGGCGTTGGTGGGTGGGGTGAAGCAGGATGCTGAAATTGCCAGAATTTGTCAAGTTGCTAATCCCAAACGGGTGTATTTTCTGAAACAAGAGGTGGCTGGTGTGGGTTTGCGGTCTTTAATTCAAGCGATGTCGATGTTGTTGGAGTTGGAGGTGGCGCTTAAAGGGGGACGGAAGGGGGATTTGATGTTGACGGCGGTTTTGGCGATCGCCAGACTTTTCACTTGTAAGAAAGCAAGACGAGTCAAGTAGTCTTAATGCTTGGCTATATTGCTCATGGGCTTTTAACGGCAGTAAAAAGTAGCGCCTCTTGGTCTGTCTATTTCCTCAGTGTTTCAATTAGAGCTAGTGTTTGTTGGTAGGCTGCCATATCCCCTTTGGCACGAAAGAGTTGGGCAGCTTTCTGTAAATCTTCCAGCGCTCCTTTTTTATCTCCTAATGCTTCGCGGGTAATCCCTCGGTTGCCGTAGGCTTCAGGCATACTGGGATTAATTTGCAGCGCTTGAGTGTAGTCAGCAAGCGCCCCCGGCTTATCTCCTAACGTATAACGAGTCAAGCCCCGGTTGTAGTAGGCATCAGCCATATTGGGGTCGAGTCGCACCGCCGCATCGAAATTTTCTCTTGCTGTTTGGAAGTTGCTTTGGGCAGCGTAAGCATTCCCCAACTTATTGTAGGCATCGGCATGGTTAGGGCTGACTTGCAGTGCTTGTTGAAAATCTGCGATCGCTCCCTGATAATTTTGTAGCTCAGCGCGAGCCAGACCTCGGTTGCAGTACGCTTCAACAAACTTGGGATTAATATTTAATACCTGGTTAAAGTCCTCAATCGCTCCTTGATAGTCCCTTTTGTCAAGCTTATCCGTCCCTCGTTGGAAAAATTCATCCGCAGTCTTTGGCACTACGAGTGCTTCTAGTAGCTGATATTGGCGTAGACTTTGTTCTCCAAAGGAGACACGCGATAACGTAGGCGTAGCATAAGCAGTAGATGCCAGACCCAATGCGGTCGTTATTCCCAGGATTGCGATAGCCTCATAAATGCTGTTCATGGCTGTACTCCTCTCCCGTTGAAATAGCTTTTCTTTGCACGAGCTTTCTACTGCCAACATTCTAAGTGAGGAAACAGATTAGGGTGCCAGATGCAGCCAGTTTAATAGAGTTTGTAATAATAACCAAGCATTTAAGCCAACAATTACAAGAGCAACCGACCAAGCTAAAGATTTTAACCACAGAGGATTGACAAACTCTCCCATTAAGCGGCGATTTGAGGTAAACATAACTAAAGGAATCACCGCAAAAGATAACTGTAAGCTTAAAACGACTTGACTAAAAACCAATAAGTTACCCGTACTTTTTTCACCAAAGAAAATAATCGCAATCAAAGCTGGAATGATCGCCAGCAGTCGGGTCGCCAAACGGCGCAACCAAGGTGGAAGGCGCAGTTGCAAAAATCCTTCCATGACAATCTGTCCAGCCAATGTTGCCGTTAGGGTTGAACTTTGCCCTGAAGCTAACAACGCTATGCCAAAGATGGCGCTAGCCGCACTCACGCCCAACAAAGGTGAAAGTAATTTGTAAGCATCTTGAATTTCTGCCACTTCTTGATAACCGGAAAAATGAAACGTGGCAGCAGACACAATTAGAATAGCTGAGTTAATAAACAGTGCCAATGACAAAGCCACAGTTGAATCAATCGTGCCAAACTTAATCGCTTCCCATCGCTTTTCAGTCGTTGGTTGCCAATCGCGAGTCTGCACAATTGAGGAGTGTAAATATAAGTTATGCGGCATCACGGTTGCCCCTAAAATACCAATGGCGATGTAGAGCATTTCTAGGTTTTGCAGAATTTCTCGCTTAGGCAGATACCCTGATAAAATGCCTGCTGCATCTGGTCGGGAGAAGAGAATTTCTGCTGTGAAACAGACTCCTACTGTTGCCACTAGCGTAATCACCAAAGCTTCCACATAGCGAAAGCCTTTTCCTTGCAGGAATAACAACACCAGCACATCTAGTGCCGTAATGCACACTCCCCACACTAAGGGAATGCCAAATAAAAGTTGGAGGGCGATCGCACTTCCCAGCAATTCTGCCAAGTCGCAAGCCGCGATCGCAATCTCGCATAGTACCCATAAAACAAAGTTGACCCTTGGGCTGAAATAATCTCGACACGCCTGGGCTAAATCTCGTCCCGTCGCCACTCCCAACCGCACGCATAACGATTGCAGCAAAACTGCCATGAGATTCGACAGCAGAATCACTGTCAACAGCGCATAGCCAAATTTCGCGCCCCCAGCGATATCTGTGGCCCAATTACCGGGGTCCATATATCCTACTGAGACTAGATATCCTGGCCCCGCATAAGCTAACAACTTGCGCCAAAAACTTTTGGCGTTCGGTATCGGGATGCTGCGATGAACCTCTGGCAGGCTGGGTTTGCGATCGGAGCGTGGCATAATTTTTCATAATTCTTTCATAATTTACCGTAGCACTTTCAGTACACTTCAGAAAAACAACTATTTTGGCGAACTCTATGCGATCGCTTGTCTTTTTCTTAGTGGCAGCTGTAGGAGAAATTTCTGGCTGCTATGCTTTTTGGATATGGCTGCGCCTGGGAAAGAGCATCTTATGGCTAATTCCCGGTCTGATAGCACTAATTATTTTCGCTTCGGCTCTCACCAGGGTTGATGCTTCCTATGCTGGAAGAACCTACGCTGCTTATGGTGGGATTTACATCCTTTCATCTATCTTTTGGTTATGGCTAGCTGAGGGAGTAAAACCCGATCGATGGGACTTACTGGGAGCGACAATTTGCCTGGTGGGTGCAGTTGTGATTATGTTTGCTCCGCATCGGACGACTTTTTAAGCGATGAGACACTTTCAGCGTGCATCGACGGAAACTTTTTTGACTCTGACTTAGGAAGGAACTAAAACTTGGTTTCTGCTTCCTTCAAATGTTCTGCCACCTCACGATACAGATTGATGACGTGGCTATCTGCCAAGCTGTAATAGACGTTACGACCCTCTTTGCGATGCTTAACCAAACGCAAGGTTCGCAGGAGGCGCAGCTGATGGGAAACGCCAGATTCACTTATTTTTAAGCTAGCCGCTAAGTCGCAGACACATAACTCCTGCTTTGCCAAGCAAGATAGCAGGCGCAGACGGCTGGGATCGGCTAGTACGCCAAAAAATTCCGCCATTCGCTGTGCTTCGTCAATTGGCAAGATTTCTGGCTGTAAGGAGCGCACGTTGTCTAGATTGACTAGGTGAGACTCGCAGCTTGGCGCGTCTGACTCCTGGGATAGTGACTTCTGTGAAGGGTTAAGTTCTTTCATTATTAAGGTTTGAGTTTGAGTCTCAATCCGATCGATCTTCTTAAAGCAAAGCTTTTACACACTATCAGTATAAGCGTAGAATGAGAATCGTTTTTATATATGAACAACTGCTCAGACGTTTCACGAATTAGATTACAATGCTGCTAGTTGTAATTCAGCAAAGTGGCAATGACTCAGACTCCTTCCCTCAAAACCCAACAGATGCAGGTTGGCGGCATGGATTGCGGTAGCTGTGCCGCAAAGATCGAAGCGGGTGTACAGAAGATTCCGGGAATCAGCGAAACATCAGTCAGTTTCGCGACGGGACGCTTGAGCGTGACGTATGACCCAAAGCAGGTGAGCGATCGGGAAATCCACGATCGTGTTATTTCCTTGGGTTACACCGTCATCAGCCCAGAGTCTCATGGGGAGGCTAACGATCGCGGGCATAATCACGGTTCAGGTGACTTTAACCTGAAAGAGGAACTGCTTCCAGTGCTAGGAGTAGTCGTCCTCCTCGTGCTGGGAATAATCTTTGAAAAGCCACTGCACGATACGCCTTACAGCATTGGCGAGTATGCCGCGTTCATTCCTGCCTATTTGATTAGCGGCTGGACAGTATTGAAAGCAGCTGGACGCAACATTCTCAGGGGGCAAGTCTTTGATGAGAACTTCTTAATGACGATCGCAACGTTGGGGGCGCTAGCCATTCATCAACTCCCCGAAGCCGTCGCCGTCATGCTATTTTTCCGAGTCGGAGAGTTGTTTCAAGAATACTCAGTCGGTCGCTCTCGCCGCTCTATCAAATCTTTGCTGGAAATTCGTCCCGACACTGCCAATTTGAAAGTCAATGGAACGGTGAAAGAAGTTTCTCCAGAAACCATTAATGTGGGAGACATTATTCTAGTTAAACCAGGAGAAAAGATTCCATTAGACGGTGAAATTCTGGAAGGTAATTCTCAGATCGATACTTCAGCATTAACCGGAGAATCAGTTCCGCGCACGGTGAAAGTCGGAGAAATTGTCTTAGCAGGTACGATTAACCAGAGTGGTGTTTTAACTATTCGAGTCACCAAACGATTTGGGGAATCTTCGATCGCCAAAATTCTCGATTTAGTTGAAAATGCCACCAGCAAGAAAGCAGAAACCGAGAAATTCATCACCCAATTTGCCCGTTATTACACACCCGTTGTAGTTTTTCTGTCGCTGGCTGTAGCCCTTCTACCACCCCTGTTTGTTCCCGGCGCAACTCACACGGAATGGGTTTACCGCGCCCTGATTCTGCTGGTTATTTCCTGCCCTTGCGGACTCGTAATTAGTATTCCCTTGGGCTACTTCGGTGGTATTGGAGGTGCTGCTAAACGAGGGATTTTAGTTAAAGGTTCGGCATTTCTGGATACCCTGACAGCAGTTAAAACCGTTGTTTTTGATAAAACTGGAACTTTGACCAAAGGCGTGTTTAAAGTGGCAAGAATCGTGACTAAAAACGATTTTTCCGAGTCAGAATTGCTGAAGATAGCAGCCAAAGCTGAATCTCATTCTAACCACCCAGTTGCACAGTCAATTCGAGAAGCATACGGTCAACCCATTGATGACGCGGATGTAACAGACTACGAAGAAATTGCTGGTCATGGCATCCGAGCGAAAGTGAACAATCAGGTTGTTTTGGCAGGGAACGATCGGCTTTTGAAGCGAGAAAATATTGACCATGATAATGGCAATGTAGAAGGTACAGTCGTTCACCTTGCAGTTGATGGACGCTATGCGGGTTACATTTTAATTGCAGACGAAATTAAAGACGATGCAATTAAAGCAATTCAAAATCTCAAAAGCCTGGGAATTGAGCAAACAATTATGCTCACCGGCGATAACCGGATTGTTGCTAAAAGCATAGCAGAACGGCTGGGCTTAGATTCTTATATGGCCGAATTGTTACCCGAAGGAAAAGTAGAAGCGATCGAGAAACTGCTGAGTCGATCGGGTAAAAACAAAGTTGCATTTGTGGGTGATGGCATCAATGATGCGCCTGTAATTGCTAGAGCTGATGTCGGCATGGCAATGGGCGGATTGGGGTCAGATGCGGCAATTGAAACGGCTGATGTCGTAATTATGACTGATGCTCCGTCTAAAGTGGCAGAGGCGATTCAAGTTGCTAAAAAGACTCGCCAAATTGTCGTGCAAAATATTGTACTGGCGATGGCGATTAAAGGATTGTTCATTGCTTTGGGTGCGATCGGAATTGCAACATTGTGGGAGGCAGTATTTGCCGATGTGGGAGTGGCGCTACTGGCAATCTTCAATGCCACAAGAGTCCTCAAGTAGGAAGTTTATCTGAACTCTGAATCAGTATTCGTCTGAAAAACTGCTATTTCAATCGACTGGAATTTATGACTCGTAAACGTTCTACTCCTTGGATTCATCGCTGCTCACGCCCCATTATGGCAGGGATTGCCACCGTTGGAGCGATTGTGACTGCCTATCTGACGTACACCAAATTTACTGGTAATGAGGCGGCTTGCCCGACAAAAGGCTGTGATATCGTGCTATCCAGCCCCTATGCTACCGTTTTTGGCTTACCACTGGCGTTATTTGGGTTTCTTGCCTACGCCAGCATGGTCGTTTTTGCGATCGCTCCCCTACTAATTAAAAGAGATCGGGAACTCCACTCCAAACTAGAGAAATGGACAGGATTGCTGCTATTTCTGGGCGGCACTGCCATGATGGTGTTCGGCGGTTACTTGATGTATCTGCTCGCATTTGAAATTAAAACAGTTTGCACGTACTGCATTGCCTCTGCCTTATTTTCAGGGACGCTATTTATTTTGTCGATCGTCGGGCGGGATTGGCAAGACATCGGACAACTGTTTTTCACGGGTTTTTTGGTAAGTGTAATTGTACTGGTTGGCACGTTAGGAATTTATGCCAATATTAAGAACCCAAATATTGCAAACCGTTCTGTT
Source organism: Floridaenema fluviatile BLCC-F154 (assembly GCF_041929135.1). Taxonomy (NCBI): domain Bacteria; kingdom Bacillati; phylum Cyanobacteriota; class Cyanophyceae; order Aerosakkonematales; family Aerosakkonemataceae; genus Floridanema; species Floridanema fluviatile. Next base: position 127,197 of record NZ_JBHFNS010000042.1, on the reverse strand, counting down.
TCTAGAGAAGCTGGTTTAGCAATTACTACTACTTCAGGTGAAGCAGAAATTGCTTTGGCAGGTCATCTAAAACAAGTGGGAGCCAAAATGTATGGAGCCTTCTGGTGTTCACACTGCCACGACCAAAAACAACTTTTTGGTAAGGAAGCGTTCAGCCAAATCGATTACATTGAATGCGATCCAAAGGCAAAAATCCTCAGCCGAACTTATGCCAAACAGCTAAAGTTCAGAGTTATCCAACCTGGGTGATTAACGGTCAATCCGTTGCGAGTACGCAATCTTTGGAAAAATTAGCCCAGATGTCTGGCTACACAGGAGCGCGTAATTTTAAAAATTCAGCATCTAGTGGAACTTAATACCTGGATATCTCATCCGTTCGTTATCAAGTTTTCTAATCGGGTTGGTGTAGCTTCTTCGCTAGCAAAGTGAGTCTGAAGAAAACAGAAGAATCGTTAGTCTCAAGCAAAGATTGCCCTAACTGTGAAAGTAAATATCTCTTTTGAGTAGTACAGAAATGACACAACGTAGAAAAAAGTCGCAGTTACTTTGGATTGTTCTGGGAATGCGAATTATCCTTTTTCTAGCCGAAATTGGAGTTGGATTGTGGAGTCGCAGTCTTTCACTTTTGGCAGGGTCGGGACACATATTCTCAGATTTAGTGACTCTAGGATTAACATTGCTAGCGGCTTACTTAGTCGAGCATCGCACTGGAAATAAAGAAGGCTTCAAATATCAGAGGCTTGAAATCTGGGTAGCGATGGTGAATGGACTAAGTTTAATCGCGATCGCCTGTCTCATTTTCTGGGAAACTGTCACTCACTTGCAAGCACCAGAATTAAAACCGAGCTTACCCATGCTACTCGTGGCAGGACTGAGCGTAGCAATTGATAGTGCGAACATTCACCTGTTACGCAATGATAGTCACCATGACCTCAATCTTCGAGAAGTTTTCTTGCACGGAATTGCTGATGCTGCTAGTTCTTTAAGCGTGATGTTGTCTGCTCTGGTTGTCTACTGCTGGCATTGGCTATGGGCAGACACCGTTGCCAGTTTGTTCGTTGCTTCTCTAATCGTTTGGAGCGCTTTATCTCTCTTTCTAAATAGTTTCAATCTTCTGATGGAAAAAACTAAAGAAATCGCTTTGATCTAATCTCTACTTTCTAAAAAATTTCACCCTCATTTCACTTGGGTATGAAAAACTGGGTAGTTAGTGCTAATAACGCTATCTAAGAGATTTGTAGGAGTGACATGGCTAACTCCAGAAGAACTGGCTACATAGCTTTCCGCTCAAAATGTCAACATTCAAGCGCAACTCTCCTCTATTGACTCCAGGACACTCTTAACGATGAGAATCTCTAACCGCTCTCAATCTTCTGCCCCACTCCGTTGTGTTTCCGTAGCAATGCTGAGCCTGCTGCTGCTAAGCGCTCCTACAGCTGTATTAGCGGGTGCTGGACACGATCATGGCGGCGGCAGTGAATTCCAAGGCGGAAGCGAACCAACAGGTTCGATCGAAGTTGATGCAGAAACAGCCAAACAGCTAGAAATTAAAGTGGAACCCGCCACTCGTCAGAGGCTAGATATTGGCATCAAAACCACGGGTCAAATTGAAACCCTGCCCAACCAAAGAGTAGAAGTGACTACCCCCATTTCAGGGGCAAAAGTGGTTGAACTGTTGGTGAAACCTGGTACATCAGTAAAACAAGGTCAACCCGTTGCCGTTTTAACCAGCCCTGATTTAGTGACTCTGCGCGTTGAGTCTGAAGAAAAACTGGCACAAGGTCAGACTGATTTACAGCAGGCGCTAGCCGACTTAAAGCTGGCTCAACAAAACTACGAGCGATTTCAGCAGATAGCCGCAGCTGAAATCGCACAAGGGAAAAGCCAGGTAGCATTCGCCCAGGAGAAGTATGAAAAAGACAAGCAGTTAGCCGATGCTGGCGCTCTCCCGCGTCGCAACGCCCTCGAATCCCAAACCCAGCTAGTAGCAGCTCGAGCCGAACTTGCCAAAGCCGATAGCCGTCGCGATGTAATTGCGGCTGAAAATCAACTGAAACGCTCTCAAGCAGCCGTTCAGATAGCAAAGTCCCGGATTCAACTCAGTAATGCAGCTTATCAAACTCGGCTGCAACAACTGGGAGAACGTGCCAATGATAAAGGGCTGGTGACAGTGACTGCTCCAATTTCTGGCAAGGTTGCTGACCGGGAAGTTACCCTGGGACAATCATTCCAGGACGCGGGTGGCAAACTGATGACGATCGTTAATGACACTCAGGTTTTTGCCACGGCGAATATTTATGAAAAAGATTTAAACGAGGTAAAGATAGGTCAACGGGTGCGGATAAAGGTTGCCAGCTTACCCAACCGTACCTTTGAAGGACAAATCGCACGCATTGGCTCGCTAGTAGAAGGGCAAACGCGGGTAGTACCAGTCCAAGCGGAACTTAACAACGCGGGTGGGGAACTCAAGCCGGGAATGTTCGCAGAATTAGAGGTACTAACAGACCTAACAGCTACAGCTATTTTGGCAATTCCCAATTCGGCGATCGTGGATGCAAATGGCAAGAAACTGGTTTACGTAAAAAATGGCAATGCTTTCCAATCTGTGGAAGTGACATTAGGGCAAAAGTCTGGGGATTTAGTAGAAGTTAAGAGCGGTTTATTTGAGAGAGATTTAATTGTTACCCAACGCGCACCGCAACTTTACGCCCAGTCGTTGCGGGGCGGTAGTAAATCCGAGGAAGGTGGGGAGACGCACGGACACTCCGAAGAAAAGGAAGGGAATTCAGAGGTAAAAGACGCGAAAGCTAACAGCTTGCCACTTTTAGGGTTAGTTGGTGTAGTGGGAGGCGGGGTGTTTGGTACTGCGGCTTTTATAGCTGGTGCTTTTTGGAATCAGCGTCGGACTCGTTCTCGCCTAGTAGGAGAAGAGAATTTTAGTATGGATGTCCAACCTTTGACCTATGAAACCGAAGTTTATCTCAACAACCACAAACAGCTAACTTTGTCTCCTGACGTCATGTTGGTTGAAAACGACGAACCTGTGGGCGAAGGCAAGAATTCTAGTAACTAATTCTAATAACCAATCAAATGATGAGTATTATTGCCAAGTGGGTTATTACTAAACGATGGCTAGTAGCCATTGCAGCATTCATCTCCACATTAATCGTAGTTTTCAACACCATACCCCAAATGCCGCTGGATGTATTTCCTAACTTTGCACCCCCTCAAGTCGAAATTGAAACTGAAGCCTCTGGACTCGCTCCCGAAGAAATAGAATCTCTCGTTACATTGCCCGTTGAAAGTGCAATTAACGGAACTCCTGGGATTGCAACAGTCCGTTCTTCTTCCTCAGCCGGACTATCTGTGGTCAGAGTTGTTTTTAAATGGGGAACCGATATCTTTCAAGCCCGCCAATTAGTACAAGAACGATTGCAACAAGCTGTAAGTAAGCTACCGACTGGAGTCGAAACCCCAAAAATTGCTCCCATCAGTTCGCCGATTGGTACCGTACTGAAATATGCCTTCACCGTCGAAACAGAAGCACAATCCAAAACCGACATTCCCAAGCTAGAGTCTGGGAACGAGCCAAAATCCAAAATTGACCTAATGGAAGTGCGCCGAATCGTCGATTGGCAAGTAGTAAATCGCCTTTTAGGAGTTCCCGGTGTCAGTCAAGTGCTAGTGTATGGCGGTGATGTGCGCCAGTATCAAGTTTTAGTAGATCCCAACAAATTAAGAGCTTTTAACGTTTCTTTAGAGCAGGTTACTCAAGCAGTTCAGACAGCAAATGTCAATGCTCCTGGCGGCTTTTTAATTACCCCTGATAAACAAACATTAATTCGAGGAATTGGGCGGGTTGAGTCTCTAGATGACCTCAAGCAATCTGCGATCGCTACTCGTCAAGGAACGCCGATCCGCATTGGCGATGTGGCAGACGTACAAATTGGTGGAGCTGTCAAGATAGGTGACGCTAGCTTAAATGGGAAAGATGCCGTTATATTGATGGTCAATAAACAGCCTCAAGCTGATACTCCCACTGTCACGAAAGCGATTGAAACTGCAATCGAAGAACTCAAAGTAGGTTTGCCCAAAGAAATTAAAGTTACTCAAACATTTCGTCAGGCAGATTATATCGATTCTTCGGTAGAAAATGTCAGATCGGCTCTCGTTGAAGGCAGCATAATTGCAGCAATTATCCTGATTCCCTTCTTGATGAATTGGCGAACGCTGGCTGTATGTTTGTTAAATTTTGCTTTAACTTTTGTGTTCGCCCTGCAAGTATTATCTTGGCTCGGATTGGGGCTGAATACGATGACTTTGGGAGGGTTAGCAGTTGCCATTGGCACAGCGATTGATGACGCTATTGTTTATGCAGAAAACACCTGTCGTAACTTGCGGGAAAATAAATACTCTGCCAACCCGCGTCCGGTACTAGAAGTCATCTTTGAAGCAGGGGAAGAAGTTCGCGAATCTCTGATTGGAGCTACTTTAATTACAGTTGTTGTCTTTGCTCCAATCTTTGCGCTAGTAGGTGTGGAAGGTCGGATTTTTGGGCCGATGGGTATGACTTATCTAGTAGTAGTAATAGTTTCCAGTTTGGAATCTTTGGTCGTCAGTCCAGCTTTATGTGCAATTCTATTGTCTCACGGCAAAATGCCACAAATTGAACCCTGGATACCAAGATTGTGCAAAAGAATTTATTCTCCTTTTTTAAGTTTTTCTACTCAATTTTCGACGATTATTTTAATCTTGGCAACTGCATCAATGGTAGCAGCGATCGCAATCTTTCCAGCTTTGGGACGAGCCTTTCTACCCGAATTTCAGGAATCAACTTTAGTTAATACCTTGGCTCTTTATCCGGGGACATCTTTAGAAACTACAAATAGTGCCGCTTTTGTCTTAGAAACTAAACTCAAAGATGACCCCAGATTAAACTATGTTCAATTACGGGCAGGACGCGCTCCCAACGACCCGGATGCCGCCCCTGTTAATCTAGCTCACCTTGATATTGGATTGAGCGAAAAAGGGATGGAAAATCGGGGAAATACTGTAGAATGGCTGCGGAAAGAGTTTAACAAAGTACCGGGTGCTGCTACTAATATTGGCGGATTTATTTCTCACCGCATTGATGAAATATTGTCTGGGGTTAGAAGTCAAATTGCAGTTAAAATTTTTGGCCCCGATCTAGAAGAACTCCGCAACATTGGCAAACAAGTAGAAGCTGCGATCGAATCTGTGCCGGGAATTGTAGATTTACAGCTTGAACCTCAAATTCCGATCGAACAAATTCAAATTAAGTTTAACCGCTTTGCGGCTGCTCAATATGGTTTAACTATTGGACAACTTTCCAACATTATCGAAACAGGTCTGAATGGTAAAGTCGTGTCTCAGGTTTTAGAGAAACAACAAACTTTTGATTTAGTTGTGTGGTTAAAACCAGAATTTCGCAATAATCTTGAAACAATTGAAAATTTGTTAGTTGATACTACCGATGGTAACAAAATTCCTCTCGCTCAAGTCGCTACTGTGGCTTATGGAACCGGGCCGAATACGATCAACCGCGAAAATGTTTCTCGTTTAATTGTAGTTTCAGCCAACGCCAAAGGCAGAGATTTGCGTTCCGCAGTCAATGATATCCAAGATAAAGTAAAAGCAAACGTTCAGATTCCATCTGGTTACTTTATCCAATACGGTGGTCAATTTGAAGCGGAAGAAAGAGCGTCAAAAAATATTTTAGTTTTCAGTGCCATTGCCTTTGTTGTAATTACGGTACTGATGTATCTTTCTGTCAAATCAATCGCTTCTACAGCCACAATTATGATTAATTTGCCCCTCGCGTTAGTTGGCGGAGTAATTGCGATCGCCCTGACAGGAGGCGTTATTTCGATCGCTTCTCTCGTGGGGTTTGTGACGCTGTTTGGGGTAGCAACTCGTAACGGACTGCTGTTGGTAGATAATTACACAACTAAGGCCGCAGCCGGGATGTCTTTAAAAGAAGTTTTGATAGCTGGGTCAATGGAACGACTCAATGCTATTTTGATGACTTCTTTAACTTCAGCTTTGGGTTTGCTGCCATTAGTAATTGCTGTTGGCCCTGGCAAGGAAATTTTACAACCTTTGTCGATCGTTGTATTAGGTGGATTGTTTACATCTACTGCGCTTACCCTACTGGTGTTGCCAGCTTTGTATTCTAAATTTGGTAGATACTTATTGCCTAAGCCGAGTGCGAATGTTGTAGAAGATGGCAAAGTGCCTAATGCTGTATGGGAAAACTAATGTTCCTCTGGTAGCGATCGCTGCAAAAATTCCTTTTTCTTTCTCTAAAATTTCATCGTGGTTTCATCCGACGATGCCATCATAGATCGAAAGTATGCTGACGCATCTACTTTAGATGAGGAGTACCAGGTGAAAGTTATCAAATCAAATTGGTTAATTTTGGGAACAATGGGGCTGCTTTTCTTGGGAGCTTGTAGTAATTCACCCCAAGCCAACAATTCCGCTAAAAATGTGGAAACTGCTACAAATACAGCAAGTTCCCCCAAAACTGAGGTAGCTAATTCAGCCGAGTCCGCAACTGTAGATAATCATAAACATGGTTCTCATAAACACGACGAATCACAAGCAGGAAAAGAGCATTCGCATGGCGGGCAAGTTGTAGAAACGGGTAAATATCATTTAGAGTTAGTTTCGGAAAAAGAAGCAGCGGGAATTCACCTGGACTTTTATTTAAAATCAGGTGAAAAGCACGAAACCGTCCCAAATGCTAAAGTCACCGCTCAAGTTCAGCTACCTGATGGAACTGAAAAAACTTTAGATTTAAAGTATGATTCCCAGGGTCAACACTACGCGGCTGTGCTGCCTGGAAATGCAAGCGATCGCTATCAGGTGAAAGTGACTGCGGATCTTGGCAGCGAAAAGGTAGACGGTCGCTTTACCATCAATAAGTAATCCTGAAAATTGGCAGGCAGAGCAATCATGGCACATTCCCATAACCACGGACAAGAACCGACTAATTACAACCGTGCCTTTATTATTAGCGTCGCTCTCAATACCGGGTTTGTTGTAATTGAGGCAATTTATGCTCCAGGTCTTACAGTTGCGCTCGCAGACCAACCCACTACGATCGGTGCAAAAGGATTAATTTCTCAACATACTGCCGCTCCCAATACTTTACCTCAATTAACTTCTGTAACCCAACCATTAAATTTGCAAGTACAGTCACAGGTCGTTACTGAACAGCACAATCTTACACAGTTGTCATACAGCGTAAAAGCTAGTGACCTACAGTTTGATACGACTTCTGTATCTGCTCAAGACCTGCACAACTTGTCCTACTTTCCAGCCACAAATAAGGTATCAGAGGCTGTTACTCAACAACCCAACCAACCAGAAAATCCTTCACAACCCAATCGACCAGAGAATTCTCCGCCAGACAAAAGTCAGTATAACCTTTTCAATCCCACTCCTAGAGAACTACTGCGGTCATTCAATTCCGGTCGCCCCAGCAAAACCGATACTCCCTTCACTGTTGATGCTGGACATTTTCAATTAGAGGCGGATTTTGTGACTTATACCAGGGATGTCAATAATTCAGACGGTACAGATACCAAAGCCTTCCAAATTTTCATTCCCAATATCCGAGTCGGTCTGCTCAATAACGTCGATTTTCAAATTCAGTTGCAAACGTACAATAATGTACGTACTAAATTTCAAGATAGTACTGAAGAGGAACAATCCGGCTATGGAGACACTACTGTTGGTTTAAGGATCAACTTTTGGGGCAATGAAGGTGGTAAAACTGCATTTGGTATGGTAACTTCAATCAAATTCCCTACCAACCAAGATAATTTGGGTAATAATGCAATTGAGGGTGGCCTCACTTTCCCCTTTGCACTACAATTATCTGAACGATGGAACCTTGGAATGCAAACTGGGTTTGCCTTAAATAGAAATAACGCTGACTCTGGATACAATGTGGGATTTGTCAATAGCGTTATTGTGGGCTACTCAATCACAGAAAAACTGGGGACTTTTTTTGAGTTATTCACTGACATTACTACTGAGGCTGGCTCAGAATTAGTTGCCACGTTTGATACTGGAGTAACATACCTCCTAGCTGAAAACTTACAGCTAGATGCGGGTGTCAACATTGGGTTAACGCAAGCAGCAGACGATTTTAATCCCTTTGTGGGCTTTACGGTGCGCTTTTGATAAGCATTTAGAGCATTAACGCGATGAAGCTGAAGTGAATTAATAAATTTTTATTAACAACCCAAAATTTCATCCTAGTTTCATCGCGAGATATCATTGTAATTAAATAAAGCTTTCTGCGCCGAGGCTGAATTTGCGATTCTTTTTGACATCTTTTATTACTTTGACAGCAAGATGAAGAAAATACTGAGATACACTGCTGCATTCGCTTTGGCTACCGCAGCTTTAATTTCTGCTAGCTATGCAACTACAAAGATAGATAATAGTAGGGTTTCCAGTGTTGATAATAATGTTGAATTTCCTTCTAGCAATTGGCGGATTGTTAAACAAGTTTTTCGATTACGCATTCCCCAGAATAATAGCCCTCTTTTCCAGCTAATTATTGATACTCCATCTACGGTAGCTGTAAGTAACGATATTGATGTACGGGATGAGAATGGTCAAAAAATTAACATTAATATTTCTGCAAATGGTAGAATAATTATTATAGAGTTTCCTGAAAAAACTGTAGTTAACACTAGGCTCTTGATTGAATTCAACAAAGTAAGACAACCAATTCAGGGGTCTACTTTTATCTATAGATTTTCGGTTAAAGTCGTTGGCAGCGATACAGAAATTTCTATAGGTGAAGCTAGATTTTTCACATTTTAGTTTGCACTTTTTAACTTCATTATTTTTCCGTTTTTAATGTTTGTAATAGCAGTCGTTTGTTTTTCTAGAGTCTGCCTAAATTTATTACCGTTTACTTTATAAAAGTATCCTATGATAGGCATAAATTCAACGCTGATTTCATCTCAATATGTCAAGATTATCTATCTAATAGTAAATTTATTCATCAAGAGTGAAGCAAAAAGTTTAGATTTCAGCAGACGAACCTGACTCCAGGTTTAAATCTCAAGAAACTGGCTTTATTCCTCGGTCTATTGGTCGTACTCTGAAAAAGCTCAAGAGAGATTTAGACCCAAATGCTGAATCAGAATTGATTGAAGAGTTCCGAATTTCACAGTATCGAACAATTACTTCCGTTCGGTATTTATTAATTATTATTTTAGTTCCTCTCTTAATCAACCAGCTTTCTAAAAACCTTTTGTTTGACCCTTTAGTAAAAGGCTGGTGGATTAACAAGCCATCAGAAGTTTTTTTAAACTCTTCTCAAGAAGAAAGAGCATTAGCTGAGCTAAAAAGATTTAGAGAAAAAATTCGATTTGAGGTTTTAGTCAAAAAAACTTTAGAACTTTCTATCGTTGCTACAGAAGAAAAGCTGAAGGACAAGGCAACTCAGATAATCTACAAGTACAAAATTGAAAGTGCTGAAGCTGTTGGAAATATTTTTGCAGATATAGATAGTTTCAGTATTTACTTTTATTTTTTTAGTCGTAGCAGGCCGAGAACAGATAGCTATTTTAAAGTCTTTTAAGTTCAGTTGTTTTCTAGGTAAAGTTTCTTAAACGAGCTAAAATTTCATCCTGGTTTCATCTCACTCTGTCAATCTAGTAATAACAGGATCATTTGCTAAAAATGAGTCTGTAACTTGGTTAATGCGCTCAATTCCTTACAGGAGTGACAAAGTGAGAACACTAATTTATACAGCTGCCATAGCTTTGGCTCTTGCAGCTTCAATTCCTGCTGACAATGCCAGTGCCAGAACAGAAGGTGGTCTTCATGTTGAGGGAGCGGTACAATTTCCTCAAAGTCGGTCGAGAATTGTTAGACATACGATTCGGTTTCACATTCCTCAAGGTACCAGTCCTCTTTCTCAATTAAATATTGATGTTCCAGAGGGTCTAAGAATAAGTGACAATATCGCTCTAACAGATAAGTCGGGACGGAAAATTAATGCCAATATTTCTATCATGGGCAACAAAGTCATAGTCGATTTTCCGCAATCAGTTGCTCCTGCATCGAAACTTGAGCTTGACCTGAACAATGTAAGAATCCGAGGGGTTTCTAACGCTTGGATATACCGTGTTTCCGCTAAACTTGTTGGTCTTGAAGCAGATGTCCCCATCGGAATAGCCCAGATTCGTGTCTACTGACGTAAATTGGCTCATCAGCTGGTTGATACACTATCAGTTCTGGAAAGAGCAGAATTTATTCCTTATACCAGTTTTGGAGGTATTTAAGGCTTACTTTTGGCAAGCCTTATTATCCAATTTGATAACCGATGTATTTGCGATTCTTAGCCTGTAAAAGATTTGATAAGTGAACTCATTTATAACAGAGTTTTCCAGACTAATTGAGAAATATTAGCAGGCGGATATAATAAATAATCAAAAAATTCATCCTCATTTCATTTCTATCTGCAAAACTAATAGGTAAGGAGATTAATCAGTTAGCTTCTCAAAAAGTAAGGCGATGAAAAACTTAGTTTACGCAACAACAATCACTCTGGTACTTGCCTCCTTATTTCCTACTGCTCAGGCGCGAAATCTAAGAGATTATAACGTTACTCATCTAGGCCGTAGCGCTGCAATTCCTAATAACGCTCGAATTCAGGGTGCTACCCATCAGTTAGATGTTTATGTCAAGGTACAGGCTCTTTCATCACTGTCAATCGATTTACCAGAAGATATTAGCATCCGTAGGGGGATTGAGGTGAAGAATCAATCAGGTCAGAAAATTGAGGCTGATGTTTCTATCAATAACAGAAAAGCTACAGTCGTTTTCTCCCAACCAGTACCTCCTGAGACCAAGCTATCAATTAATATGCGAGACGTTACTACTCCAGGCTATGACCACATTTGGCTGTACCGAGTTTATGGAAAGATGGTCGGCGCAAATGTAGAAATCCCTCTCGGTACAGCTTGGATTCCAACCTACAAATAGGCTCGGTGAATTTTAATGAAAGTTCTGCTAGTTGAAGATGAGCCAGTCCTGGGTGCGGCAATTAAGCGAACCTTGAACCAGGAAAGATATATTGTTGATTGGGTTTTAAATGGTACTCAAGCTTGGGACTGTCTAGAAAACCAGAAAATACAGTATACGCTGGCAATCTTCGACTGGTTATTGCCAGGAATGTCAGGTTTAGAACTGCTGCGTAGGTTGCGTACTGGCAGCAACCCCTTGCCCGTATTAATGCTGACAGCAAAAGACCGAATGGAAGATAGGGTGACAGGACTGGATGCAGGGGCGGATGATTATTTGGTGAAGCCGTTTGGCATGGAGGAATTGTTAGCGCGACTGCGGGCATTGCAGAGGCGATCGCTCCAACTTCAACCTCAGCAACTTCAGGTTGGTTGCTTCATCTTAGATTACGGCACTTGTACTGTTTGTCTTCAGCAGGTCAATGGTGACAAACAAGTTATTCCTCTAACCAGAAAAGAATTTCAGGTACTGGAATACTTTATGAAACACCCGAACCAATATATTACCCGCACCCAGCTTTTGGACTATCTTTACGAAATGAATGCAGAACGCATTAGTAATGTAGTGGCGGCTCAAATTCGATTGGTGCGACGCAAACTGTCAGAACTTGGCTGTAATGATTTAATCGAAACTGTTCCTGGCATGGGCTATCGGTTCAACCTAAATGATGCAAACTAAACCATTTCGTCAAACTCGCTGGCGTCTGGCTTTCTGGTATGCAGTCGTCATGGGTTTCATTCTCAGCCTATGCGGTTTTGGGGTCTATCAAGTGATGATCTATGCTCATTTGGTTGCAATTGACCAAGAGCTAAAGTCTGTAACGAGAACACTGCATAACAGTATTGAACCAAATTTGAAACAGGCAGGCCGTCTAGAACCAATTTTCCAGCAGCTTTTACCCGACATTTGTTCAGCCCAGATCAGCTGTCATACCCAAACAATCTATAGGCAAGAGTACCACACCTCTACTGAACGCTCCATTTTCAGTACTCTTTACCAAGGTAATTACTATTACATTAGGTTTGTGGATAGTTCTGGGCGGTTAATTGCTCTGGCAGGTCTTCAACCTGAAGGGTTGCCACTGACTGTAGGCCAAGAAGTTTGGCAAACGCTTAAAGACCAACAAGGCGATCGCTATCATCAAATGTCTCTGCCTCTGCATACCCAAAATAATCAGTCTTGGGGATATATACAGGTCGGGCGAAGTCTCAAAGACCTCGATAGCCGTCTCAACGCCCTGAAATTATTTTTAGGACTGGGATTGCCAATTACGGTACTCTTGGTTGGGGGTTCTAGTTGGTGGCTAGCGGGGTTGGCGATGCAACCAATTAACCAGTCCTATCAACAAATGAAACAATTCACAGCAGATGCTGCCCACGAATTGCGGACTCCTGTGGCAGCGATTCAAGCAGTGACCGAATCTGTACTCAGGATGTCTTATCTGTCTGAATCAGAGGCGCGAGATACCCTACAAAATGTGGCGAGTCAAAATCATCGACTTGCTGAAATGATTGAGGATTTATTGCTTCTGTCTCGATTGGAAGAGCAAAAAATCTTGACACCGCAGGTACCTTGGTGCCTCAACGATTTGGTGAGTGATTTGGTGGAAGAGTTCGCAGATATGGCCTTTGCTGCCAAGGTGATGCTGACATCTGAGGTGCGGGTACGTGAGTCACTGTATGTCGTAGGAGATGAAAATCAACTTTATCGCCTGGTTTCTAATTTAATTACTAATGCGATTAAATACACGCCAGCCGGGGGTCAGATAACTGTTGTTTTAGACCGCAGTAACGGTCATGCTTTGATTGAGGTTCGAGATACGGGTATTGGAATTGCACCGGAAGAACAGACGCGAATTTTTGAACGTTTTTATCGCGTGAGTAGCGATCGCTCTCGCAGTTCTGGCGGGGCTGGATTAGGGTTGGCGATCGCGTCTGCGATCGTTCAGGCACACGGAGGTAGCCTTACGTTGCAAAGCGAGTTGGGCAAAGGTAGCACTTTTACGATTCGATTGCCTTCTATTTCTAAATAACTAAAGTTGCTTAGTTTGACTAGGGTTGGGTTATTACGAAACCAGATGCCACCGATTTGAGCAATCCCATACTGTCGTGCCTTAGCATTAACTAATTCAACTCCTTCCAGGTCGCTCCACTATCTTGGGATTGAAAGACAGCGTTATTGTTGTTCACTGCATAAAGAATTTGAGGATTGCTGGGAGCGATCGCAATATACAGTATCGTTCCCTTAGTTCCAGTCCCCCATTGCTCCCAAGTCCTGCCACCATCAGCACTGCGATAAACGCCAGGAGCCGATTTGAGCAATCGATACCCATACATCACCGTGTTATCTCCCGCTTTTAACAAAGCTAAACCGACAACGGGTGCATTTTGAGTATTGGGTACCAGCGCCCAGTTATCGCCAGCATTGGTACTTTCGTATAAACCCGCGCCAGTGATTGCAAACACACGGTCAGGGTTACGCGGATCGACGGCAAGACTAAAGGGTTCGCCGCCTAACCCAACCATGCGTGGTTTAGCCCAGGTTTTTCCACCATCCTTTGAAGCGTGAAAACCCTTCGCCCCAGAAGCAGGCCAACCGTAAAATGTATTTGGATCGCTGGGAGCTATAGCCATTGCGTGAAAATCTACTCCTGGCATTGAAATCTGTTTCCAATCTTGGCCTTGATTTTCAGTAATTTGGAAACCTAAGTTGCCTCCTGTATGCGGATGCCCGCTAGCATAAAAGCGGTTTAAGTCAGTAGGATGAGCGGTGAAACCCATGTAATCTGCCCGTTTCTTTTCCGGTTCCATCCAGAACCATTGCCCAGTTTCAGAACGTTTCAGAAGACCATTGTGAGTGGCAACATACATAACTTGAGGATTGTCGGGATTCACCGTTAAACCATGAACGTGATTGTCTGTTCGCCAATTGACGGCTGGTTCTAGAGAAGCATTTATAGCCGTTTGTTGCGGCTTTTGTTCAGGAGTGGATTGGCTGGTTAACTGATTCCTGGTAGGCTGCTGACTTCCTCTACCCAACCACACTCCCAAACCTCCGCCCAGTAACAGAGAAGCAGCTATAGGGACGGCGCAGCAAACCACCATCGCTATCCACATCCATTTCATCCCGTGATTTTTGGAATCAGGCTGACTCATAGTAATAGTTCTCTTAAAGGGTGTTTTTTACTGGAAAAGTGTTGAGTTTTAATAAAATCTCAAAGCAAGCGCTATCAGCACTTTCAAATGAAAGTAACCCCGAGGAAAATTCCCGTAGTTAACCTCAATTTCCTCAGATTAATTGTTATTAAATTGCTCTCTTAGCAATGGTTTTACCAGCTTTTTTGGCGAGAGTCATCTAACCTTTTAGGTTGTTTCTGATTTTCCCGGTAAAGATGAACCTCTCGCCGCACGATTCTTAAAAGCCTTATTGAGACTGACGGTTTTGGTCGTCCATCCTCCGCATATTGTTCATCATTTCTGGCATATTATTCATCATGTTTTTGCAACAGCTGCATCCCGTTTGATTTGGCTGCTGTGGCGTCTGATTCATTTGCGCTGTGGTTTGATTTGTTGGCTCTTGAGTTAGGCTGGCCTCATTCGTGGTGTTGGAAGCCGTAGTAGGCATCGCGGTCTGATTGTGAGTGTCAGCAAACGATGGAGTAGCAGCTAACGCTAATAATGCCAAACTAGCGATCGCTGCGTTCAATACTGTCTGAGTAGGGGTAGTCATTTTCATTTTTATCCTCAATTATTCTGTTGCTTGACGGGTGCATTTGGCACTATCACTCAGGCTACACTCTCTAGCCGACTAGAGAGTCAAGAATTTTTAGCTTTCATTTAAAATTTCGTTACAATACCGAGTTCGCACAGGGCCATGCCTCCAGCCTGCCAGCGCACGCGCCCCTGTAAGGAGAGCGAAAAATTTGGGGGGAGATGAGTACTAAAGTACTAAAAAGGAATTTTCAAGATTAATCATCCCAAAGACCTTGAAATTTAGCAGAAGCCAGTTCGGTATAACGCACAGTATGCTGAATATTGTTATGCCCCAAGTAACTCTGAATTGTTCGAGTATCAATACCTCGATTAGCCAAATAATATCCCGTTCCATGCCTAAGCATATGAGCATGAACAGGAAACGGTAGACCAGCCAATTCACCAGCATTCTCAACAATTCCACCTACAGTATCAAGTGCCAATGGCCCATGTCGTGAAGACTGAAAAACATAGGGACTAGCCGGATAATCTCTTTGAAGCTTGCGGAGAGCCCGAATTTCTTCCGAATAAAGTGGGTGGGTAGAAGGAGTCCCTTTTTTAACCCGTTTCACATAAATGGTGCCAGCATGAAAATCTATTTGCTCCCATCGTAAAGATGCTGCTTCTGCGACTCGCAATCCGTGACGATAAATCAACAAAATTAGGGTTGAGTCTCGATGAGCATGACGACCCTTAGATTTTTTAATAGCCTGACGCATCGCCTCAACTTCTTCTGCTAATAAATACTCCCTAGTCCTAACGGAAGAATATTTGTGAGAGTTAGGTGATTGACGTTCTGGCTTTTCTGTTTTACCAACTTTCGGTAGTTGGACAAATAATTTGCTCATAACCCAAACTCCTGAAAAGATTGGGATATTTAAGTTAATTTTACCAACTTATGCACGAAAGTTGGGATACCATTGCTGGAATTTACTCATCCATTCATCATTTAAAACTTGCGTTCGCACTTGAATCAGGAGATGAGCACCTTTGGGAGTCCACCTCATCTGTTGTTTTTTAACCAATCGCTTACTAATTAGTTGATTGACAGTAGATTCTACGAAGGAGCTGGAAATCCGCTCTCCATTTCGGTAGCGTTCGCCATAATTGGGAATATACTGCCCGTTAGAAGAAATGTAAGTTTCAAATTCCTCTAGATGGGAACACAATTTTTCTGCCTCAAGGCTGGGTTGTTCGTCATCATCATCTGAGGCTAAGACACAGGCACTCTCAATTAAATCTTCAATTTTTGCTAATCCTTTAAATACATTGCCATGCCATAAATACCACTTTAATGAAGTCAAATCTTTTTGCATAGATTCACTCGAAATTCCGGCTTCCAAATCTTCTTTAGTTATTCCTTTGGCAACTTGTTTCATCACGGTTATCCGCATTGTGATGTGAAACCAATCGAGGATATGTTCGGCATTAGGGTTAAGATAATACTGTAGGTGGCGGATAGATTCTTCCCCATCTGATAGAAATGTGACCTGTTGGTTCATTTGCATTCCTTGGGACTTTAATACCTCAAATACGCGACGTTGTGGTTTAGTGTCGTAGCAATAAACCATACCAAACCGTTTGGATGTACCGTCGGCTTTTATACTCTTACCTGCAATTGCTTGAAAGTGACCTGCGGTTTTAGTTTTTCTGTTATAGAAACGAACATATCCTCCATCCATACCCACTACTAATGGTAAATCAGGTTTAGGCAGCCGCTCCCAATCTCTCTGGCAACCCTCAATTAATATTCCGGCTTCTTCAGGTAATTCGGATTCTAAGCGTTGGCCTAATGCCTGTAGATTGTTGCGGATAGATGTAGCGTTTATTTCTCCTTCTATGGGCAGTAATTCTTGCAATAATTTGCTAGATAATCCATAGGACATTAAAGATGCAAATTTTGATTCTAGATAGAGCAGTTCGGGTGATGTGCGCTCTTTTAGCAAGTTGGCTAGTGGGTTAAAGCTACGAGTTGCTTGCTTGGTACAAGTACAATGAAATAATCGATGAGATTGTAGTTTTAATTTACCGAAAGGCGTTCTATATGTAATTGTCCGTTTATCTTTATGCAATAACTTCTGTGAGCAATGTGAACAGAAGTTTTGTTGTTTTTGATATTCTGTTATCTGTTGAGCAGCGATAGTGCGTTGTGTTTTTTGCAATAATTCTTTGGCTTGCGTTAGGGTTAGTCCCAAGTTTTCCGGTTGCAGATGACCCTTTTCAATTTGTGCAACTTCTTGAATTAATTGGGTTTCGCCTGATTCTGATTCAACTACTATTTGGACTTTAAATTTCACGTTATTTCCTGAACAAATACATCGATTCTTTATCTCTGGTAGCGTATTGTAGTAGATGTTGGTTAACTTTTTGACGGTCGAAGCGGTTTTGCACCACCAGTAGCCATGTTAGTAGTTCATTGGCCTCTTCCCTATCGATGTCCCAATTTCCATTCCTCGACATTGAAGCCAAACGTTCTAACACATCAGGAACAAAAAACTCTTCTCTTGCTTTCATAAAACCCCAAGGGCCACCACAGTTTTCTCTTGGACAAACGCCTTTCCCGCCAGTGCAGATTGGGTAAGTTTGATTTGGTGATGGATTAAGTATTGCTTCTATTCTGATTAAATGTCGCCACCAATAACGCCATGCACCCATTACTGGGCTGTGGCTGAAGTCATATTCGTAGAGAAGTTTTTCTTTCTCCCTAAACTGAAAAGACGCAAGTTTTACTTCACTGGCGCGAGTGCTAAATACTGTGCCACCTGGCTGAGTAATCCCGTACTGTTGAGAGTGAATGATGAAATGGTGCAGGTGGATATCTGACCATCCCATTGCTAGTTGAACTATGTAATGCAGATCTTCTATTGTGCTGTTGCTGCTGACCAGTACGCGCCGCCAGATCATGGGACTGATGCCCAGCAATATTATCTTCAGTTGGTAGATGACAGGGTAAGAAGAATCAAGCATCTGGTCATCCTACCGCATTATCTACCCCATCTCCCCCAAAATTTTTCGCTCTCAATTGAAGTGGAATAACGCCGTTGAAGTTCAGGCTCAAACCGGACAAGGAATTACAGGAATTATCGACAACAAAAAGGCTGTAGTGGGTAAAGCCGCATTTGTCCAAGCGCAGGTAAAAGAATTTCCTGCCAACCTGATTGAAATTAGCAAACAGTTAGAAAACGAGGGTAAAACAGTAGTGTGGATTGCTCATGCAGGAGTTGTTTTAGGACTAATTGCTGTAGCAGACACAGTAAGAATTGAGGCAGCACAAGCTCTAACCAAACTAAAAAAACTGGGCATTGAGCAAATCGTCATGTTGACAGGAGATAACGATCGCACTGCTCAAAACATTGCCAAAGAAATTGGTGTTAACCGCGTGTATGCAGAACTTTTGCCCGAAGACAAAGTAACCGCAATTCGACATCTACAAAAGCATTATCAAACAATAGCGATGGTGGGGGATGGTATTAATGATGCCCCTGCACTTGCTAGTGCATCCGTGGGAATTGCAATGGGAGTAGCAGGTAGCGATGTAGCTTTGGAAACAGCAGATATTGTTTTGATGGCAGATCGGTTAGAACAACTGGAACGCGCTATTCGCTTAGGTCGCCGCTCTCAAGTTATTATCAAGCAAAACATTGTGTTTGCGCTAAGTTTCATTGTCCTGCTATTAATTGCTAATTTTTTAGGCGATATTACCCTGCCCTTGGGTGTAATTGGACATGAAGGCTCTACAGTCATTGTCACTCTCAACGGTCTGCGGTTACTGAGAAATTAAATAAGCTTTGTCCTTGAGGATGAGAATTTACAGCAGTGGTTTTCTCAAGTTCGACAACAGGAGAAACTGGCTTTCCCACTGGATAGAGAGGTTCTGAAGTTGCAAGAACAAATGGCTGCATTGCAAGAACTCAGTTTGAATTGTTGAGCGTTCAATACCAAAGCGATCGCCTGTCATTAGTTACAGCTCCATCCATTAATTTTGCATCATCGAATGGTGTTTGTCTTGCGGTTGAAAAGATTTCGATGTTCTCACCTCAATCGTCCCACGATTCATCTTCATCCCGCACATAAATTCATACTCACCAGGCTGTTCAGGCGTAAACTCCACAGTTGTAGTTTGGTCGGGTATGAGGTCAACAGCTACCGCAAAATCTGGAATCAGTAATTGGTCATAGCACTTACTAAGATTTTGACGTTGGAAGTGCAAGCGAACTGGGTGTCCAGCTTCAACAATTACTCGCTGCGGTTGGTAGCCTTTCTCAACTGTTATTGTAGCCTCTTGAATTCCCTCCGGTGTTACAGTTGCTTCAACACTGGATGTTGGAGAAATTGAATGCTCTGTATGATGAGCGGGTGTTGTTTGAGGTGCAGTTACTGTCGAATCAGCCGATTGAACTTCGATAGTTCCCCGAAACATATTCATGCCACAAGTAAACTCATATCTACCTGGTTTATCAGGCGTAAATTCAATCGGTGTAGTCTGATTAAGTGGTAATTCTTGTGCAATGTGAAAGTCAGGAAATCGGACTTCTTCTAAACAACTGCTGGGGTCTTTGCGGTGGAAATTAAGTAGCACAGGTTGACCCGCTTGCACAACAATGTGACTGGGTTCGTAGCCCCCATCAACAGTCACGGTTACTTCTTGAATTCCGCCACCCGATGTAACTGCCTTCTGAGACTTAGGTTTACTAAGCAGGAACCACCAAAGTTCTAAACCAATTAATCCTAGTCCACCGAGGGTGATTGCAACTTTGTTACTTAATGGTTGTTCAATGCGACGAAACTGACCCGTTTGTTCTGTTTTGGAAGAGTGAGTTTCATGGGATGTTTGTGCAACTGCTTCACTGGAAGCAATTCCTAGCACAACTCCTAAACTCGCAATACTACCTACAATTGCTGTTTTATTCACCATTTGAAAATCTCCTATGTGGATGCGATGATGCAGCTCTTTTTACGCTAACGTTCCTACCAACGAACCTGAAATTACTCCAAGCAGAAAACCAAATCCTGCTAAAGTGCCAAAAAATGTTGCTTTTTTGAGCATTTTTATTTCCTCTTAAAAGTGGAATTCGAGAATTTTTAAACACAGATAAACACAGATGAGTTAAGATTTTTCGGTTAGAGTGTTTTCGGCTGAAAATTACGCAAACGTAGGGCATTTGTAACAACAGAAACCGAACTAAATGCCATTGCTGCCCCGGCAATAATAGGACTTAGAAGCCATCCAAATATAGGGAAGAGAATACCAGCCGCGATTGGAATCCCCGCCACGTTGTAGATGAAGGCAAAGAACAGGTTTTGTTTGATGTTTCGCATGGTGGCGCGAGACAGTTGAATAGCAGTGACAATGCCATTTAAGTCACCAGAGATTAGAGTAATATCGCTAGCAGCAATGGCTACATCCGTCCCCGTTCCAATCGCCATCCCCACATCCGCTTGAGCCAGTGCTGGTGCATCATTAATACCATCCCCCACCATTGCTACAATCTTGCCTTCCGACTGAAGTTGCTCGACGGTTGCGACTTTCTGATTTGGGCGAACTTCAGCAAAAACTCGCTGGATACCCACTTCACGGGCAATGACTTCGGCAGTGCGGCGATTATCTCCTGTCAACATTACTACTTCCAATCCCATTTTTTGCAAGGTGCGAATTGCACTGGCGGAAGAGGGTTTTACAGCATCAGAAATCCCCATAATGGCTTGCACTTTGCCATTCACCGCAATCCAGATGACGGTTTTACCAAGATATTCCAATCGCTCCCAATCTTGTTGCAAAGCGCTGGTATCAATGCCTAACTCATTCATCCAGCGGTGCGTTCCAATTTGCACTAATTGATTAGATACATATCCTTGAACGCCACTGCCTGCAATGGCTTCAAACTCCTGCGAATCAGTCAATTCTACTTTTTGAGATTGCGCGTATTGCACGACTGCTTCAGCCAAAGGATGTTCTGAATTGCGTTCAACGGATACAGCTAAGCGCAATAGTTTTAGCTCATTCCCATTAGCTGTACCGTTAACGGTTATAAAGTCGGTGACAGTGGGTTTACCTTGGGTAATTGTGCCTGTTTTATCTAAAACAACCGTTTGCAGTTTTTGCGCCAGTTCCAAACTGTCTGCACCTTTAATCAAGATGCCATGTTCTGCACCTTTACCCGTTCCTACCATGATGGAGGTTGGTGTCGCTAAACCGAGGGCACAAGGACAAGCAATAATCAGCACGCCTACGGTGGTAATTAATGCCATCGTGACATTGCCCATGATGTTATACCAGAGAATGAAAGTAGCGATCGCAATGGCAATCACCGCTGGCACAAACCATCCCGTCACTTGGTCTGCCAATCTTTGAATGGGGGCTTTAGAACCCTGTGCTTGTTGCACTAACTTGACAATTTGAGCTAAAAATGTATCTTTACCCACTCGCATGGCGCGGAATTTGAAGCTGCCAGTTTTATTAATTGTTGCTCCAATTACTTCATCACCTGGTTGCTTTTTCACAGGCACGCTTTCACCTGTCACCATTGCTTCATCAATCGTTGAGGAACCTTCAACAATCTCACCATCGACTGGAATCTTTTCTCCTGGACGGACTAGAATCACATCGCCCAAAATCACTTCAGCAATGGGAACATCTACCTCTTTTCCGTTCCGAATCACGCGAGCAGTTTTGGCTTGCAAACCCATCAATTTGCGAATGGCTTCTGAAGTCTGCCCTTTGGCACGATTTTCTAGCAGTCGTCCTAATAAAATCAGCGTCACCACAACCGCTGCCACTTCATAATACACATCGGCTGGTAATCTTTGAGCGGTAAAAAACTCAGGTAAGACAGTTGGAAACAGGGAGTAAAGATAGGCGGCACCTGTTCCAATTGCCACCAATGTGTCCATCGTTGCTGTATGGCGTTTGAGGGCTTTCCAGGCATTAATAAAGAAGGATGCACCACACCAAAACAGGACTGGCGTTGTCAGCACTAACTGTAGCCAAGGATTGTGCAGCCACATGGGAATGAAGGGAATCGGCAAACCTGTCATCGTGGGCAACGAACCGATGACTAAAATAGTACTGATGATGCCACCCACCCAAACTTTCGTGACTAATTCCCGATTTTCAGCTTGCCGTTCCCGCCGTTCTGTGTCGTCGTCTGCATTCAGCAAATCCTGGGGTTGCATGGGTTGAGCTGCATATCCCGCCGCATTAACCGCATCCTGAATTTCTTTGAGGTCGGTTCTACTAGGTTCATAAGTAACAGTGGCTTGTTCGGCACCGAAATTAACGCTGCATTCACTCACACCTGGAACGGAGCGAATCGCGTCTTCGATTGTATTGGCACACGAGGCGCAACTCATGCCCCGCAGTTTCAGGTTGGCACTTTCCATTTAATATCTCCTAACTTTTATCGAAAAAAGGGAATAGAGAATAGGGAATGGGGAACAGTTTTTTTGATTTCCTATTCCCTCTTAGATCGCAGATAGGCTTGATATAAAACCCGCCCCTTGTATCTTGAGAATGGGGTTGAGGGGCACATCGAGGTGAAGCTTGCTGAGGGTAAAGTCGTTGGACTCCTGGTGATGCAAGAATCCCTGGACTTCAGGACGGGGAGTTGTCAAAGGCAACCGTGTAACCTGCTGCTGTAATTGCTTCTGTAATCCCCGCAACGGAAGCTTGGGTTTCAATATTGACGAGTTTGGTTTTTGGATCGGCTTGAACGGTTGCGGTTGGATCTACCGTCTTGATGGCTTTGGTAATGGATTCGCTACAAGCCGAACACGCCATATTAGGCACTTTGAGTTGTAAGGTCATGAATTAAAGTCTCTTTAAGTGAACTATCTTTATCTTGAAGTCTCCATCACACTAGAGTGTCAAGGGGGAGCGAGAACAAATTTTTGAGAAGCCCATAAAAACGAGAACTAAACAGCTTGAACACCACGCTCCACTTCACTATTCTTGGAGTTGTAGTACCGGTGCCAGAAACGAGAGTTTGACGGAAATAAATATAAATATAAAATTACCTCCAGACCTAATGACTTTGGTCTGGCTTAATATTGCTCTACAAACCAAACTCTTGCTTGTCTCAGTTCAGGCTAAAAACATTTGTGGCTTGTTATTTGGCGCTGGCTACACGGGTAGCACTGTCGTTGCACTACCCGCATAAAGCTCCTAAGTCCGGTGATTTATGCCATTGCCATAGACATTTGTCGGCAGGATTCGGCGCAGCGGCGGCACATATCAGCACAGGCTTTCATTTGAGCGTCATCGCCCATCTTTTCGCAATCAGTAGCGCAGCGATCGCATACTTCCGCACACACACCACAAGTCCGTGCGTGCAGTTCGGAACCACGGAGCATAAAATTGGCGCTTGTTTGGCAGATTTCAGCGCAGTCGAGCATCAACCGAATGTGAGCGGGTTCTGCGTGCATACCGCCTTTTTGTAGGCAGTAAGTGACTGTATTCAAGCAGATACTGTGGCAGTCTAAGCAGTTTTTAATGCACTCCTGCATCTGTTGATTCATGTGGTGCGTCATTATTTCAACCTCTTTAATTTTCTAGATTTAGTCGGAAGAAACGGTAAATATGTCCCTTCGGCTTCACCTTATAAACTTGGAAGTGTGCTTGCGTCTTCCTGACGGTGCAATCTACATTTCTTGCTAAAGCTGTAGAACGATTTCATCCTAATTTCATTTCTGAGTGAGAAGCTGAATAAGGAGTGCTGTCTTGTGTCAATAGCTCTAGTAGCGAGAGCGCAAGACATTCGACTTGACACTCCCATTGACTGGAGAGTTTAAGGTACTAGAAAGAAACACCCTAGTAGGTCTTAGATGAGTATGAAATTAATGCAACTAACTTCGATGAGAATTGGCTTTTGGGCATTTACTCTGGTAGCGATCACCTCTTTTGGCGGAGTGCTAAGCGCTTGTTCTACTACCCCCCAAACCCAAAACACTCCGGCAACGGATGCAGGTGGCAAGCAAGCTCAAACTACCTCTGCAACTGATGCTGGTAACAAGCAGGACATGCAACATGGTACTGGTATGAATCACGGCAGTGGAATGAACCACAGCACGGCAATGGATTTAGGCCCAGCTGATGCTAACTACGATCTACGATTCATCAATGCCATGACCCTACACCATCAAGGAGCAGTAGAAATGGCAAAAGAAGCTCAGCAAAAATCTACTCGTCCACAGATTAAAACCTTAGCAAACGACATCATCAAAGCTCAAAACAAAGAAATCAGTCAGTTGAAACAGTGGCGGCAAGCTTGGTATCCCAACGCCGGAGATAAACCGATGGCTCATAACGCTCAAACGGGTCAGATGATGGAGATGTCATCTGACCAAATGAAAGAAATGATGATGAGCGGCGACTTAGGTGCAGCCAATACTGAATTTGACCTGCGCTTTATCAATGCCATGATTCCCCACCATCAGGGTGCTATAACAATGGCTCAAGATGCCCTGAGTAAGTCTAAACGCCCCGAAATCAAGCAATTGGCTCAAGAGATTATCACTTCTCAACAGAAAGAAATCGACCAAATGAAGCAGTGGCGACAAGCTTGGTACAACCAATAACTCAGGTGAGCTAGGAGATTTCATCCTAATTTCATTTCTCTATGAAAAGCTGAAAGATAAGTGCAAATTATCTACTGCTTGTGAAACTGGTAAAAGCGACGTAGCTACTGGCGAAACTCAAATTGCCTAAGCCAAATGCCAACTTTTCAGCACAACGCAACCTCTCTTGGCACTCAAGGACATTTCCTCATGATGCGCTACTCTTACCGTTCCCAATCTCCTGTACCGCTTGGTATTGTTCCTGGAGCAGTCCTGAGCCTGATCCTGTTAACTGCCCCCGCAGCTGTTCTAGCCCATGCCGGACATGGAAATGAATTCCAAGGAGGAAGCGAAGCAAGTCAGGCTGCTGGCGCTATCCAAGTCGATGCAGAAACTGCCAAACGGTTGGGAATTAAAGTCGAGCCAGTTAAACGTCAACAGCTGGCGGTTGGAATTAAAACCACTGGACAAATTGAAACCCTGCCCAACAAGCAAGTTGAGGTGACGACACCCATTGCTAGTGCCAAAGTCGTTGAGCTGTTGGTGGAACCCGGTGCTTATGTGAAAGCAGGTCAACCTGTTGCCGTTGTATCCGCAGCTGACTTAGTGGAACTGCGCGTTACATCCCAAGAAAAGCTAGCGGAGGGACAAGCGGATTTACAGCAGGCTCAAGCAAACTTAAACTTAGCTCGACAGAACTATGAGCGATTCTCGCAGATTGCCGCAGCTGAGATCGCAGAAGCACGTAGCAAGCTGGCATTTGCCCAAGAAAGGTATGACAAAGACCAGCTGTTAGCCACTCAAGGTGCCCTTCCACGTCGCCAAGCCCTTGAATCCCAAACCCAGCTGATTCAAGCCAAAGCCGATCTCACCAAAGCTAACAGCCGCAGAGAGGTTTTGGAAGCAGAAGCCCAACTCAAACGCGCTCAATCAGCTGTTCAGGTAGCTCAGTCCCGTATCCGCCTAAGTAACGCTACTTATCAAACTCGGCTGCAACAACTAGGAAGCCGCGCCAATGACAAGGGATTGGTGACAGTGACTGCGCCCATCTCTGGTAAGGTTTCTGACCGAGAAGTCACCCTCGGTCAATCATTTGAGGACGCGGGTGGCAAGCTGATGACGATTGTAAATGACAGTCGGGTTTTTGCTACTGCAAATATTTATGAAAAAGATTTAGACAAAGTAAAAATGGGTCAACGGGTAAGCGTGAAAGTCGCCTCTGTGCCCAACCAAACGTTCACTGGACAAATTGCCGTAATTGGGTCAGTAGTAGAAGGCGAGACGCGGGTGGTGCCAGTGAAAGCCGAATTGGGTAATTCTGGCGGAGTGCTAAAACCGGGGATGTTTGCTGAACTCGAAGTCCTAACCGAGCGATCGCAGACAGCTATTTTAGCTATTTCCAGTTCTGCTGTAGTCGAAGCGAATGGCAAAAAGACCGTTTATGTGCAAAATGGCAATGCGTATCAGGCGGTTGAAGTCACGTTAGGTCAAACTTCTGGGGATATGGTTGAGGTGAAAAGTGGCTTATTTGAGGGAGATTTGATAGTTACTGGGCGTGCTACTCAACTTTATGCTCAATCTTTGCGCGGCGGCAGCAAAGCACCGGGGGGCGAACATAACGAAGGCGAGGCAAAGCAAGCACCCTCACCGGAAACAAATTCTGCCCAAAATATTGGGCAGCTGCCTTGGTGGTTGGTTTTGCCAGCGGGAGGAGCGATCGCATCTGGCATCTTTTTCATCGGACTTTGGGCAGGGCGTCGCCAGCGCCGAGTTCTGCCAGCAAGAGATTCAGGTTCTTCTGCTTCTATTTATGAACCAGAAATTTACCTCAACAACTCCAAGCATCCCACCTTGTCTCGCTCTAGCCTTCGTGTTGCAGAGCATGAAGAACCTCACCAGCCAAACTAACTAAAGAATTGCAAATTGCAGATTTTAAGCTGAAAAAACTTTCAGTTTCAAATCTAAAAGCTAAAATCTCAAATCTAAAATTGCCATGCTCAGTGCCATTATTAAATGGGCGATCGCTCGTCGCTGGTTAGTCATTCTCGGTGCAATTATCGTCACTTTTTGGATATTTCGTACCATCATCCAAATGCCGCTGGATGTCTTTCCCAGCTTTGCACCGCCCCAAGTCGAAATTCAAACCGAAGCTCCCGGACTTGCTCCCGAAGAAGTCGAATCTTTGGTCACTTTACCAATCGAAAGTTCGATTAATGGTACACCTGGAGTTACAGCCGTTCGCTCTTCCAGTGCATCAGGAATCTCAGTAGTCAAAATCATATTTAACTGGGAAACCGATATTTATCAAGCTCGCCAGTTAGTAACAGAGCGATTGCAACAAGCTCAAAGCAAGCTGCCTGAAGGAGTAGAAACCCCACAAATTTCTCCTACCAGTTCTCCGGTTGGCACCGTACTGCAATACGCCTTTACATCTGAAACTACCCCTTTAATGGAAGTGCGGCGCATTGTGGATTGGCAAGTCACCAACCGCATCTTAGCAGTTCCTGGCGTCAGTCAAGTCATTGCTTATGGCGGCGATATCCGCCAGTATCAAGTATTGGTTCAACCAGAAAAATTACAAGCCTTTAACGTCACTCTAGAAGACGTTGTAGAAGCTGCTAAAGCCGCCAATGTTAATGCTCCGGGTGGCTATTTAATCACCCCTGACAGAGAAAAGTTAATTCGGGGAATTGGGCGGATTGAATCGATTGAAGAATTGCAGCAATCAGTGATTACTGCTCGTAATGGCACGCCTGTAAAAATGTCTGATGTCACTGACGTGCAAATTGGTGCGGCTATCAAACGGGGAGATGGCAGTTTTAACGGTCAAAAAGCCGTAATTGTGATGATTAATAAACAGCCGCAAGCCGACACTCCCACCGTTACCCGTGCCATTGAAGCCGCAATGGAAGAAGTGAAAGCAGGTTTACCTAAAGACATTAAAGTTACGCCCACCTTCCGTCAAGAAAACTACATAGATTCTTCGATTGAAAATGTCAGAGAAGCTTTATTTGAAGGCAGTATTATTGTTGCTATTATTTTAATTCCATTTTTAATGAATTGGCGCAATCTGGCTATTTGTTTAACTGCTCTTCCTTTATCTTTATTGGTTGGAGTGCTACTGCTCAATTGGGTAGGACAGGGTTTAAATACAATGACGTTAGGAGGATTAGCAGTCGCCATTGGTTCAGCCGTCGATGATGCGATTGTCGATGCCGAGAATGTCTACCGTAACCTGCGAGAAAATAAGTATTTGCCTAATCCGCGTCCGGTTTTAGAGGTAGTATTTGATGGCTGTCAGGAAGTGCGCGACTCGGTATTTGGAGCCACGATAATTACCATTGTTGTCTTTGCTCCAGTATTTGCTTTAACGGGCGTAGAAGGCAGCATTTTTATCCCAATGGGATTGGGATACATGGCAGCAGTTATTGCTTCTAGCATCACCGCATTGACGGTGACTCCGGCTTTATGTGCAATTCTTTTACCTTATGGTCACTTGCCAGAAAGGGAACCTTGGGTTGCCAGATTTTTTAAGCGCCTTTATTATCCTCTGTTAACATTTTCGATGAAGCTTCCAGGAATTATTTTAGTGGTAGCCGCAGCGAGTTTAGTAGCGGCAATTATAATAGTTCCCTCCTTTGGAAGAGTGTTTCTACCAGAGTTTCAGGAGCAAACTTTGGTCAATACTTTAACTCTTTATCCAGGTGTATCTTTAGAAGCTACTAATGCAGCAGGAGAAGCACTTCAAGCAGCACTTAAGGATGACTCTAGATTTCCTTACGTGCAGTTGCGTTCGGGACGTGCGCCAGGTGATGCGGATGCAGCAGGGGTAAATTTAGGACACTTGGATATTGAGTTGAGCGATGAAGGGATGAAAGATAGGGAAGCGACGCTGGAAAAGCTGCGGGAAGAGTTTAACAAATTACCAGGAGTTGCACCCAATATTGGCGGTTTTATCTCTCACCGAATGGATGAGGTATTGTCTGGAGTGAGGAGTGCGATCGCCGTTAAAATTTTCGGTTCTGAATTAGAGCAACTCCGTACTATTGGCAGCCAAGTTAATGAAGTGATGAAGACGGTTGAAGGAATTGTAGATTTGCAACTTGAACCTCAAGTTCCAGTCGAACAAATACAGATTAAGTTTAACCGTTCTGCTGCTTCTCGATATGGGTTAACAGTGGGAAAACTCTCCGAAATTATTGAAACTGCTCTCAATGGACGAGTAGTGTCCCAAGTCTTGGAAAATCAACAAACTTTTGAATTAATTGTCTGGTTAAAGCCAGATGCCCGTCAAAATCTGGATACCATTCGCAATTTGTTAGTTGATACTCCTGACGGGAATAAAATTCCTTTAGCACAAGTTGCCACGATTGAAAACGGCACAGGGCCTAACACCATCAATCGAGAAAATGTTTCCCGGTTAATTGTTATTTCTGCAAATGCTAGCGGTAGAGATTTGCGCTCTATCGTGAATGAAATTAGAGAAAAAGTGAATCAGCAAGTACAAATTCCCGCTGGGTACTATATTCAGTATGCAGGCCAATTTGAGGCACAAGAACGAGCGACACAAAATATCCTCCTCTTCAGTGCTATAGCTTTTGTAGCCATTACAGTCATCATGTATCTTTCTGTCAAATCCATTCCCTCTACTGCCATGATTATGATTAACTTGCCTTTGGCATTGGTAGGAGGAGTATTTTCGGTAGCGATAACCGGAGGGATAATTTCAATTGCTTCTCTGGTTGGCTTTGTGACTTTATTTGGAGTAGCAACTCGTAACGGGTTGCTACTGGTGGATAATTACAATACGAAATCTGCTGAAGGAATGCCTTTAAAAGAACTGCTTATTAAAGGGTCGATGGAACGGCTTAATGCCATTTTGATGACAGCTTTTACCTCGGCTTTAGGCCTAGCCCCTTTAGTAGTAGAGGGTGGGCCAGGAAAGGAAATTCTGCAACCACTTTCGATAGTGGTGTTAGGTGGGTTGTTTACTTCTACGGCGTTGACGCTGTTAGTTTTACCCGCCTTGTATGCCAAATTTGGTAAGTTTTTACTGCCTCAGCGAACTCTGCAAGTTGTTGAGGATGGGAAGGCAGTTGGAGCCGTCTTTGAGCGGTAGCTCATCCCCTATGTTGCTAAAAACTTAGGTTTTTGTAGATTTGCAATTGTTTAATTTTAGGAGCGAAATGTATGAAATCTGTCAAATCTCTGCTGATGGTTGTAAGTAGTGTAAGCTTGACTTTCCTGGGAGCTTGTGCTAACAGCAACCAAGCTACCAATCCAGAGAATAGCTCGAAAAGTACCCCACCAGCTGAGTCAGCGGCACAAACAACTACCCCAGCCAAAACTGGGTCATCCGGTCAGGCCGCAGTGCCTCAAAAAGGGGGTCAAGTTGTCGAGTCAGGTCCCTACCATTTAGAGTTTGTCCCTGAAAAAGAAGCTAATGGAACTCATTTAGATTTCTATTTGCAAAGAGGGGACAATCATGAAGCTATCCCTAACGCCAAAGTGACGGCTCAAGTTCAGCTGCCAGATGGGACTCAAAAGACGCTTCCTCTCACCTATGATACTGCGGGTAAACACTACGCAGCTTTGCTTCCTGGTAAGTTAGCAGGTCAATATCAGGTGAAAATTACTTCGGATATTAATGGAGAAAAGGTAGACGGTCGTTTTTCTTTCAATCTATAATCTCTAGACTTCGCTCGAGTCAAGCTGGCTTAATAACTTACAGTAAATTTTCGAGATTGGAGCATTGATGAAACTGTTTTTCACGATAATTGCTGCGGTTTCTACCCTATTACTCGCTCAAGGTTGTTCGCCATCTGTGCAATCAAGGGAAACATCGAACTCGGCTGCAACAAAACTGCACCAAGAACTTTCGATGGGTAATGAAGGAACACATAACTCTGCTGAATCGAATCCTCATGGAGGGCATTCGATGGAGCAGGGGGAGAATTCAGCTCAAGCTCAAGCTAAACTTACTACTCCAACAAACATTACTCCCAATACTCCTGTTACGTTGGCGATTGATATTCGAGACTCGGATGGAAAAGCGCTCGCCATTTTTGACACCTTTCAAGAAAAACTGATGCACTTGATTGTGGTTAGTGATGACCTTCAGTTTTTCAATCATATTCATCCCATTTATAAAGGGAACGGACGCTTTGAAGTTGAAGCCAGTTTTCCCCAACCAGGTGGTTACACGCTTTTCAGCGATTACAAACCAGCTGGGAAAACAGAACAAATCTCGGTGCTGAAAACACAAGTTCCTGGAAACAGTCCATCTGCCTCAGCAATAGACTTGAATCGCTCTAAAACTTTCGCTGATACTAAGGTTAATCTGACTTTCTCTCAATCCGCACTGAAAGCTGGGCAAGAAGTTATGTTGGTGTTCAATTTACAAGCAGCTGCCAGCAATCAACCCGTTAAAGATTTGCAGCCTTACTTGGGAGAACGGGGGCATTTAGTCATTGTCAAACAATCATCCCCATTGACAGAAGCAGATTATATTCATGCTCATGCTCACGCGATGGAAAATATGCCACCCGGAGAAGTTCATTTTATGACCAGCTTCCCTAAACCAGGAAAATATAAGCTCTGGGGGCAGTTCAATCGCAATGGCAGAATCGTAACAGCTGATTTCTGGGTGAATGTCCAATAACTGCGCTAATATTTCATCTTAATTTCATAATTACCTGTCAACCTAGTTAATAGGGGGAACATCCCCGTTTGGCAAAGACATCATCAGCTGGATAAACCCATCAACAGTAAGGCAACCATCTAAATAACCCCCGCTATCAGGTGGGAAAAGGGGGTAGTTGACTATGGATTTATAAAGTCGAGATGCATCTATTAATAACAGGCTCTTTTATTCACAGTGAGTCTGAAAGTTGGTTGACGTAGTTGATTCCTAGTAGAGTCAAGATGAAGAGAACACTGGTTTACACTGTTGCGTTTAGTTTGGTAGCCGCAGCTTTAATTCCTGCTGCCTGGGCAACTGGAAGACCAAACGATGCTAAAGTTTCCCATCTAGTTGATAGTACTGTCTATCCTGATAGCGCTACTGTTCAGAATGCTACCCATCAGTTTGAGGTTCACGTTCAAGGAAAAGCTCTTTCAGAACTTTCGATTGATTTACCAGAAGAAGTAAGCATCACTAATGGAATTGAGGTAAAAAATAAATCAGGTCAAAAAATTCCAGCAACAGTTTCTATTAATGACAGAAAAGCTACTGTGGTTTTCTCCCAACCAGTAGCTCCTGAGACGATGCTGTCAGTCTCTCTACAAGGCGTTCAGACTCCAGGATATGACCAAACTTGGCTGTACCGATTCTACGCTAAGAAAGTTGGTTTAACTGCTGAAATTCCACTGGGTACAGCTCGGATTCAAACCTACAGGGGATAAAGAGATACTGCTGCTTATTCCTGATTTGATTCAAGGGATTTGGGCGAATAAATAGGGGGTTGATTAAGTTAATTATTCAAGGAGAATCGCGATGAAAAAGCTGATTTATGCAGGTGTAGCGTTTACCCTAATAATAGCTGCTTCCATTCCCTCTGCTCGAGCAGCTGGAAGCCTACGAAATGCCAATGCTCCTCACATTGTCCATAGTGGCTCACATACTAGCAATCCTCGTTTCCTTGACGCTACCCATCATTTTGAGATTCATGTTCAAGGGCCTGCCCTTTCAGAACTTTCAATTAATTTGCCAGAGGATCTGAGCATTCGTAGGGGAATTGAGGTAGAAAATCAATCAGGTCAAAAAATCCCAGCGTCCGTTTCTATTGCTGATAGAAAAGCTACAATAGTTTTCTCTCAACCTGTACCTCCTGAGACAACGCTAAGCTGCTCCGCAGCTAAATTTTATAATATAATGTTAAGGGTTAAAAGTAAAGGCGACATAAATGCCAGCTAAGAATCATTTATCTCAAGAGCAAAAAGAAAGGCTACTCAGAGCAATGAGAAAAAATGAAAATCCTCAAATTAGAGAGAGATTTTTAATTTTATTGCTAATGAATGATGGAAAAACATATCAAGAAATAGCTAAGTTTTTAGGAATTTCATATCCAACAGTAGCATATTGGGGAGTTCATGGCGATCCAGATAAGATGGAAAGCTTTGCAGACGGAAGAAGTCAAGGGAATTTTCGGAAAGCCACTGCTAAATATGAAGAAGTATTACTAGAGGTAGTAGAAAAAGAACCATTAGAATATGGATACGAATTTGGTAGATGGACAGCAAATAGATTGGCGACTTATCTAGAACAAGTAACAGGAATTAAGTTAAGTGGTTCGCAAGTTAGGAGAATATTGGAAAGAAAAAAGTACGTCTACCTTTGGGCAAAGTATAGCCTAGAGGACCAACAAAATCCAGTTCAGAGGAAAGCGTTTAAAGAGAAATTAACGGATTATTTAAAAATATCTAAAGAAGCGCCAGAGCGCTTACAGGTATGGTTTTGGGACGAGAGTGGATTTAGTTTAAGAGTGGTTAGAAGAAAAACCTGGGGTCAAAAAGGTAGCCGCAAAAAAATAACAGGTCAAAGGAGAAGAGGAAGAGTAAATATTATGGGAGGCTTACGATATAATGACAAAAAAAGAATAAATTTTGTCATTAAAAAAGGAGATGCAGATACATTTTATCAACAAATTAGAGCTTTGCATAGTTTTCTAAAACAAGAATGGGTAGAGATAGGAAATTTGGCCGAAAATTTTCCAGAGTTCGGGCCAAAAATTCTGATTGTTTTAGACAATGCTAGCTTTCATAAAAGAAAAGATATATTAGCTCAAATAGAGGCGGAAATGCCAAATATTAGGCTAGAGTTTTTACCTCCTTACAGCCCAGATTTTAATTTGATTGAACTGGTTTGGCACTCAGTAAAAGAATATATCGCTCATAGATTGTTTGAATCTGTAGAACAGTTAGAAGATTTGCTAAACAAATTGTTAAATGAAGGACAGCTTATCATTAATTGGTCTCGCAAAATTAAAAACAAGGGAAATGCTATTTATTAAATTTAGCTGCGGAGCAGCTTATCAATCAAGATGCAAGGTGTTCATGCTCGATTTTATCGGAGTATTAGGCAGTACATGGTCTATGGCAAGATAGTTGGTTTGAATGCAGAAATTCCATTCGGTACAGTTCGGATTCAAACCTCCTCTCGATAAAAAGCTTTGGTAATCAAAGTGACATATACTCGACTGTGCTGCGTAACCATTACAGCCGAGAGTTTCTTACATCATCGTCAGTTTGATTGGGGAACTTCTAAAAAAGGACTGGTATTTCATCTTGATTTCATAACTACCTGTTAATTTACAAAGTAATGGCTCAATAGACTCTTTTCATACACTCCTGATTAAGGAACCTTTTAACTCTTACACTCTTTAATTTGGAAAAAGAGTCTGTTGAGTTTTTCTTATAAGAAAAGTAGTTCTGAAATTCAGTTGATTTATGCGGCACCCCTATGAAAATTTTTGGATTTGTTTTTACCTCGTTAAAAGGCTAAAAAGCCTTGTTTAGAACATTCAAAATTACAGATGACGGGTTAATTCTATGAGAGTGCTGTTAGTTGAAGATGAGCTAGACTTGGGTGCTGCCATTAAGCGAACCTTAAACCAGGAAAAGTATGTGGTTGACTGGGTTATGGACGGCACTGAAGCTTGGAACTATTTAGAAAATCAGTGGACGCAATATACGCTGGCTATTTTCGACTGGTTAGTGCCAGGGTTGTCAGGATTAAAGTTACTGCAATTATTGCGTGCTAGAAACAATCCTCTACCAGTCTTGATGCTAACAGCAAAAGACCGTCTGGAAGATAAAGTCGCTGGTTTGGATGCGGGAGCAGATGATTATTTGGTGAAGCCGTTTAGGATGGCAGAACTGCTAGCAAGGGTGAGGGCACTTCAGCGGCGATTGCCTCAACTCCAACCTCAACAACTTCAGGTGGGTAGCCTTATCCTAGACTACGGAACTCGAACTGTTTATCATTTCGCTCCGAATGGGGGCAAGCAGCAGATTTCATTGACTAATAAGGAGTTTCAACTATTAGAGTATTTCATGAAGCATCCCAACCAGATTGTTACCAGCGACCAGATTCGGAATCAGCTTTGGGAAGTAAGCGCAGACGCTATTAGTAATGTAGTGGCAGCTCAAATTCGCTTGCTCAGACGTCAACTAGCACAAGTAAGTATAGCTCATCTGATTGAAACAATTCATGGTACGGGCTATCGCTTTATTGCTACCAATGAACCAAAATAAGCTATTTTCTCAGACTCGTTGGCGACTAGCCAGCTGGTATGCTGTCGTCATGGGCTTCATCCTCAGTCTGTGCGGTTTAGGGCTATACCAAGCAATTGTCCATGCCCACTTGCAAACCCTAGATCGGGAGTTGGAAGCGGTTGCTGGAACGCTGCATGACAGTATTGAGAATACACTCAAGCAACCCGGACGCTTAGAAGCAACTGCTCAGCAACTTTTACCAGAACGAACAGAGAAACGTCACATTTTAGGAGCAATTCATCAAGGTGACTATTATGTGCGGTTATTAGACCGTTCTGGACGAGTTGTTGCTATGGCAGGTTTTGCGCCTGATGGATTGCCTTTAACATCAGGAAAAGAAACTTGGGCTACGATCAAAGATGTCCAAGGAAATCGCTATCATCAAATTTCTCTAACGCTGCATACTCGGAATAATTTTTCTTGGGGATATATGCAGATGGGGAGAAGTCTCAAAGATTTAGATAATTACTTGGCAAATGTGAAATTGATTTTGATATTCGGGTTGCCAATCGCAATGATTTTGGTAGGCGTTTCCAGTTGGTGGTTAGCTGGGTTAGCGATGCAACCAATTTACCAATCTTATAGACAGATAGAACAGTTTACAGCGGATGCTGCCCACGAGTTGCGGACGCCTTTAGCTGCTACACAAGCAACAGTTGAATCAGCACTGGGGTTGCCTCACCTGGATGAAAAAGAGACGCGAGACATCCTCCGAACAATAGAGCGTCAAAACCAAAGGCTAATTCAGTTGGTGGCGGATTTGCTGCTACTGGCACGCTTGGAGCGAAAAGCGATGCCGATGCGACTAAAACCCTGTTGCTTGAATGACGTAGTAAGCGATTTAGTTGAGGAATTAGAAGTGTTAGCTCTATCGGCTAAAGTGAGGCTGAAAAATGAGGTACGGGTGCCGTATCCACTGGAAGTTGTGGGTGATGAAGAGCAACTTTATCGCCTAGTTTCTAATTTAATTGTGA
This sequence comes from Floridaenema fluviatile BLCC-F154, assembly GCF_041929135.1. Taxonomy (NCBI): domain Bacteria; kingdom Bacillati; phylum Cyanobacteriota; class Cyanophyceae; order Aerosakkonematales; family Aerosakkonemataceae; genus Floridanema; species Floridanema fluviatile. Next base: position 91,565 of record NZ_JBHFNS010000042.1, on the reverse strand, counting down.
ATGCGATCCAATACACTCCAGCAGGGGGGCAGATAACTATGATTTTAGACCGCAGCAATGGTCATGCTTTGATTGAGGTTCAAGATACAGGCATTGGGATTGCCCCTTCTGAGCAAAAGCGGATTTTCGACCGCTTCTATCGCGTGAATAGCGATCGCTCTCGCACCACTGGCGGTTCGGGTTTGGGGTTGGCGATCGCGAGCGCGATCGTTCAGGCACACGGAGGTAGCCTTACTGTGCAGAGTGAATTGGGCAAAGGTAGCACGTTCGCGATTCGATTGCCTTGTATTTCTAAGTGTTAGCATGGGAAAAATTTTTCTGTTTGTTCGCAAATTCATCAATTGTTTTTTACTCATAATTTGTTGAAGTTCTACCAGTCAAAAAACAATCAAGTGGTCAAGACTAAAAGTGACTCGATATCAATAGGGTTTGAATTTTCATAACACTTGGAAACAAACTGGTATTTATTCTTTCTTTGACCTTCTAGTTACCACAAGCGAACTATCTGATATTGGCTCAGAAACTTCTTTAGGGGGGGGATAGTGCTTGATCAGTATCCTCTCCACTTCGTTGCTAATTTTGCGATCGTCTTTTTCAGCAGCAAGTTTAATTCGTTCGAGCAAATCCTCATCCAACGATAGCGTTATCCGTTTCCTTGCCATTTTTATCCGTTAAGAACACCAATTTTATCGTACCAGTATGAAGTGTATGAGAAGTATGACAAGTATGCTATTCTAACGGTGTAAAGACAGCAAGCTCTTAGACAGTGGAGGCGAGCAGTCGATACAATAGTCCGCCCTACTAGAAGCCGCGCCGTCCTTACGAGAGCAATTACTGGCTCAATTGGACTCTAGTAGGCGAGGACACAAAGCCCCAATCCCCAAATAAACAACCAGGGCTATCAAAATGAATGACCACAAGACAAGGTCGCTGGTGGTGAGCGACCAAATTCAGTATGTTAGGCTTGACCGACTCAAGCCGCATCCTCGCAATGAAGAAGTTTACGGCAGCGGTGAGAGTATTACCGACTTGGTAGAATCCATTAAACTCAAAGGTTACGTCCAACCGCTAATCGTCAAAACAGACGGCACGATTATCAGCGGTCACCGTCGCTGGAGAGCGCTTACCGCGCTGGGGTGGAAGGAAGCACCAGTTGTTATCTGCCACTTTGAGACCGAAGAAGACGAACTGTTCGTCCTCATAGCAGAGAACCGCCACCGCCAGCAAACACCCGTGCAGAGAATCCGCGAAGGCATGACGGTAGAACCTATCGCCCGAAAGCTGAGAAATAACCGCGCAGCTCAAGAAGCTCTCCGTGTAGTGGAAAATTCAGGTTTGCCCCAGTCAGAGAGCCAGGAACTATCAATGGAAAATTTTCCATTGGACTCGCTCAAGCTGGGGTTAACGGAAAAGGAAATGGAACTGACGGAAAATATCGTCGCGGCTATCGTTGGCTTGGGGTGCGGCAGAAACTATAGGAAGGGACGCACCGCTGTCAAAGCCGCCGATCACCTCAAAAAAGACTGTACGGAGCTGGCAAGAGTGTGGCTTGATATTATCAACGAGCGCAGTATAGATGCGGGATACCAGCTGGCAAAGATGTCGGAGAACAAACAAAAGGCTACGTTAGAAGCGATTGCATCAGGAGCAGCAAAGACTCCCAAGCAAGCCAAGGCTCTGATTAAGGCGAATTCACCAAAATCTTCATCCGCCGAGGGAGTAAGGGACAACAGCAATGACACTAACGGGGTCAGCGATCGCAATTCAAAATCTCAAACCGATGCAGAGAAAGAATTGGGAATAAGCGGAGCAACTGAGAGTCTAACGAACGAAAAATACTGGACATCAGACAGCGTAGGGTCTTGGGTAATTATCAAAATTCCTTTGTTTCCTCTAGAGAAAACTCCTGAAAGGAAATGGAATGGATTCTGGGGTAGGATTACCGAAGTCGGAGCAACGCTCAAGGTTGATATAGGACTGGAGGTAGTGTCACTGCTTCAATCCGATGTCGAGCTAATCGAAAACCCAGCGCCAAGTTTTTGCAAAGTCGCAGAACGGGTTCTAAGACTGCAAAGCTTTGATACGGTGCATGAGTTTGGAAAAGTTATCTTGAACAGGATACAACAAACCTTGTCTTGGGATGCAGCAGCGCTAACCTATTTAGACGCTGTTGAACAGATTGAACTGGCACGCCGAGCGATAGAACAAGCACTATAGTATGTTTTCGTTCAGTAATAGGCGTTTATGACATTCCGATTGCAGCAATTACGCTCGCTAATAATTTAATTCTAGTTACTCACAATACAAATGAATTTAATCGAGTAGAAGGGTTGCAAATTGAGGATTGGGAGAGTGCTTAAACGAACACACCCAAGCTTACTGAAAAGCCCTACCTTACTTTTCAGTTAACTGATAGTATCGACAGCCCAGCACATACAAGCGACTAGCGTCGCACCGACGGGTAAGCAGTACTGTCTTACCCGTCTATGCAAGTCATCTCAATTACCGATTTAACCTCCCTAGTCAATCCAACCCGACTAGCTGTACCCATTGATACCGAGCAACAATACTTTCAGCTAGCAATGAAACAAACTTGCATGAAACTTCCCACCGAACCACTGCTAGTTGCTCATCCGCAAATTGATAGATGGATGATGGAAATAGGTGTTTTATTTCCTGAAGTATTTGAGTGGGAACCTCCTCAATTTCTAGTAGATACTCAGTTCATTGCCAAACTTTGTACCAACGAAAAAGACGTGTGGGTGCAAATAAACACAAATGCAGCTTTTCTGAAAAATCGATATGTCAACATAATTGAATGGACAATTCGGCTTCCGGCATTAAATTGGTCTGATAAAGTAAAAATGTGGATAACAGCAGAATCTCTCTCATTGCCGCCAGAAAACCTCAAGCTGACAATCTTAGCACTGCACCCCACCCATCCAGGGAAAAGGTACGAAATCAGTTGGGACAGCCAGCAACACGAAGAAACAAGAGATTGGCTTGTGTCCGTTCTGGCAGGACAGGCAGCACCAACTACTACTCAAGTGAGATTGCCTCTGGCGATCGCAACCCCAACTCATTTCGACATCAAGAAAATTGCAGAGGTGGAAATCTAGAACGCATCTAGGTGCTATCTTTCCTGTGCGTAGGCGATACGCCGAGCCGTAGGCATCGCATCTTGAATTCCGCCAAACCCCTTTCCCTAACTCCAATGGAAAATTTTCCATTGAGCCTCGAACTGGAACCCCTAACGCTTGCCAATACCGCCAGTGGAAAAGACCCGTTTCGACCGCTTAGCCTTACTGACAACAGAGTCCAGCGGGTCAGACCCATACCTTTTACTTGAACCTGAAGCCGCCTGCGACTCTTGAGGAACGTTACCCCCAGCATCCGGCAGCGGTAACATCCGTTCTGCTTCCGCAATGCGATCGTACAAAGCAGCTGTAAGCTGTTCCAAGCTAGCAAGTTGCACCCGACTTTCCAGCCGAGGTCTAACCTGTTCCTCCCAAAGCGCTTCACTTTCGCTTTGCCGTTTCAAATCCGCTTTCGGAATCGGAATAGTCAGCGCGTAAGGAATCGACCCCTCACCACCGGAACTATAACCGGGATTAGTAATCACGCATCGACCTTGGGGAAACCGCAAAATCTCGTCTACCGAAAACAGCGGCATTTTTTGCAGTGATTCGTTCCAACTAATTGATTGACTACCCTGCGACTGACCACCTTGAGAACGACTGGTAGACTTGCTTTTGATTAGCACTTCTTTATCCCCATAGCGTTCCGAGTACTTTTTGGCAGTATCCGTATTGCCGGGATTGAATAAAATGTGAGTACTGCAAGCAGAAGCAATAGCTGCTCCCATTTTCTCACCATATCCTTCGTAAAGTTGCTCCAAACTTTGAATTCCTAAAATAAAACAAGCACCGTTGGAGCGATATTCGTTAATCCATTGTGGCATCCTATCTAATCGAATCGAAGGAAATTCGTCAAGGGAAATAATCAACGGGTCTTTACGGGGACGACTTAAATTAGAAACAACAAGTAAGTGAATAGCAGCAGCTAATAATGGCCCAACTACAGAACGCCGTTCGTCATCCAACTTGAATATAATCATCTGCCGACCTTCTATTTTAGTTGGGATATTGGACTCTCCCAAAAAAGCTCGTAATAAGTCAGCTTGAATAAAACTACTGAAAGTTCCCGCCGCCGTCGTGAGAATCCCGGAAATAGTTTTTTCGGCTTCTTTAGCACTCAAAAACTGGTTGAAACTAGTGGCAATCCATTCATCAATTTGCCGAGATTGAATTGCATAATCGATGCGTTTGACTAAACTTGGCAACCTCATTATGGCATAAAGCATTGCCATATCGGGATACTTAGAACCCTTAACTAACTGAAGCAATGCTTTAGCTAATAAGTCCCCAGCTTTGGAGAAAAATTCATCGCTTTTCCCCTGACCGGAACTAGCATTTCGATTAATAACTTGACCGATTTCGCCCGCCATTACCGAATCTTGTGGTGATTTCATAAAGTCGAGAGGATTGATTACACCAGAATAAGATTCTCCTGGTGCAAACGTCCAAACTTTATAACCGTAACGTGCCGCTAATGGTGCGTGTAATTTAAGTTGTTCCCCTTTTTTATCGTAGATAATAATCGGAAATCCTTGCACCATTGCGCTTTCAATTGCTCGATCTATTGTGGAAAAAGTTTTACCGGAACCGGGCGCACCGATTACTAAAATCGAGCGTTCTGCATGAGGCAACCAAACAGTCGGACTACTGCCTAAAGCTGTTTGAATATTAGCAACTAAACCCCTCAATCTTCTCCCATTCCACCAATAACGAGGGCTACCACACCATAATGTAACTTTATTGTGTTTGCGCTCTTTAATTTGTTTTAATGCCAACATACTAGCTGCCATCTTTTCCGAAGTACCGCACAGCTTCCCGGTGGTAATCTTGCCTTTGCTATTTCCCATAAAGCGAGATAGTAAAAGCAGAAAGATGAAAAAACCGATAGTTACATAACCTCCAGGATTATTATATTGTTGTAGAATACCACCCAAGTTTATTGACGATATTGGCATAGGTTGCTCTGTTCTGCTCCCAGTTTGAGCAAAAACCTGGTTAGATTGAGCGAATAAAAATTTGATTTCAAAACTCATATTACTTGTAGTTACAAATTAATAGTGATAGATAAGTCAGTTTAACTACGATAATGTTGGATTTTGATAAACCTAATGGATGATAATTATCACCTAACAAATCAGCCTTTTGGTTAAATAAAATGTTTGAATGCTTTACTGCTAACGCAGTATTAGGTTGCTCAAGCGAGTTTAATAAATGTTATGAACAAGCATCAAAAAGAGTGGTTAGCCCAGTTTTTTTCCAGGCATCCTGACTATAAAGTTTCTCAACCAAGTGGGATTATCAGATTAGCAGCCGGTGGAATTTCAATTACTTTTGAACGAACCGAATGGATTTATTTGGAGCCAACCTCTGCTCAATATTCTGGTGAATATTTACCTGGTTTTAAGTGGCATTATATAACAGCAAGATTATCTAGAAAAGGTGAATTGCTTTCCGATATAACTTATAGCTGTAAAGTAGCTTCTTATCCTCAATGTCGGCTTAAACCAAATGAACTTGATAAATATGAGTTAGAAAAAATCAAAATCAAACAAGGAGAACAACTTAATCTACCCTTTCATTTAGTTGTACTAACAACCAATCAACCTCCGTTACTCAAAGGCAGTTTTTATCGAACTAAGCGGCGATATAGAAGTAGAAAAGGAAATGCGAGAAAATGTTGTACTTCCAAATCTTTCCAGAGGGAATTACCATTTTTGAAACCTAAACTTTTGGCTCCTGATACTCAATTTGTTACTCTTACTTGTAGTGATGGCGTTGATATAAAAGTGCCTGAATATTTGATGAATTTGCTAGAAGAAGCAAATGCTAGTTTATCGGAAAAAGAGGATGCGGCGGATTTGTATGCGATCACTGGATTGCACGCAGCTATTAACTTTGTTGAAGGGCTGCCATTATTGCGAGCAAGAGCAACACAAAACCAGTCTCCTTGTTAGAGCTAAGATGTTAAAATATTGAGGAGTTGATATTATAGTATGTCAAACTAGTAAAAAATCGATGTTTTTAGGAGGGTTATTATGTTAGAACCATTAGAAAAACAACCAGAAAATTCTTTTAGACCTTATTTGCAACATCTAGGAAAAAGCCCAGACGAGCAGTTGCAAAAAAATCAAGCTGCTATGAAGGTGTTAAAACAATGGTTAGAAGCTAAATTTACTGCGGAAGAAAAAGAGGTGATAGATAATTCTTGGGCAGATTTTCAACAAATAGTGGATAACGCCAGAACAACGGGTAGTAAAGTTTACCAGAAACCAGAATGATTGTTTTCTTAGATACAGGAATTTTGGGGTTAATCTGCTCTCCTAAAAATGATGGAGAAGCTGGAGAATGTAAAGCTTGGCTGTACAAATTACAGCCAAAAGTGTTTACGTTGTCACCTCGGATTTATGTGATTACGAAGTAAGACGAGGACTGCTATTAGCAGCTAGTAAAAACCCCAAACTTTCTGGTTTAGAAAACTTAGAAACCCTCCAGGAAATTATAGATTTCTTACCATTAACAAAACCTGCAATGAAACGCGCCGCACAACTTTGGGTAGATTCTCGCACCCAAGGTAAGCTAACTGCTGCGGCTGAAAACATTGATGCTGACATCATTATAGCCGCCCAATATCAACTGCTTAAAGAAGAATATCCCGGACGTTATTTGGCGATCGCCACAACCAATGTTAAGCATTTATCCCAATTTGCTGAAGCGAGAGAGTGGCGCTCAATTTAATCGCGCTCTAACTCGGTCATATTTACTAATGCGGTTAAATTTAAACTATTCAAAATGCTTGATTTAATTGGGCGCTTTTCATCCCAAAAAATTAGCGAGGAATAGAAGTTCATTGCGAATATTGAAGTTAAAAGCTCAAATGTACGTAATGTAGCTTCTTCCTCATCAAAACTGAGAAAATAAACAGTATCATCAAAAACAGCAGGCTTGTTATTTGTTTTCCCTACTAACCTAAAATCCAACTTTTTGTAAAGACCACAAATTGCGATTTTCCAAGGAGTAAAAGTGTATGCACCAACTCCAAAAATAGAAAAACGAGGATTATTTTGGTATATTTTACTTTTCCTATTATCTAAATATTTCGCGTGCGACTCCAGATATTTCCAAGTTTTTGGTGCTAAATCTTTTATTTGTTCAGTAGGCTCACCAACAAATCTCTGAGTAACCAAAACGTATCGCTCGGTAGTCTTTATTCGATTTTGAGCCACATCAGAACCTTTGATTAAAGGAAAAACATAAGTATCTTCAATTTCAACTATTTCTCCCAGTCCATTTATAAATGAATTACCGCTTTTACGAAACTCCATTACATCTGAACAGTCATGCTTAATACCAGAACGCCATTTTAGTCCAGCACTGGGAGCGTATAATTTGTTTAGTTTATCAAAACAATCGATATCTCTTACAAGAATACTATTTCGATACCCTATTCGATAATAGTTGGTATCTTCAAAGCTGCTGAATACATCGCAAAAGTATTTTGGTGAATTTGAGCCAAATTTTCCGAATAATAAACAAGCTTCAACTGTAGCATTAAAATATTTCTTTGCATCTATTTTGTAAGTAGCGAAATTAGAAATATTCAGCTTTTTAGAATGTAGATAGCTCAGTAATTTCCTAGCAACTGAAGTTTTACAAAGCATTGCGAGATTTGCATCTCGGTTCTGTAGCCAATGGACGACCTGGATTAACATCCACTCAGAAATATCGAAGTTACTTTTTCCAGCGATCGCGTCAAAACCATTATACTTTTGAAAGTTAGTCTTTTGTGGTAAGTTAATACCTCCTATTGTTCCTTGCTGTGAATTAGTCACCCAAGGGAAATTACCAAGAATTAATATTTTACCATCTAAAGAAGTTATTAATGATGACCAATCAAAATCGAAAAAATTTCCTTCTCTTATCTCAACTCTTTCATCCTGAAAAATTGGCTTTTTTTCAAGCTCTTGTAAGTAATACGAGTTGATATCTACACCAATAATCTTGTTAGTTGATTTAAACCAGAGTCCAGCAGCTTCAATAAAATTTCCCACTCCGCAGGTTGGCTCTAATATAACATCAGGGCTGACACCAAGCTCTACCAACTTTTGGCATACTTTCTCGGCTAATTCTAATGGTGTTTGAAAATCCCCGTATTCTATTTTTGTTTTGTGAATAGTACGAATCATGGATTAGCTCGGTAAACAGCAATTACACCTTCTTCCTGACCAGAACGCTCAATTACCCTTCTGTACTGAAGCCTCCATTGCAAAGCATTAGAGATAGTCAAAAAGCCTTGTATAGGTGGATTTATAAGTATTTCATCTGCGATATTAGCAGCTTCAATCTCATCAACGGGTAAATTTCTGTCAAGCAGAAAAGCGATTAAATCATCTTGATTGCCTTCATTTTCTAAAATATTACGAATTCCCCTAGTCATTTGAAAATCTGCTGTTCTTTCGGCACTGACATAGATTGTATGTAAAATATTTAAAGTAGCAGTTCGATTCGTACTATCATCGGTTTTGTCGTAAACAAAGATAATCAGAGAATAACCAAGTCCAAAAATCTTTTGCCGTGCAGATTTAAAAGGACATGACGATTGCGGTTGTTTGATACTCGTTACTTTAACATCAATAAGTAGTTCGGGAAAATCTATACCGCTTGCTGAATTACCTTCCACAAATTCGTACCTATCTTTTAGAAAAAGTCTGAACTTTTGTTCCAAATAAGTACCTACGGCTTTACCGTCTGTAATACCATAAAGCAGGGGTTCTGGGTGTTGAGATTCGGCAACTGAAAATAGGGCTGCTTCAGAACACAAAGCTTGTACGGTTAGGATTGGCATAGTTACAGCTAAAAATTGTGCCAGGTATTATATTGTACGTTCTATGTACCATTTAAGTTGGGTAAGAGCGATCACCCGAACAACTATGTCATTCTGGCATAATTTACCCAATATGTGCGGTTCATTGTTAAGCGCAATGGAAAATTTTCCATTGCGCTTAACGAGCGCTACTTTCTCATCCTCATTTTTTAACGCTCAAAATAGCCAACCCCTTTATATAGCCTGGGTTTTGTGGCTAAAACCAAAACTTTTCCATCCAGCTACGGAAAAGTTATCTTTTCAGTTACACAAATTTTTCAATATTATCCCACCAGGGGTTAAGGCTACCGCCTTGGTGAGTAGCTCTTTTTAGCAATATTGAATAATGGTAAAAACTAACAGCAAAGCTAAAACTAAAACCCCAGTTGAGCCGGAAATCATTGAAGACGCAACTCAATTTCAGTCAGAAGAATTTGATTTTGAAATTGACTCAGAACTCCTACAACCAGGTTACAACCAAGTAAGACGACCAATTCTACCCTATGGCATCGTTGTTAACGAACAAGTAGCAGGCATTTTAATTCCAGAAGATCAGTTAGAAAAAGCCAATTGGTTTGTCATGCCTAACGAAGACGAAATGACTACAATTGGCTTAACAGAAGATGTTACAGGTTTGCTACTTTGCAAATGCCGCTTCTGCTTACTAGCATTCGTTCCAGAATACATTCGTTACAAGAATGATGTTCCTGATTTGGGGGGTACTATCATTGGGTTGTATGAAGACTACAAAGCTCAACTTGACAAAAAAACGATGGATGTTGCTAGCGAACACGCGATCGTTTTCTTAGATGAAAACAACCGTCCCATGCACAGCACGCCTATTGTTGTTAGGTTCAAAAATGTAGCATTGTGGAGCTTCAAAGCAGCCAGAGACGAATTCTATCGTTTACTAGAAAAAACCTTCGCTGATTACTTCCAAATTCCTTTTAGTGGTAAGAATGATAAATGGCGAAGTCTGGGCATTGTAGAAGTCGAATTCAAAGGAATCAAAGAAGGGAAAGGCTCGAATAAAAACTACTGCTGCAAAACTATTAACTACACCAAACCAACTATCGAGAATTTACCTTACTTGTACTTGGGAAGACCGCAGCAGAAGAACAAACTTTGGGGGCTGCACGACAGCATCGCTGGTTTCACAGAAGCACCTGCATTACCAGCCGCAGCCGAGCCTCAAATTCAAGTGCTACCACCAATTTCCCGGAAACCAGAAAAGGGGAAAAAGTCGAACAATGGACGCAAACCACCCCGTAAAATTCAAATAGAAGATGACGATGATTTCGAGGACGATTTAGATGAAGAGGAGTTCGATGATTTTGATGAGGATGAATAAACTTCTTCGATAATTACCAATCAATAAGCCCCTAGTTCATGATTCAGAATAGGGGCATCTTTTACTGCTTTTTAGCCAAGATGAGCAATTACAGAAAAGAATATTTGAAATATTAGTTATTTGCCACGCACTTCAATCAAAGAAGATTTAGCAAGTTGGTATTCCCGACCATTAAAGCAGAAAACTAACTTCCTTATATTATCCCCCGAAGGTTGTTGTACTTGCAGACAAGGTAAACCAGAAGTTTTGGTTGGGTCATCCGCTACTTGCAGCAACGATTTATTACGTGGCAACTTTGGATTAAGGTAACTAGAAAAAACTCGAACAGGAGTAGCATCTTTCCCTATCAAATAAGCCACGTACAGGCAACCTTCGTTACCGCAAACACCAGGATTATTGAAGTTAAAAATAACTAATTTACCCGCTTGTCCATCAACGGTCCAAGCTAAAACATTCGATGCAGCTTCCTGTGGATTAAGTTCGGAATTTTCAGTAACTACAGCTTGAACCGTCTCAACAGGAACGACTTTAGTAGCAACTGACCAAGGAATAGTCGCTGCATTTGTAGTGCAACCAACAGTTCCTAATAGTACTGACAGTAATAAGAATAGCATCATCCCAAAACGAAACCATCGTCCAATAAATAAAAACGATGTGGGGGGTTTAGAATTGTCTGGAGGTTTGTAAGCTAAATTATCCTGCGAAAAATGTTGAGTATATGATAGAGGAATTAAATCACCTTTTTGTTCTTGGCTTATGTTTGCTTGTCTATTTTTTGTAACCATCACGTTAACCTCACTAAAATATTTTGATTTTCGTTATTACCAATTAGCGCAAACCTTTAACAGATTTAGGAACAGCAATTCCCACCTGTTTATATGCCCAAAGGTCTTCTTCAGAAAATTGCCAACTAGAATCTTTTAAACTTGGTTGTAAAGTAGAGCGGAATTTATCGATACCTCCTGCTTTGTCGATCGAGTAACGCAATTCGCCCAAAGCCAGTTGCCTCGCTACCGATTGGTTAACTACCCGACTGTAGGGATAAAAGTCATTCATGGGGTTGGAATACAGCAATTTACACCGCTCGTCTTTAAGCGAAACCAATACCGAAAATGGCATCGCATCTCCCGGTAAATAAGCATCCAATAAGCGGTATTTAGTGTCATCCTCTCTCACCTCAGTTACAAATTCAGTCCTGAGATTACCAAGACCACTTGGAAGGCAAGATGAATGAATTTCGGTAATTCGTGAAGACTGACTCAAAGCTGGAATATTTGTGAATAATTCACTACTTAAATAAACCAATAAAGCTGTTAGTAATCCCCAGCTAAATTGCAACAACCGCGTCCGTTTTTTCAACACTGAGTTTGTCATTAACTACCTCCGAAAGCTTAAATTCCAAATTGCGATGGGTTAACAGCCGTCCCATTAACGCGAGTTTCAAAGTGCAAGCGGGGTTCTTCCACCATCCCGGTGCTACCCAGACCACCAATAACCTGACCTTGGGAAATGCGATCGCCTACTTTGACCTTCACAGAATTCGCTTGCAAGTGCGCGTACCCAGTTGTGCGACCGTTCCCGTGGTCGATTTCAATCCAATTCCCGTAGCCACCGCCGCAGCTTTGTACTCCCTTTGTGCAGTCGGAAACAACAGTTCTGACCACACCTCCATCCACGGCTTTTACCGGACTTCCGACTTCTCCCGCAATCGCAATACCGTTGTGCCTTTTCCGCACGCCAGAAACCGGACGAGTCCTCGTACCGAAGTTGCTGGTTACTTGACCGCTCGCTGGCTCGATATACTTACCTGTAGGTTGACTATCTGTACTTGCAGCGGGAGTACAAGCAGAGGTACTCAACCGAGCGATCGTTCCACCACCTGTTTGATAGCGCCTTAAAACATCGGAACCGTAGCTTTTTAGGGTCAAACGACCGAATGCGTCAGTTGCGCCGCCGTCAACTTTCGAGTAGTCGCCACCAAAATGCTTTTGAGCTACTCGTTCGATAAGGCGATCGCCCGAAAACAGATTGCCAGTTGTAGGATCTATTTGTTGAGATGTTCTATCGATTTTGTCGGTAATGCTTCTTTGAAATGCAGCTTCCTGATCCGCAGGTGGGAAGAATTGGAAAAGTTCGGCTTGAGTAGGTTTATAACCGCCTTTGAGTTTATCTAAAAATTGCTGTCCCCCTGGTTTGGATGCGATCGCACTAGCAGCATACTCGTTGTAAGTGACAAACTGGTATTTACCGAGCGGAACTCCGCAATTTTTACCGCCATCTGCACAAACATAGAGGCCGATGCTGTCGTAAGAACCGCTACTCTCAATGCTGGCAATAGCTTCCGATAAAGCCGCAACGTTTACTCCTTGAACGTTACCAACTGAAATCGGTGCAGTATCCCCTGGAGGACAAGGAACACTAACATTTGCAGCCGTAGTTAACCCCTTGGTAGCAGTAGAAGATACCGAACTGCGAGTTGCTCCATTTGGTGTTGAGGAAGAGTCAACCGCTGATGGCTCCAACGCTCCCACAAAAATAGGAGAATTGACCCGATAAGTGAAGAAAGGTACTGGGCCAATAAAATAGGGAGAGCAGCCGCAAGGGGAACAAAACCGGAAGAATAAAGCCGTATCAACAGTATCAGTCCGCTCGTCTGGTTCCATAACCACCACCTTGAAGGTGCTGCCAAAGGGCAACCTCCCCGTCGGTTCCTTGCCGCCATTGATACCTTTTAGACAGCCCCAACCACCCTCTACTTCCTGGTACTTACCACTGATCCATTGTTTACCTTCGAGGGAACCGCGAGCTTTCCGACCTGAATTTTCTAAATCGTCTAATTCGATATAAGCGCAATCATTCTCTTGACAATTAACTGAAAATCCTTGAACATCGGAGCCTGAAATAGTATTGGTTCGCCTACGCTCGGCAGCACCATAAATTGCATCAATTCGCATTACCAAATTGCCTACTTCGGCAACTGGATTGGGAAAGTTAGATAAGGGTAAAGTATTCAGCCCCGGTACATCTTTAATGAAGGTCGTTTGCCAATTTGAAAATGCACCAATTTGCGTGCTGTCTAAGTTGGGAATTGAAGAGATTGAATACTGGGAGAGGTCGATTTCTTCGAGTTTCAACTGTTTAAGCTGGGGGTTGGAACTGAGGACTTGAGCTAAAGTGCGATCGCTTAAATTATCAGCAGTTTTGGTACTCAACAATTCTGCTACTGGTGCAACATCCCGTACTTTAAATTGACTGAGAACGGGAACAGCTTTAACCAACTGCTCTAAGGTTTGTTTGCCTACTAAAGTGAAAGCGCTTAAAGCAACCTGCTCTAGATTTAAATTAGTTTGCTGTGCAATGGAACTGAGTGAGAGCAGTTCTGGTTGCAAAGCTTCGCTAATATCGCCTAGCATGATGTATCGATCGGGGGTTTGTCCGGCTGTCCAAGTTCGACTCAAATCGTAGCCTATTGCTTGTGCGTACTCTTGTGCTGAAAGGCTTCCAGATTGACTGATGGGTGGCATTTGGGAAAAAGAAATCTGCGTCCAATCTGGTACAAGAGCATTGATAGAAGTAGGATTTCCTTGTCTATTTACACTGGGTATTTCTAAAATTCGAGTTGGCAGTTCGGTAGAATCAACAGTAGTTTGGGCGATAGCATAATTCGGTGCATAAATTAAACTCGAAACTATTAAACCTAAACAAAATAGCCATAGTAAAAAGCGCCGAATTATTGCTGATAATATTGTCGTCATTGCTGTGAAAAAGGTTGATTACATAGTCAATAGGGGAAAGAGCGCGTTAAGCTGGGTAAGAAAATTCGCGCTCTTTATTGCTATAAAGTTTTACAATTCAAGGTCGTCGTAGTCACAATATGAATTGGTGGTTGTTTCGCCTCTATCAAAATGCGGGTTAGGATTAGCAGATGTCTCAGTCCAAGGAGTATCTGCTAAGTTCAAATTCCCTTCAAAAATATTCTCTCGATACCCATCTGCAAAGTAATCTGGAGCGCCGTAAGCTTCAGATTGTTGATTGTTATAACCATTGCTTTGATACCCTTCAGACGAATAGCCAGATGGCTCAGTTTCATAACCGTTTGTACCGTAACCTTGTTCGGTGCTGTACAAATTGTTTTGCTCGTTCATAGTTTGTAGCTACAAAGTAGTTAAATTTGACAACTTAGCGTAGCTAGTAGCAATTAAAAAAAGTTTCAGCCGATAGTCTTATTTCAACTACCGCCTATCGGCGGATATGTACATAAGAATGCCAAATCGATAGTTTTAATTATCAATGAAAAACATTTCATCGTTAGCGGAAATGCTTTTATACGATAGAATTAAAGAAACGCAGCCTTATTCGTGGTTTCCGTCTTCGCCAGAGTTAATTGAGTTAATCATTGAACAAGCTCAAATTTTGTCTGGTTCGTATGCTTTGGAACCAACAGCGGGAGATGGCTTATTGGCGCAGGCAATGGTTAAAGCAGGTGCGATTGTTGACGTAATTGAAATTAATCCATTGTTGCAACAAATCCTATTTCAAAAGGGATTCAACTTAGTGGGAAGTGATTTTTTAACTGCTAAACCTCAAAGGCGATATAACTTTATCTTGGCAAATCCACCATTTTCCACGCCTGAGATTAGAGGAGTTGATTTAGATATTATTCAACGAACTTACGACCTTTTTTTAGCTAATTCTGGACGGTTAGTAAGCGTTGCTAGTAATTCGATGAATGTGCGAAATGAAGCACGAGCGCAAGCATTTCTCAAACGCACTTCAGCGAAGGTACTCGAACTACCATTAGAAATATTTTGGGGAAGCGCTCGCCCCGTTACAGTTGAAAGCTATTTAGTTGTGATTGACAAACCTCCTTATTTACCAAACTTGTAATTAATCCCACCAAGCGTATAGTTTTTGAGAGTTTATTTCTATTTCATCACAACCTCGAACAAATCGCACGAATTCACCTGCAAAATCTAAGTCTTTTACGCCGATAACTGTTATGGCATCAACAACCAAGTCCGGTGTTTGTTTGTCAGTAAATGCTATGCCATCAAAAGTTGCTGTTGCTCCAATTTTTTGGCATTTCTGTCCGAATTCGATAAATGAACCCACTGTTGGAGTCGCATTAAAACTTGCTGTTGGTGTGGTATATCCTTGTTGAAGAATCTGTTGTAATGTTTCCAAGGACAAGCCGCTAAACTTGATAGCATTTGGCGTATATTCAGTGATTGTTGTCCCCAATAGTTCTTCGATATTTTCTGTCATAAAATCATCAAAAACTCTACTTCGCTTTACTCCAATGACTACTTCCCCACACAACACCTCAACGCCTGTGGTGGAATACGAGCTAATTACTAACACTTCTAAATTATCTGATGCTCTGTTACCGCTACAAAAAGCTCGTGTTATCGCCATAGATACAGAAACCACCGGACTAGACCCCAGGAGCGATCGCATTCGACTCATTCAACTTGCCATTCCCAAACATCCGGTAGTAATTATCGATTTAGCTGCTATTTCAATTGACGAACTTTCACCTTTGAAACAAGTTTTAACTAATAATGCTATTAAAGTATTCCAAAATGGTAAGTTCGACTGGCAGATGTTAGGAATGCTAGGATTAAGACCAACTGGCTCATTTTTTGATGTCATGTTAGCCAGTCAAGTATTGCGTTCTGGACTCAAAAAAGAACACGATTTAAAATCCTTGGCTCTGGAATTTTTAGGCATTGAACTTGATAAAAGCTTACAATCGAGTAACTTTACCGGAAAACTTTCAAATTCTCAACTAGAATATGCTGCTTTAGATGCTTTTGTCCTCCTGAAACTGAGAATGCAGTTAATTTCCAGATTGCGAAGTGCTAGTTTATTAGAAACTGCTGAACTTGAATTTGCAGCGATGCCTGCTGTTGCTCAAATGGAATTGAATGGAATGCTATTGGATGCAGAACAATGGCATTTAGTTGGTGAAGAACTAAACCAAAAGAAACAAACTGCATTGGTAGAATTAGTCGAAGCTGGTTTAAAACCAACCCCTAGCGCCCAACTTTCCCTATTTCCAGAGTTTACAGAAACCATCAATCCCCGCTCGTCAACACAAGTTTTAAGTGCGCTTCATGCTCTCAATATTCCGATTAAATTAACCAGCAAAAGTGAACTTATTCCTTTAGCTCGTCAATATCCCATAATTCAGTTATTACTAAATTATCGGAAATTAGCATCATTGTATTCTAATTTTGCTGAAGCATTACCAAAACATATTCACCCGATAACTGGAAGAATTCATCCTAGTTATCGACAATGTGGTGCGCGTTCTGGACGGTTTAGTTGCAAGCAGCCAAACTTGCAGAATGTTCCGAGAAATTGCACGGCTAAGGGAATGCGTAATTGCTTTATTGCTGCACCAGGATATCAAATTGTTAAAGCCGATTATAGCCAAATCGAACTAAGAATTGTCGCTGAAATATCTGGTGATACAAGGATGCTTGATGCCTACACTAAAGGTGAAGATTTGCATACTTTAACCGCTTCTTTGATTACCGGAAAGTCGTTAGAGGAGGTCACTTCAGAAGATAGACGCATTGCTAAATCGGTTAATTTTGGATTAATTTATGGCATGGGTGCTGCCAAATTGCAAGCTTATGCGGAAGAAAAATATGATGTTCTTTTAACTTTGGAGGAAGCTAAAGAGTTTAGAAAACGGTTTTTTCAAGCTTATTCTGGAGTTAAAAGATGGCATGACAGAATTAGGAGAACGGTGTATGCCAAAGATATCAAACAGATTCGTACAATTGGCGGACGTAGGCGAAGGTGGGCAAAAAAACCCAGGCTTTCAGAGTTACTAAATCACCCGGTTCAAGGAACTTCGGCTGATATGTTGAAAGTGGCGATCGCTCGCCTGTTCGAGTTGCTACCCAAAACTGGAGCAAAATTGATTGGTGTGGTACATGATGAAATTTTATTAGAGTGTCCGCAAATAAGTTTAAAAAGAACCAGTCGGATTCTGAAAAGAGTAATGGTGGAAGCGGGGGAATTGTATTTGCAGCAAGTTCCAGTCGAAGTGGAATTAACTATTTCCTCTTCTTGGGGTTGAGTTTAAGTAAAATTTAAAAGTTTGTCTCAGCTTCATCTTCAAATAGCATGGTGTTGAGAAGGTTCAATTCACTAGATGCCATAAAATAGCGATCGTCAAAAGTTGTTTCTAACTGTGCAAACACCCGTCGTCCGATCGCAGCTACCCAAGGAAATGATTGATACTGTGCTACTACAGGCATCACCAAACCTTGAGGTGTTAGAGAACGACCCAAGGCGTTTCTCCAAACTTCTGGATCTTCTAATACCTTTTTTCTACTAATATCCTCTTCCAAATGTTCGCTCCAAAAATGAGGATAATCAAGAGGTAGACTGATTACAAGATTTTCAGTCTCCAACGCCTGAAATGTTGAATATTCAAGAATTCTTTCCTTTTGTTCGCGAATCAATAATTTATGTAATTCTTTGGCTGGACGTTTGAGTTTTGGTGGAAAATCGGTTCCTTCATAAATCTTTCGTAGTAGTCTCAAAAGATGACCACTATTTTCCTGAATGTCAGACCGCCATCCCTCAAAGCTGAATCGCTCCTCGGTTTTGCGCTCGCTCCAGTTTTCCATCCAAAAGGGACCAATACAAGTTAAACTTTCTGGAATCACAAGTGCTTGGTTGTCCAAAGATGGTACTAATCGACTGGAAGGACGAGAAACAGCCTTGACGATCGCTTCTAAGGTTTGATAATCCACGTATGACTTAGCATTCCTATCAGGTGCTAAACCTTGTAATTTAAAATGAGCAAAAATTTTACTGGTTAGCTGCACTGCCTTGCTGACAACACCTTTAACTTCTTCATAGCGAGAATCGCAGATCGCGACTCTTGCCTCACGTAAAAAACTCCAGACATCCTCCGACATCAAACTCAATAATTCTTCATCTCCTATCGAGCCAACAGGGACAAAGGAAATTCGTTGGCGCTTGAGTCCGGCATCTCCTTTAATGCGGGTATGAATTGTGGAACGGAGCATTACTAGCAAAGTCAATAAATCGCTTGCCTGACGCAACCACGCTCTATTACGGTCAATATCTTCTTCTATAACGAGAAAATCGTTGATGAGCATAACTAACCGCCTAGCTTTCTCATCTCCAGAAACTGGCTCTTTGGTTTCTGGATCTCTGTACATTCCCCGACCTCGGTAGATCAGTTGTGCAACTTCCATCAAAGCTGCTTCAATATTAAAGCGAGGAATCGCAGCAATAATCCAATCTGTTTTAGGGAAAGAAACCCCTCTTGCCCCTGAAGAAGTCATGAGAAAAACTCGTATCCGATCGCGATGTGGCTCTTGTACTAGCTTCAACCGTTCATGGGGTGGTACGCTTTGATCTAAAACTGCCACCTGTTCGCTTTGGCATAAAGCATCTGCACCTTTTGTCAGTTTCTCCCCTAACTGACGAAGAAAAGCTTTATTTTGAGCAAAAAAAATTAGCTGTTCCGCTCCCTGTTTTAACCCGCGCTGGATTTCCTGATAAGCATTCATCAACAATTTGTCTTCTAGCTGCTCTCGAATTGCTTGTCTAATTACCTGCTTTTTGCCATCACTGGTTAACCCTGGTGTAACAGGTGAAAGACGAATACTATAGTCAATACTCAGTTCGGAAGCAGGATAGCTATTTGTCATTACGTGCAAGGTTGGATGTTTTCTAAGACCTACTTTTGTATAAGTACCTGTCACCCGAAACGGTGCTTCACCTCGACTTTGACTAATGAACACTTTGTCAGGAGCGCGATCGCCGGAGTTAAGAAAGCTGTTGAGAACAATTTCATTGCTCAACGAGGCATCAGCAACAATCAGAACAACCTTGAAGGGCGATTGAGTTCCCTCAAATGGTTCAATGAATTGCTGGTGCAGCCACTCAGCTAACTTGTGAACGAACGGTGCTCCTGCACCATCACCAGCTAATTCATCAACCATAGCAATGATGGTGGGAATTTTTGCCCCAAACTTCTGACGTTCGTTTTTTCCTGGTGTTGTATTGGCCCTCGATTTAAACAAATTGCTGAGAGCTTCCACTGTCGTTGTTTGGTTAAGCAAGCGATACCCTTGAGTTGCGGCTGTCATTACCAAACGATTACACTTGCGGATTAACTTCTAGCAATCGTCGGGCTGCACCTGCTAGGGTCAGTAATACACCTGGACGCTGGATTGATTCCACGCTGTCGTCTCGTTCCGAGCGTGAACGCTTATAACGAGTAGAGCTGATAACATTGCAATCAATCTCGTGTTCCTGTTCGGGGGTCAAAAAGACAGTGCTGCAATTAGGACGAGCCAGTTCTTCAATCCCATCTACAACAACACCACTATCAATCCGGCGATTGTCCCATCCGTGTTTCTCGACTTGTTGCTCGTACCACTTGGGAGCAGCAGTAATCAAATTGGCATTACTTGTCAGGGTCAAGATACCAGTAGCATTACCGCTTTCTCTAGCAAGGTTAGCTGTAACACTCCGATTAATGACAACTCGCGGACTAACGTAAAGAAACAGGAAACCTTGAGATTGCTGCTTGAGAAAATCCATCACAGCAGTCGTTTTACCAATTCCAGGATTTCCCTCTAAAGCAATTACATTTAGTTTTCCTGTTCGGGCAGCATTTAAACCTGCAACAACTGCGGCTGCATGGACTTGGCGTAACGGAATTTGTTCATCTTGTTGACTGTTTCTATCAAGAGCCACTGCAAACTTAGATTGAGGACTGCCACCAAAAAACTCTCGCAGTTCTTCTGTTTCCTCAACGGCAGCGATCGCATCTGCCCTTAAAATCTCCTGCATAGGACTATAAAATCCCTCGACGTTCTCCTGAAATAGGAAATGCAGATCGGAGCCTAAATCCGGCAGTTGTTTAATTTGCTTTGCTTGCTGTTTGAAAGTTTCTGGTAGCGATCCCAACAGTTTATTAAACACCAAACTAATTTCTTTCTGGAGTTCGTCAGGCGCATCATCACTGAGTTTATGAAGATTTCGATACGCTTCCCCCAATGATTTCATCAGTCTAGCTCTGGGTTCAGCTTCTGGTTCCCGATCCATGAAATGAGCAGCAAGGCTTTCAAAGCCATTCGATGTTACCGCGATCGCTCTGGCACTACAAGCTCCCTTTATATGATCGCGTACACGCAACAAATGAATCAAGCGTTCCGTGTAAGACGATGCTTGACAGAGTTTGAATAAGGGTTTATCGGAACTACTAAATGCAGATAAATGGTTCGCCAGTTTTGACGATAGCAAAAACTCGTTACCCTCTACCTCTGCACAAACCCTAGAAAAAACTCCGCGGGAATCAATGTAGCGAGCATAGCGATTAATTTCTTCTCGGTGAGGTGTTTCATTACTAAAATCTGCTAAATTCGCAGGTGCATTATAGGAGAACTCCAAACAGAGAATTAAGTTTTCAAATTTTTGACGTTTATTTTTGTTTTCTTTTCGGGTCAAAAATCTTGCAGAGTGACTTGTGAAATTACCTTCTGTTTTCTCATCAGCGGATAACCAGAGGAGAAAATCGGCTCTGCCCGGTTGACCCTGGTATACTAAAGCCCTATCTGGATTTCCTGGCAAATTGAAAGCTGCTTGAAATGCTCGCGCTGTCTTTTCCTTTTCTATTTCTTCATCGCTAACAGATAGTTGTCCTGGAAGTGTCAACGGACACCAAATTGCTTCCAACTTGGCTTGACGAACAGGACTGTGTTTCAGGCACTCTCGCATCGCCGTCCAGCCTAAACCATAGCCCAACACCAACAAATGACGCACCATTGTCCCTGCCCATGCTCTGGCATTCGGATCGGTTAGTTTCAGCGTTCTAACCAGTTCGTTCTCAATCTTTGCATTTGCGATCGCTTGCCAAGGTTCGAGTACTGGATGATTATCTAAAATTAGCTTTTGATGAATCAGATGGAGTAGCACACCGCGTTTAACAGCAATTTCAAAAATCTGGCCCCAAAGAGATGCCTGAAGAAGAAACGATGATGGCATTACTTCCTCCGGTGTAAAACTTGAGAAACATGGCTGAGTAAGGCAGGATAGCTAAGTAATACCTTTCCTTTGCGACGAGTGTGCAAAACTTCGACTTCTCCAGCTGCTTCAATTGTGGTAGGTGAGATCCAACTAAAGGGGTCTAGTACCGGGATAAGTTGCCCGTTCTGAACCCCTTTTTCAGCTTCTATAAAATGCAATCCACGCAGCACTGAAATTAAGCAAGGATGAACGCTAGATAGCTGTTCTGGATTAACTAAATGTTGACGAGCACGTTCTGTCCAATCAATATTGCTAACCCGTTGATCGGATACTAGGAAATAAACACAAAAACCAGACTGTGGACGCTTATCTTCTTGAATTGCAAAAAGTGTGGCAAATGTATAGACCGGAATGACATCGCGCACGCGGACTTTTTCCATAGACTGCAAGAAACTCGTATGATCTCCAGCACGTAAAATTTCAAATGCGGCTTCATTGGGTAAGCGCTTACGCAATCTCGTAGCGGGGAATACATCCCGAACCATTGTATAAATGGTTAACTCGGGAAAGGTTTGAAAGACTTCTTCGAGGAAATCCTTATTGGTTAATTGAGAATTGTAATCTGCCGATCGGTTAATTCGGCGACCGCCATAAGCATGAGACAATAAAATAATATGCTGGCATCCTTGAGCTTTTAGATAACCAATCTCTTCTTGCACTAATCGTTGTTTTTTCAATTGTTGGGGAGAATCAACCACATCGGATTGCATCCGCTCCATTTTAAGTTCGTAACCTGAAAATGGTTCATTAATAGCTTTAGCTATGTAACTTTGAGTGAGAAAAAGGTAGCCTTTTTCGTCTTCATTGAAAAAACTCATTTCATCGCAGGGACGGGTAGCATAGGAAATTAAACCAATCTTAGGAACTGTTGGAGTATTTGATGTACTAATGGCAATCGGAAATACACTCAACAAAGCGTTGAAGATACTAGGTTTTATGTATTTTGAATTTTTTCCATTGAGATTTTGCAGAACAGCCCCTTGCATTCGGATGGGAGTATCTTCACTCAAAATGGCTTCAAGCGCTTGGGCAGCTGCATAAACATAAGAGTCGCCGCTTTTTTCATCACTTTCTTTACCCATTTCTTGCAGTCGCAACATCAAGGTTGTAAATTCAATAGGAACCGAATTATCTGATTGTTTCAACTGTTGGATGATCCGCCATAAACAACAGTAAACTAGCACTACGAAAGCAGCAACTGCTGCTGCATGATACTGTTTACTTTCCTCAGATCCTTTTTGGTTAGTTCGCCGCTTCAAGGTTTGAACATCGTATTCAACTTGAATAGCAGCTGGTAATACCCATCCTCTTGCTACAGTGGCGGTTTCAGAAACTTTATATGTCCATTGACCGTCTGCTTCTTTTTGAGAACAATACGGAACCCAACAAACTTGAAGAATTTTTTGGGGAAATAGTCGCTGCGCCTGAATTGAATTGGAGTCTCCTTTGATTGCTAAATTGTATTCAGAAAGTTCAGCACTAACTTTAACTGAGAATAAAAGCCCCTGCGTCTCTGGTCGATCGCAAATCTCAATATGTTTAAACCATTCCACCTGTTCGCGAGAACCTTGTTGAGCTCCTTTCAGTAGATCTCGAACACCCGCTTCCGCCCCTTCCAAGCGCGACCACTCTATGATGTTTCGCTTCACGCAAATAAATTGTTGGGAGGAATTACGCTGAACTTGGGAAATTATCTTTTGGCTTTTTAACCGAAGTATAGAAATCAAAGCTGTTGCAATTGATTCCATTGACTTGGCGCGTTCCTTTAAATTTCCTATAACCTCTTTCACAGCCTCCTTTCCTTGCAATTGAAGTAAGGAAATAAGTTGCTCTACTGAATTTGGTAGAGTTTCTTTAGACAGTAATTCTTGGCTGTTTTGAGGTACAACAACTGCTAAAAATATTAGCTCTGTTAAACGCCGACAAATTATTCCAGGTTGTAGTGAAGTTTCCTCATTTTCAAGTAAATCTTCTTCAATTCTCTCAAGTCTCGCTTCAAAAGCAGCTTTGTCAAATTCAGGATTTTGTCCATTGACTCGAAAGCGATAACTCACTTCCCTAACAACACCATGACTGGTTGCTGTTTGATTGGTATCTTTTTCCTCAAAAATTTGGGTTTTCCACTCAGCCCAAACTGGAAGACAGGAATAGAATGTAGCTTTGCTTAGATAATCTAGCAAATTAAATTCAGTAGTAATGCCAAAATGAGCGGTTAAATCTACGGGGTAGCCAATTTCTTTAGCAGATTCGCATAGAGTGAGGACTCGGTTAACATACTCTGCTAAGAGTTGGTGTCCGGTTTGATTGGCCGTTGGGGCATTTTCTGCGATCGCTTCCATAATACGGAAGGTGATAGTCAGTCTAACTCGAGCTAATGCTTCATCGTCTAGAAAGTTCAAAAAACGATTAATTTGACTATCTTCTCTTTCTTTTTCCGCTTCTAAACTATCAATAGCTGATACAATTTCATCTTCATTCGAATCACTTTGTTCCAAATACTTACTAACTGCTTCGCACATTCGCTCAAAGTAATCATCAGCATCAACTCGTTCAACTGATGATATTACCTTTGCCACAGCCGTTGAAGGATTATCAGATTTCGCATCTGCGGATTGGAATGCTAGAGGTACAAGATTAGCCTTGTTTGTTTGATTGTTGAAAACAGTACCCGCTTCTTTCGCTAGTCGAGTCAGCTGTTGAATTGGTTGCTCTAACAACAGTATTGATAATGAACTTTCTTTAGGTAAAGCAGCATCAAGCGCTTGGTCTATGGCAGACATTAATCGATCTAAGGCACCTGGCAATCTCGTTGCGTTGTCTTCTACCAAACAGCCACCAATGCGAGACCGAGTTCCGTATGCAGGCATTGATAAATTCCGAATGAAGCCCTTACCATTGGTTGGATTAAAATCTTTTCGGAAGCTCTCCTGTGCAAATAACCTTAGAAGAACGCTTGAAGTACAGAGTTTCAGACGTTTCTTTTCACTATCGAAAATCAATGCTGGCTTGTATTTGGGGTCTTTATTGTCAGCATTTTCTGGAGGCTGGTTTGGAAGAATTGCCTTAGCGAGTAGATCTACGAGCGTAGCGAGGTCAATAGAAGGCTTGGGCGAGCGTGCCTGAATTTCAGCACCACTTTCCTGTGAGTACATATTAGTTTTGTCCTTTATACCAGTCTTGCAACCGCTTCACCTGCTTAAACTTTGCAGTCTGAACAGATGGATTCCATCCTTTTACTAACTTAAAAGCGTCCAATCTGTCAAGCCAATTCAATTTGACACTTATGACGGCGCTTTCAAGCTGCTGCGTACCTGTAGGAAAGTCTTACTTACAGTAATCCTGTGGATACTAACCAAATAATTCCTGTAGCGGAACAGAAAAACGCGATCGATCCTCTCCACTAGCCGATTTAGCATAAGTTGCTTGATTGCGAATAGCTAAAATCTGCTCCTCATCCCGCAGCATCGATGGCGTAAACTGATAACGCTGTCGCCGGAGGTCATCCAACGTTACCTTCAATTCATCCGGCTGTTGACCTTGTACCTGATGACGATAGTAAATTTCCTCAGCACATTTTCGCACCGCATTACCAATTTCGGCTGGCGTACAAAGCCTATAATCCCTTAACAAAATTCGCCATTCATCATCCGTCCAAGGCGAAATAGAAGCATGACGAAACTCTGGAAAATACTTTTGTAAATGTAGATTAAAAATGTCGTACATTGCCCCTTCATGAGGCAAATCAACAAAGAAAATATCATCAAATCGACGAATTAATTCCGGTGGCAACATCCCCAAACGATTAACAGTTGCCACAATATAAATTGGATATTCGTGCTCCTGCATCCAAGTTAATAACTTCCCCGACAAGCGCCGAGAAACACCACCATCAGCATTAGAATCCCACCCCGCAAACCCTTTATCAAAATCATCCCAATAGAGAATAGTAGGACTTAAAGCCTGAGTCAGTTCCAGCAGTTCGCGCAGAGCAAAATCTGGTTTAGAAGCACCAACAATCGAACCCCAATCAGCCGCTAACAGAGGTACTCCCATCTTCTTAGCCGCTAGTTTAGCACTCAAACTTTTACCAGTCCCCGGTGGCCCCCAAAGAATCATACCCTTGGGAAACTTCAAACCGTATTTTTGGGCTTCTGGACTCAACAAGGAAGCGACCTTGGAAAGCGACTCATCCAAAAGGTCTAGACCACCTGCATTCGGAACATCCGCTTCGGCAATAAACTCCAGACCTCGCCCCCGCAGCTTGTTAACCTTATGGTCGAGTACCAAATCTGCTAATTTCTTTACTGTATAAGCAAATGCTAACGACCGTTCCAATACCAACTCGATTTCACCTTCAGGTAAACCCTGACAAGCTCGAACGAGTGCTGAATTATCACAAATCTGGTTTTGAGTACAGAAAGATGTTACTATTCTTTGCACAGTTTCGCGATCGGGCATTGGAGTAGTCAGCACCGGAATCAAAGGCTGCAAATTCATTGGTAACTGAATGTAGTTTTCCAGCATTACCCAGTACTGACGAATGTTAGACCAAGATAAGTGATAATAAGCATTCGCCAATTGGAACGCACGAGCATCGCTAGATTCATCAAAACCTAATAACCCCTCAAGCAGGTAAATACCTTCTCTCCCTTCTTCCAATAAAAATTGAGGCACATCCGAATCTGGAGAAAAGCTAGTTTTCTGTAAAATGCACTTATCATCCTTAATCACAACTTCCTGCAAAGAGCTATAGCCAGAGTTCCAAAATAGAACAGGTAATTGCAGTTCTTGTCCCCATTGATAAAACTGTGTCAATAACCTCGTTCGGTCAGTAGTGTAATACTCCAATCCGACAATTTTGATGCCTTTTTTTGCCAACCCCAGCCAATCGTTAATAACACGCATACCACTTCAAGAAATACTCGGAACTTACTATTTCAATTAACCCAACTTTTGTTATGCTTGCCATCAACCAACTGTCTAACAACAGCACAATTAATTCTAATTCTTCAGGATGAATCGACTCATTTAATTGATTGATTCTTTTACGCATTTTGGCTGATTACCAATATAACTGGATTTTTGGGATTAATTGAATTGAATCGAATAAGTAGGTGAAATTTGATAGCGCCTAGCGGCGCAAATAGCCGTGAAGTAGTGTAATTAAAATCAAATTTCATGGCTACAACTACTAGAAACGGCTCGCGTTCATCAAACGTAACGAGTAACTCAAATGGCAAAAGCAATGGCGCTACTGCTAACTCCAAAAGTCGAGTGACAGCTACACAATCTAACGGTAGCAGTCGCCCAGCACTTACTATTGAAGAGCAGGCAGATGCACTTTTAGCTCGCGTCCGAACTACTATCTTGAAAAAGTTTGGAGTCAAAATTCAACTTCGAGAAAAACGACTGCAAACTAAAATAGGTCATGCCACCAAAGAAAAGATTGGATTAGATATTGCCGCGCAGTTGAAAAAAAGCGGCAAGACAATGAATTGGCAACGTTGGAATAACGAAGTGTTTCCTGCCTTATTTGGACAACCAGATGCACTACGTCACGATGTCGAAGTCATTGCTCTTGTTATGGCAAAATTATACGACGTTTTCGAGCTTGACCCTCAAGAAGCGATAAAAGGTTTAGTCAAATTTAATCAAGAATCGCTCGCGAAACGCAATAGCTATAACAAGCAAGATGATGAAGATGATTTTGATGATTTAGACTCCGATGAAGATGAGGAAGAAGACGACTCCGAAGAAGACTTGGACGAAGACAGTGAAGAAGATGATGATTCCGATACTGAGGACGAAATGGATGCTGATGAAGAAGAGGACGAAGAAGACTTAGATTAATCTGCTGCACTCACGATATGTTCCTCATAGTATAATCATAAATTGCTCTGCTATTTATTAGCAGAGTAATTTTTTTAAGCTGTTCAAAAGCAATTTTTAACTGAATTGAATTGAAGTTGAAAAAGCAGCGATCGCTGCTGTGGATATGAACTAATCTGAATTAAGGAACGGCAAAATGGCTACAACTGATAAAGCTCGTAAAACCAATACAGCTAATACCAACAAAACTCAAAAAGCTCACGTTAAAGCACTCGATAAGTGCATCAATTACAGTGAGAAACTGCGTTTAATGGTGTTAGAGGTTTTAAGGGAAGAATCGGGACGGGAGCTAAATAATGAAGCTCGTTTTAACGGCACTGAATTTGATTGGGAAACACATAACATTCAGTTTCGTGCAGATTATAGCGACACACCACTCAAAGAATTGATGCGTGCTGCTCGTATATTGTACGGATTGAACGATATGGATGCAATTCGCGCTCGTCGTGCCAAGCATCGAGGTATCCGCAACGAACGGATTGCCCGGAGCGAAATTGGAGTTATTTCAAACTCACAATATGTGGATGAAGATGCTGATGTTGATGATGAAATTGATGATTTGGAATAAGTTGCAATAACAACTAAAATTCAAATTTTGCTAATTAATAACTAATTCCTCACTACCGTTAGTTTGGTAGTGGGGAAGTTTTTTATCAACTTAACTATAAAATTCAACAACTAAAAAATTGAATTGTTAAGTGCAGCGATTGCTGCTGTGTCGATGAAAAGTAAACCGAATTAAAGGTAATAACGCTCTTTCATCACTCTAGGCAGAAGAAAATAAGAAAACTGCCTCAGGCACGGCGATAGGAACCGCCCCATTAAATAAATTCATCAATCCAATCAGTCGTTCAAAGCCCACAGATAAAGCGGGAATAGAAAATACCTTCAACCACGGTTTAATCAGATTAAAAAAACCGAAAGGTTGTAGGACTAAGCGTAAATTGTTCAGGAGATTTTTCCAGCCTTGGCCCTCATCCCACCAATCATGAGTTGAGAATTTTTTCAGCACAGATTTACTGATATTATCTTTAGGGGAATGTTCACGAGGATTAAGAACATCAGCATGAAGACTTACCATAAGATAGGCACTCATAACCACTTCCCACCACTTTTGTATTTGGGCATAATTGGTCACACGAAAGTCTGCCCATCCAAGTTCGTTCTTGCTTTGTTTAAGTCCATACTCAACCCAGTTTCTTAACCCGTACAGATTGCCGACTTCTTTGTATTTAATACCGGGGACTTTGGTCATCACATAGTACGTAGAATTCGTGGGTAGAGTCTTGGGGTCATCTGTAATTTGCCAATATTGCATCTCACGACGCTTACCAAAAATGATTTCTCGAATATAGCGCTGTTGAGTACTGCCGTCGGAAAATACACGATCAAATTTACGCCATTGGTTTTGTCTAACCCTTTGTCCTGGAGGTAACCAGGCGGTGTGATTACTACGAATAGCCACCACAAAATTTAGTTTTAATTTATTTAATACACTGACAAAGTTGCCATCACTTTCACCATATAGGCTATCCGCTAAAACCAGCTTGAACTTAAATCCCATTGCTTGTAGCCTTTGAATTAATATCGCAGCAATTTCTGGCTTTGTTCGATAGGTGTCTCCTCGTTTCAATCGTTCTTTTGGCTTGTAAACTTCAAAAATTAATCGGAAAGTCATCCCCTCAATTAATCCATAAGCCGTTACAGCTACTATCCCGTTCTCTACTTTACCTAGGTTGCCAATATACTGGCGTTTGACATAATCTGTTTTTTTTCCCTTTTTTCGGTCTCCTGTTTCATCTATAATTAAGTTGATTTCTCGACCTCGCAAGACTTGCAAAATTAACTTTAATCTCTGTTCTCTTAAGTCTTCAACTTGCCAAGGTGATTCGGTTACAAAATGCAGCAGAGATTGTTCATTATGAAGCCCCACGAATTTTCCTATCTCAGGTAATGATTTTCGCTTAATGTCCGAAATCATACCCACATGAAGATACTTAAAGGCTTCATAGCTTCTGACTTCTGGAAACAATTGTTGATACCATTGACAGTATTCATCCACGAATTTCACGGTTGGAGCAGCTTGTCGTCGCTCTGTCATAGGCTGATTCTGGCTTTGAGCAGTTTTTAGCCCATTATCCTTTACCTAGAGTGATGAAAGAGCGTTACCAATGGCTACTGCAATTGCAACTCACAAGCAAAATGTAACCAAAGCTCTCGATCGCGTAATTTCAATCGACGAGAAACGTCGCTTAATGCTAATTGAAGTATTGCGGGAAGAAAGCGGACGCGAACTGGAAGCCCAAGCTCGTTTTAGCAATGGCGAAGTTGAATTTGACTGGAAAGAACACAATGCACAATTCCGAATTGATTACGCCGATGCTAGCCTGAAAGAACTTCTGGAGTATGCCCGAAAATTGTACGGGCTAGCTGACATCGATGCAGTCCGCGAACGACGCGCCAAACACAAAGCGCAAATCCGCGCACGCCTCGAACGAAATTAACAAGCATTATCCGCACCTTCATGTTGCAAATTCACCTGGCTCAAAAAGTCAGGTGAATTTTTTATCCTCCCACCCACCCCTCGAGCGATATTTGATGCCTCTCAATTTTTATCGAGCGGATTAATACCGATTTTAGGGGGTAAAAAAAGCCCTACTTATTCCTATTATTTCCTATTTATCACCTACTCATTCCTATTATTTTCTTTTTATTCCTACTTTCGAGCCAAATTTTCAAACTTAATTGCGAATAATTCTCGCTTTTGGAGGGATTTTTTGCACATCCGCACCTACTCATTTTAGTCGCTATTCAGGAGCAAGCCATGTCAAATGTGCGTACAAAATAAATTGCTAAGAATTTGTACTTATTTTAGGTTAGTTTACATGGTATGTTTGCCTCTTGCTTTTTTTAGATTCTTCCCAAACGCATTGCAACACCCGCACCCAGCCAAGTAGTTAACCAAGTAAGATTCCCTATGACCATTGACCCATTGAGCGATCGCAAAATTATCGATTCCTGGCACAAAAACGCACGCCCTTGGACGATCGCAGTTCGCCAAGGACACATACTGAGTCGTAAGCTAGTCACCGATCGCGCGATCGTTGATGCTGTAGTTGAACTATGCCCCAAAAACGTTCTCGACCTGGGATGTGGCGAGGGATGGCTGGCGCGTGCATTATCAGCAAAGGAAATCGAAGTCCTGGGGGTAGATGTTGTACCCGAATTAATCGAACAAGCGCGATCGGCTCTCGGCGGTCGATTCGAGTTACTATCTTATGAAGAGATTGCCGCTGGGAAGCTCAACCAGAGATTCGATGCAGTAGTCTCGAACTTCGCGCTACGTCTAAGAACTCACCGTCATACCCGTAGGGTTGACGGGAGCTTGAAAAAGCTCTAACTTGACCAGGCTAAGTGCTTAGCGCACTCCGTTATTCAGTTCATGAAACCTACAAATACGTGCCAGTTTGTAGCTCTTTCGTGCAGTTTTAAACAGGTGTAATGAGTTAAACGAGTGAGCTGTGCCTAACAAGGCTGAATAACATTGTCGAGGCAAACTTAACCAGCAATGAGAGGTGTGCAGTAATGCACGTTTTCGTTTTAGACAAAAACCTAAAACCTCTTGACCCGACGCATCCAGCACGGGCTAGAGAACTACTAAGCAAAGGGAGGGCTAGAGTATACAGACGTTACCCATTTACTATTGTCTTGCAAGACAGGATAGTTGAAGAATCCACAACTCATTCACATCGAATCAAAATTGACCCTGGTAGCAAGATTACGGGATTTGCTGTTGTTCAAGAAGAGACAGGGCGTGTCACAAATGCTCTTGAAGTCTCACACAGAGGGCAGCAAATCAAGGACTCCCTTGAGTCTCGTAGAGCATTAAGGAGAAGTCGCCGTAATCGAAAGACCCGTTACCGTAAGCCTCGCTTCTTGAACAGAACTCGTAAAACTGGATGGCTACCACCTTCTCTTGAGAGTCGAATTGCCAACATTGAAACTTGGGTAAGACGAATTAGAAAGCTTTGTCCAGTTGCTGCGATTTCCCAAGAACTTGTTAGGTTCGATCTGCAACAAATGCAGAATCCTGAAATTAGTGGGGTAGAGTACCAACGCGGTGAGTTGTTTGGCTTCGAGGTTAAAGAATATTTGTTGACTAAATGGGGAGAAAATGCACTTATTGTGGCGTTGAAAATGTCCCGTTTGAAATTGAACATATCCTTGCCAAAAGTAAAGGGAGTTCAAATCGCGTCAGCAATCTCTGTTTAAGCTGTCATCCCTGCAACCAAGCGAAGGGGAATAAACCTGTTGAGGAGTTCCTGAAGAAAAAACCCGAAGTTCTCAAGCGCATATTGGCTCAAGCCAAAGCCCCTCTTAAGGATGCGACTGCTGTTAATGCCACCCGATGGGAGCTGTACAGACGACTTCAGTCAACTGGATTGTCTGTAGAAGTAGGATCGGGTGGGCGTACTAAATTTAATCGCAAGACCAGAGGGATTGAGAAATCTCATTGGGCTGATGCTGTTTGCGTTGGCGCTTCAACCCCTGAAAGGCTATTAATTCGGGGAATTAAGCCCCTATTGATAGCCGCAAAGGGACACGGAACTAGACAGCGTTGTCGCCCTGATAAGTACGGATTCCCTGCACGTCATGCCCCAAAAGCTAAATTTTTTATGGGGTTTACCACTGGGGATATGGTCAAAGCCGATATTCCCTCTGGAAAATACGCAGGGATATATACAGGCCGAATTGCTATCAGGTTTAGACCTAGCTTCATGCTCCTATTGCCTGACAAACGCTTTGATGTTCACCCAAAATATTTAACACCCATTCACAAATCTGATAGTTATGAGTACAACATCTCGAAATAATGATGTGCTCCGCACGTTTTATCTGGGTCGGCATTCCCAACCCGTTATACCCGGTAGGGTATAACGGGTTGGGAATGCCGACATTAAGTTGGCTTAATTGCCTGCGTTAGCAAAAAGCGCGAGGAAACTTCACCAGCTTCGGAATTATATATTTCTCAATGGTTTTTAGCGGCGAAGAAATACATTTTGTTAATGGAAATAGACTACTTTATCCTCAGTGCCAAACACGGTATTCTTCATCCTACACAGATAATAGAACCTTATGATCAGTCGCTATACCACCTATCAATACCCGAACGCCGCCAATGGTCGGAAGTCGTCGTCAAACAGCTAATAGCGATCGCACCCCCACCAGCTGAGTTGATTATCCTTGCTGGAAAGCGCTACAGAGAAGGTATTGTAAAACCACTTCAAAATGCTGGATACAATATCACAATACCTCTTCAAGGTCTTGGAATTGGCAAACAACTACAATGGTTAAATTCTAATACCCCCAAAGAAAAACAGCTTTCCTTATCACTACTGTCTTAACTCAAGATTCAGATCGTTTCTTAGGATTAAAAACGGTTTCAATAGCGCGATCGACAATTTCTATCGCTTCCGAAGGATAATTTGATGTATGAACTTTTCTCCCCGCTAATTTCGGTGGCTTAGTTCCATATTTTTCTAAGTAATAGTCGTCTGCGAAACTCTGGATAAGTTTAATTTGTTCGGGGTTAGATTTAAGGTCTTTCTCCTTAATTCTTTCTGCTATCGTCCAATTCTTTTTGCTGGAGTTATCTTTTGAAGAAGCCTGATTAGAAGCTGAATTACTATTTGAGCTACCATTTTTACTAGCATTCTCTTCTGGCAAAGGTTCTGTACTACTCTGGCTATTAATCGTTAATGAGTTCGATTCTTCGAGGTTTTCTTGAAAGTAATTTAGCAGAACCGAAATCACAGAACGATGCCACTTCACTTGAACGCCACTCCAAGAGTTTTTAGCTGATGTTGCTAGTAAACAAATACCGTGTTCTTTACCAGCCTCAGTTAAACTCCAAGTTCTTTTTGCCTCATTTCTTTCTTGATAACCAAGTTCCACTAATGCTTTATTAATTCGATCTGGTTTGATACTCTTGCCTAAGTTTTCTGTGATAATATTGGCTAATTCTGTAACCGTTATTCCCTCTTCTATAGGAAACGCGGCTCCAATTACGGACTTAGCAATTTCTGCCACTTCCTTGAGTTCTGGATACATGGCAGCTAGAGAGTTAAATTTGAATTGGACGATCGCTACTTGATCTAACCCGGCATTTTCTAGCCAGCCGGATAGTTGATCGATCATAGAGATAGCAGTAGTAATCTGTTCGGGAGAAGGCATAAAGCTATCAGCATTTTTTTACAGATTACTCCTAATAGGTGTTCGCAGTCTAGCTATTTATATTCAATGACATTCTTGCGAACTAAAGTTAGATTTCCATGTCGTTAGACTTGTCAATTTCTGCATAGCCCTCTGGTAGGATATCACTCTTTTCAGTTATTGCATCTAACCTCTGTGCTAGCGTTGACCAAAACTCAACGTCTTCAGACAAAATACCTTGCGCCAAAACCAACTCTTCCCCGCGAATTCTTATTAATTCGCCTCTTCTAGAAGCAATTAGAGAAGAAACTGAGATATTTTCAGACTCACTGACAATTAGATCGTACAAGTTCCCAAGTCGAACGCGAGTATATTTATCCGTTTCTTCCACACGCTCTGGAAAATGGTTTAATAGGTAATCAAAAGCTTTTTGTACAGTTGGAAGAATAGATTCAGCTAGTTCGACTTGCCGAATATCCATTGCTGCTGACGAAGTTGCATCCGTGCGGAAATCGTCTTCTGATAGATTAGAAACAGTAGACACTAACGTGGTGAAAGATGTATCGGACTCATGAGATTGTTCTTTGATAGTTGCACTCAATTTTTCAGCATCAGTGTAAGACAAAGTACTCTGCACTTCACCATCTAGAGTAACTCTTAACACGATGCGATCGCCTAAACTAGAAACCACCCTAATAGTTTCGCCATCCTCTAAAAATGCCGTCCAATCTTCTATGACGTTGAGCTTATCTTGCTTTAACTTTTGATTATTATCCAATAGAATATTGACTAATAAAGTCTCCATTTCTAACCGATGCGTTTCTTCTACTTGGACTTTAGAATTTACACGCTCATTTTCAATCTCGTCATTTGAATCAATATCAGACTCTAGCAGATCCAATAATTGCCTTCTCAAATGAGGAGAAGCATTTAGATCGTCCAACTTTGATTCCTCGTCTTCCCTATTTTCTTGCTTTATTGTCCGATCGTCTAAAGATTCTTCCTGTGTAAAGAAAGAACCTTTATCTGATTCATCCACTTTATCGATTGGATAATCTTCATTATCTACCCGTACCCAATTATCAATTAAACCTTGATTTTCATATAAATGTTTTTGTTTTAGAGAAGTTAAACCTTTTTGCTCTGAAATATGAACTTTACGTTCTCGATCTTTGTTTAAATCTATAAAATAGGCTGCATTAGTTTTGAGTAAACTTATCTGAGCGTAGGCATATTTTTCTCCAGCTAATGAGACTGCAAAATCAAGCGCAGCAATACAACCGTGATAAAAATCCTGAGTTTCGTTTGGACAAATGCAATCTTCTTCTATATCAGAATCTAAGTTAGCTTCTGCACCAATTTGTTTGAGTTTAGCGATGTAGCTGGGAGATAATCTACGGATGAACGAGTTACGATCGCTAATGGCTGGAGTGGAATTAGGATCAGTTTGAGAAGAATTGGTTTCTGTATCTATAAATTTTGCTATTTTAGCTTCTAATAAAGTGAGCGATCGCACCCCATCTTCTTCATCTATTAGCTTAACTGCTCGGTCGAATCCAACCAACAATCCCTGGTAAAAATCTTGGCTTTCTCCTGCTATTGTTTGGTCAGTTGCTATGTTCTCGAAAAAGACAAGTCCTATTTGTTTAAGCCTGGAAATATGATCGAAGGAAAATCTCTGCATGATAGCTAAAGACATAAGCGTTCAGTTACCTTGATAAGGCGTATCTCAATAACCAAAGCTATCACGTACTCATGTTGCTATCGGTAAGTCTACTGGATTAACTGTGTTTAATCCGAACGATACAGAACAAAGCAGATGCTTTTATTCTATTCTTGTTACCAAAAGCGCGATCGCCTAATTACCAACTGCTATTTGACCCTAACCAATTAAAAAAGGACAAATTTACTCTATTTTGATTAAAGTACCAAAATCCCTCCTAACCACCAACTTTGTCATGTTTTGGTGAAATAGCCCTAGCAACGCCACGACTTGGCGTACCGCAAAAAACAGGCACAAACGATATAGATATAGACAATGCTGCTTCCCCAAAGTAAAACTATACATCGATACAACCCTAAAAAATAAACGATCATCCTATAGAGATATCGCGCAAATGTGAGAGTATATCTATAGTTATTTTGAACAATTAGAGTACAGTGATTCACGCCCAAAGTGAAACCATCCTCAATCTTCATTCAAGCAAAAAACTGGTTACAATCTTAACCGTAGCCTCCTTCACACAGAGTCGAACGGTGTGCAATAGGAGAAAAAAATGTCCAATACGAAGGTAATTTCGCTATTTAATCAAGCGGGCGGAGTGGGTAAAACGACAGTCACGCTCAACCTGGGCTATCAGCTTTCTAAGCGAGGCAATAAGGTTCTTCTCATCGATATCGATCCCCAAGGTTCTCTAACTCTCTTCATGGGAATTGACCCGGCTTCCTTAGAAAAAACTGTATTCGATGCCATCGTCAACGAAGAACCTTTGTCCATCCTCAATAAAATTCACGGCATGGATTTGGCTCCTACCAACATTAACCTCAGTGCTGCTGAAATCCAACTGGTAAACATGGATTTTCGGGAAGTTCGCCTCCTTGATGCGATCGCTCCCATTAAGGAAAACTACGACTTCATACTCATCGACTGTCCTCCCAGTTTGGGATTATTGAGTTACATCAGTTTGGTAGCTGCTACTCATGTGTTAGTGCCGATCGAAACTCACTACAAAGCCTTTGAGGGAACCAACCTCCTTTTACAAACCGTTGCTAGAGTCAGAAAGAAAGGAAACCGTTCTTTACAAATAGCCGGGTTTGTTCCTTCTCGCTACGCCGCGACTAACTCCCAGGACAAACGCACGCTCAAAGCAATTCAAGAACAATTCGCTCCCGTCGCTCCGGTTTTTAGCCCAATCCCCCGAATAACTGCTTTTGTAGATGCGTCAGAGAAACAAGTTCCACTTGCTGTCTACGAACCCAGAAATGCTGTGATTAAAATATTAGACCAGTTAGCTGTAAAAATGGAGAAACTCAATGCCAAGTAAAAACGACCAACCCTATAAAGGTAAAGCGAACTTGAACGTTTTATTTGGAGATGATGAAACCGATGAATCGCCTGAAAAAGTATTAAGTATTGACTCAATAAAACTTCCTGCTTCTCAACCCCGTCGATACTTTGATGCCCAAGCAATGCAATCTTTAGTTGAATCCATCAAAGCTGATGGCATTCTCCAGCCTTTGCTGGTTCGTCCTCTAGGTAATAATCTATACGAGCTAATTGCAGGTGAAAGGCGCTATAGAGCCGCTCATGAAATTGGTTTGAAAGAAGTTCCTGTTACTATTCGGGAACTGACAGAGCAACAAGCGTTACGTATAGCTTTGGTTGAAAACCTACAAAGGGAAGACCTTAACCCGGTAGAAGAAACCGAAGGTATTTTGGAACTACTTTCCCATCATCTGGAATGTTCGACGGATGATGTCAGCAAGCTACTTTACCGGATGCAAAACGACGTTCAGAGAACGAATGATAACGTTATCATTCAACCGGAAGCTGAAACGGTTATTAAGGTTTTTGAGCAGTTAGGAAAAATGGGATGGGAGTCTTTTGTTAGTAATCGGCTTTCTCTTTTGAAGCTCCCAGAAGACATACTTGAGAAGCTTCAAGAAGGAAAAATTGAGTATACGAAGGCAAGAGCGATCGCTAAAGTTAAAGATGAAAAAAGCCGAAAAGATTTGCTTGAAACTGCCATATTAGAGAATCTTTCTTTAACTCAGATTAAAGAGCGGATTGCTGCCATCAAAACAGGCACAACAGAAGAAAAAGCAGAGTCAGGTCTAAAAAATCAAATTAAAGAAGCTTTGACAAAAGCTAACAAGTCAAAAGTTTGGAGCGATCCCAAAAAGCAAAAACGCCTCCAAAAAATCCTCACCGACCTGGAAGCTTTGTTAGTAACTTAGGGGACTAATAGTTTAGCTCTTAAGCCTTTGTAAAAAAATGCTCTATCACTTGATAGGGCATTTTTTCATCGATCTAGGTCACGGATTAGCTGTGAAATCGTGCAAGAAAGCTATCACTTTAGAAATAGAAGCCATTTTGAAAATTCTAACTAGCGACAGCAATGAATAATAAATCATCTTTTCGGTAGAACTCACTCAATCTTACCAGTTGATAATTTGGGCTTTTAGAAACGAAAAAAACAAACGGCAATTCAGATCAAATCTTACAAAGGCTCATTACTATGTCACAAGCTAACACTGTCTCAAACTGTATGCTATTTCCTAGAACAGCCCACTTAATAACTCCAACTGACTATCTCATAGAATTCGAGCAAGTTCTAAGCTCTCTCGTCCAAGTCTGGCATAATTATCAGCCGGATGATTCGCTAGCAGCCGAAAGAAAACAAGACCTAGAGTGGCTAAAATCAAAGCTACGCGATTATCGGCTCAACATTCACAACTCATCCAACAGTCACAAGTTTTGGCAAGGCTTGATGGTAGGCAAAGATAGCCGAAGAACCTTATCAGACCAAACTTCCAAATCGGTTGGACAAATTTTATTAGGAGTTTTTAAACCCACAAAATCACAACAAATCTATGACTTTGGAGTAGAAGTTGGATGGTGCTATGCTCGGCTGAAAGACTACTTACAGCGGATTAGAAAACAGCGAAAGTTAGAAGAAGCCCAACAGCATCGCGATTATCAAAAAATTTCTAGCTTAATCCGCCAAACAGATGAGACGGACTCGCTATTAAGTATCGGCTGGGTGCGAGAAAGGAAATTGGGCAAATGAAAAATAGAAAGAGCAAAATTCTGGCAGTTGACGATGCAGCCGATAACTTATTTATGATTCAAACCATCCTTTCGGAAGAGGGTTATTACGTCAGTACGAGTTCTAACGGATTGGATGCAATAGCAAGTATCGAAGCATCGCCACCCGACTTAATCCTTCTGGATGTGATGATGCCTAATGTTGACGGCTACGAAGTGACTTTCAGAATTCGTTCTAATACTCAACTGCCTTTTATTCCAATTCTGCTCGTTACGGCTGACGAATCAACGAATATAGCAGATGGGCTGGATTTGGGTGCTGATGATTTTGTTTACAAACCAATTGAAGTACAAGAATTATTGGCTCGCGTTCGCAGTCTTCTCAGGTTGAAACATACCATCGATGCGATGCAAGAAATGACAAAGGCAAAAGAAGATTTTGTTTCCCGTCTTACCCACGATTTGCGAACGCCTTTGGTAGCAGCCGAGCGAATGTTGTCTCTACTCCACAGGGGTAAATTCGGGGAACTGCCACCCCAGGCGGTAGAAGCGATAACTACAGTCAGCGATAGCAATGAAAATTTACTTGCGTTAGTCAATACTTTGCTGGAGGTACATCGATTTGAAGCTGGATGCAAGAGATTAACGATCGCACCTTTCAACCTTAACAAGATGATTCGAGAGGTGGTAAAAGAACTGGAACTTATGGCTGTTGAAAAAAATTTGTCTCTAATTTATGAAGACACGACTCCAATCAAAATTAGGGGAGACTGCATCGAACTCCGCCGAGTGATAACCAACTTAGTCGGAAATGCAATTAAGTTCACCGATGTCGGTCACGTAAAAATTGCTGTTCGCCAAGATGCTGAATCCGTAAGCATTAGCGTAGAAGATACTGGACCAGGTATTAGATTTTCAGAGCAAACTATGCTCTTTGAAAGATTCCGTACTGGAAATCATGCAGGGGCTGGCTGTGGTTTGGGATTGCATCTATCCCGTCGAATTGTCGAAGCTCACAAGGGTAGTATCCAGGTTATATCGGCGGTAGGTAAAGGTAGCGTATTTACGGTTCGCTTTCCTACTTCAATCTAAACATTTGTTTCAAGATTCATATCATCTTTTTTTGAAGGGTAAATTATGAACAAGATTA
Organism: Floridaenema fluviatile BLCC-F154; assembly: GCF_041929135.1. Taxonomy (NCBI): domain Bacteria; kingdom Bacillati; phylum Cyanobacteriota; class Cyanophyceae; order Aerosakkonematales; family Aerosakkonemataceae; genus Floridanema; species Floridanema fluviatile. Next base: position 52,106 of record NZ_JBHFNS010000042.1, on the reverse strand, counting down.
GTGTCGCTTTAATTGAAGACCACCATTTAACTAGATCTGGAATCAAAGCAGCTTTAAATGATTGCGAGGATATTGAATTTATTGGCGAAGCTGCTAACGGTTTGCAAGGTATAACCTTGCTAGAAAAAACGCCGCCAGATGTAGCAATAGTCGATCTAGGATTACCGGGATTAGTCGATGGAATTGAATTAACTAAGAGGTTTAAAGAGTTTATCAAAGCTAAAAATTCAAGTCTTGATAAACAGCCGAAAGTTTTGATTTTAACCATGCAGGATAATGAGGATTCCGTACTGGCAGCTTTTGCAGCAGGAGCAGATTCTTACTGCATGAAAAATGTTATGTTTGAGAAGCTGGTGGATGCAATTGTGGAAACTCACTCAGGCGCAAATTGGATCGATTCATCTATTGCCAGAATTGTTTTGGCAAGAATAGATAATCCTTTTGAAGAAGCTGTCATTTCCGCTGGTGTTCCAACTATCTCGATTCATGCTTTAAATCCAGAAGACAAAGAGTTACTTACGGTTAATCCTTTGACTCAACGAGAGAGGGATGTAATCCAGTTAATTGTGGAAGGGTACAGTAACGAAGAAATCTGCGGGGAACTACATATTTCCCTCGGTACTGTGAAAACTCACGTCCGTAATATTTTAACCAAGTTATCTTGTGATGATCGCACTTCCGCTGCTGTCCGCGCTCTTCGTGCAGGTTTGGTTAACTAGAGTTGCGGTAATAACCTACGCTATGCGAATTTGCCTTGGCGCATTCGCATAGCGTAGCGATCGCAATTTTCCTTCCAAGGGTCGCAATATGTTACGCTCAAGAGCCGGACATCGATCTGTGTTAAGGTGTGAGGAAGTGATTCCAGAATTTGATGAAAACGGCAATCTCCCACCTGGAGTGCATTTTTGCGAATGGGAAGAGTTTGTAGAACGATTCGGAACCAACGATCTGAGGTTGCGTTTAATGCGCGGACTGCGAATGGTGATGGAGCAACTCAAAGCAGCAGGCTGTAGAACCATTTATATTAATGGTAGCTTTGTTACTAGTAAACCATCCCCAGGCGATTTTGATGCCTGTTATGATAATGATACCGTGGATATTGATTATCTCAGAATTAACGCTCCTCGATTACTGAATCATTATGACCGTGCTGGACAGAAAGCTAAATATAGGGGAGAAATCTTCCCATCACAGCAACCTGTAGGTAATTATGGAAGCAATTCTTTTGAATTTTTTCAGAGTGACAGAAGGGGAAATGTTAAAGGTATTATCGCCATAGATTTAATCAGGTGGGAATGATGATTAAAAATGAATTAGAGTACCAAGTTAGTCAAGAATGGTTAGAGAAGTTTGAGAAATCTATAGCCGCAATAGAAAAGGATGAAGATAATAAAAAAAATGATTATGAGCGATGGAAAATGAACCGAGAGACATTACAATGTCATTTAGAGAAATTGCAAGCAGAAATTGCTGAATATGATAGGCTAACATCTCACGATAGCCACACGCCGATAGTATTAACGCTTGATGATATTGATGATTTACCCCAAATCTTGATTAGAGCAAGAATGGCAGCCAAACTAAGCCAGAAAGAATTGGCAGATTTAGCTGGGTTGACAGAAGAACAAATCAAACGTTATGAAGATAATGACTATGAAGATGCTAGCTTTCTCGATGTAAGATTTATAATTGATGCGCTGGATATTCAAATTCAAAAAGCTGAGTTTATTGTTCCTTTAGATACCCTCCGAAGAACGCCAGTTACTAAAGAAGAATTACTTTCTTCAAATCAGCGTTGGCAATCGGATAAGGTCAGGAAAAAGTCAGATGTGCTGTCTCAGTAGGCTTGCATTCACGCACTAAACACTAATGCAACTCAATTTAGAAATTGCACCCCACTGACAGCTTTTCGACTACACCCTAACAGACAACCTAGCGGTCTAACTATTAATTAGGCCGCAGTTGCGGTCTAACACGCCATTACAGCGCATAAAACCGCAAACATTTAATTCCTAAACTTACGCTTTTTCAAAGGTTCTACCCAAATCGTGCAGAATCCCGACGTAGCTGCACGCCCCGCAACTTCCAAAGTTACCCCCAAACGCTTGACATCTTTTTTACATTCTAAGTTAGTAAGACTATCCGAATTCCACCTCATCAAATTCCGAGCAAATTTCCCCTCAGCGCTAGTTGCCCACCGCATAGCCTCCGCCTGCTCCTGAGTCAGATGAACCGCCTTCCCCGGCGCAAACCCTCCTTGCGATCGAAGCACACCCATCCATCCCATCAAAGCACCCACACCCAACGTCGTCAATAGGATACCAGCCGCCACCACCAAAGAACGTGCAGAAGTCGCCACCTTTCTCAATTCCGTCTGACGCACCAGAGAATTAACAGCAGAGGCAATCTGCCCCTCTTGCTTCTCTACCGCCACCCGTTCGTAATTCGCCAGCGTCTTATTAATCCGCCCCATCCAGCGAGTAAACGCCAACTCAAAATCCTCCGGTTTTGGACTTTCTCGAATCAGCACTTCCAATCGCCCCGTAGCCAATAAAATCAGGAATATCGGGTCAGTTGGCTCAATTTTACCCTTAAAAGCCAACTCCAACACCTTTCGCCGATATTCCTCAGATTGACCCTCCAGGGCAATATCCAGCAAAGATTTAGTATCAACAGCACCATAGCTCACGGCAACATCCCCGTAGTTTCAAACGCCTCGTAAGCTGACAGAATAAACGACTTAATTCGTTGCCGTCCCAACACTCCAAATTCTTGACTATTCCTTGCCAAATCAAACGTAATTCCCCTCGCATCAATGGCATTCCTTTCCCGCGAATAAAATTTGGGAAAATCAATCACCTTCACCTCATATTTTTTAACTGCATTCTGCACTTCCTCCATCTCTTCCACCGAACTCCAATCATCTTCCAATCCACAATTACGGACTAAAACGTGAGCAATCCTTTTCTCGAAATTCTGCACCGATTTCAAAAATAACTGGACGCTATCATAACCGCCCGTGCAAACAAACCACTTACAAAAACTAATTTGCGATTGTTTACCCAACGCAATCAAGTTATTCTTTTCAATCCAATTCGTCACCAACGGATAAACCTGAGCGGGTAAATTCACAATTACACTATTCTCAAACGCCCATTCAAAAATTTGATCGGCCTCAAAAAACTTCTTCTCATCCTCACTAAAAAGCGCTGACCGACAGACACTTTCATAAATCCGAGACACATCCGGGTTAGACCTATCCGCATCTACAGCCAAAAAAGGATATTTCTTATCCATGAAATACTGAATCAAAACCCTAGCAAACAAACTCTTCCCTACACCTCCCTTCTCTCCATCAATTAAATGAATTTTAGTTGCGTGTTTATCAACACTCTCCAACCCATTCTCGCCTAAATGACCTGGAGCTTTTATAACTGCTGACATTGATGAATCTCCTGTTTTTTCAGCTTCTTCGGTAACAGAATCTGCTAGTTCAACTTGATATTTCGTTCTCCTATTCCTACTTGCCATGTCGCTACACCATAAACTTCTTCACTGTAGGCAATAACTTGCCTGTACTGTTACGATCGCTTATCACGAAAAACCCGTATCATCAAACTCTTCACTACCGACTAATTCAAACAATTCATCTGCGATCGCTCGATTATTTTGACAATTGCTAGAATCCGAATCCGCAGTATTTTCACCATTAGCACTTTCCTCCAGTAAAGGAAACGTTCTAAGAATAGGTTTCCCCTGGTAAAAATTCACCGGATAATCAATCCCCGCTTGGTCGCACAAATACAAAGCGTGCTTTTCCAATGCGTACACCGCTTTCCTAAATATTCGTTCCAACAAAACCGGATCGATATCCCCTTTTTCCTGATAAGCTAATGCCAACCAGTAAGCCCGCAACGGCTGAAGCATCATTTCTCTAGCAGGCAGAAAAAGATTATGCTTAATGTAGGACATTAACAGCCCATCTGCCGTATTTTTTGATGGTTGATACCGCCAAAGAAAATCAACCTTTCCTTGTTTATCCACGAGTACGAACCTCCTGCAAACTAGAATCTTCCGGCGACGAATCCGCTGGTTTAGAAGCATTACAATCGAACTGCTTTTTCAAAGCAATCCTAAAGTAGAAAAACATCCCATAAACATCACCCAACCGATACCCAAACCCATTTTTATCCAATACTTTGGGAATAGAAATATCCGCATTCCAAATAATCGGCAGACGATCGTAATATTCGTTTAATTCCTTTTTCAGGTAATCAGCCGTTCCCCCACAAAACACCAACTCATCGCAATCCGACGGCAAATTCTCATCCAACCAACTGGTAAGACTCCGCACGTATTCAGGACGCGCCTCCTTAATCGCTGCGATGATTTGCTGCACTTCCTCAGCCCGTCTTTCCCTAGTAGTGCTGCGGGCTAATCGCATCAAAGGAGCAGCCTTAATCTCAGCCCCCGCTGCTACAATTTCTGGTGTCAACCGTTCCGCAGTTTGTCCCGAAGTCTTAGCGACCACCTTCTCCACCATGCGGATGAAGCCCAAATCGCTAGTTTTTCCGGGTCTAACATCCCCCCGTTGCACCACCAGCAGACTCGCATTGCGGTAGCCAATCATCGCGATCGCACATACCCGCTCTTTCATCGCCGAGCCAAGTTTCTTATTGTGCATCAAATAGATTCCGCCACCCTCCGGCTTGCAGTTAAACACCAACAACTCCACACTGATGCGACCCGTTGGAGTCTGATAATCCGCCAAAGCCTCCCGCAGCATTCGCTCGAACCGATTTCGGTCTTCATATTCTCCCGGTGGTAGTAGGGTTGCGATCGCAGCTGTAAAATTTGCAGGCAGCTTCAACTTTTCTTTAATCACCCACAAAGCAGCCAAAGTTTTGTGCAGCGCCCTCTCGTACTTCAGTTCCGATAACCCCGCATGAGCGTGAAACCTCTGTCTCGCCAGATACCCGACCGCCCGATAGTCGTTCCTAAAAGCAACCCAAGCAGTATTCTGCGGATCGGCTGACCCCAACTGGTCACTGGTATAAGCCAAAATTGACTCTCGCGGTACGGATGCAACTTCCGGTTCCATACACAGAAGTCGCACTTGCCTGTCCAGTCCCGTAAAGATAATCTTGGTGATCGACCCTCCATAATCGAATACGACCGTAACATCAGGTTCTTGGGCGTTTATAGTTTTACTCATGTCACAAGTTTTTTACTGAAGTTTAAGGAAAGCTGTCCGTACAGAAATCCCCTCACCAATGCCAGTTCCAACCTCAAGAGAAGTCTGGAAAACTGCAACTATTGGGGAATCCGAACGCACTTATTACTTCTTACCCCTACTCAAACCTCTCCCCCCTCAACCGATTGTCCGAATCCCAGAATGCGTAAAATCGAACTAATGAGGTAGGGCGATCGCCAAAATGCTATGCTGTCCTAGTAATGGAAAATTTTCCATTCGACTTAAAGCCAATCGTGTAATTCTTCAAAACAGGCTTCTACCTCTTCCCACGCAGGATAATTTCCGTAGCAAAGGTTACTGCATTGCTGTTCGTATTCTTTCTTCAGAGTTTGGCGTAGTTCTCCTGTTGGAAAGAGCGCCAAACTATTTGAGAATTTCATTGCTTCCGGTGCGTCATAATCTGGAAAGTATTCTCTACTAATGCGTTCGCTATCCTCTTTAAGCTGGCTGTATTCATCACTTTGCAGTAGTTCCTGTACTTCGGACTGTTTGGCTAAACAAAATAGGTCGTAATAATGTCTGGCGTATGCCCCAATTGGTTGCCCATCTTGCTGACTCTTTACTACCTTCGAGTGGATAGTAAACAACTTTTCAACAAAAGTGCGGCGAAAATCTAGCAATAGCATGGGAAAACTGGATTCATCCTCAGTATCAAGACTTTCGCCAATTTCATGCAAAAATTCAGCTACGTAAGAGGAAAGCATCACAGTTTGGGTGGGATACGTACCGCTACGAGTTCCCATCTCTAAAAATACCCGATTGGCGATTGCCTCAATTCCTACAAATTGTCGATCATAAATAAAATAGCTATTCCGATATACCCCCCGCTTCCTTCTTCCCAAAGTTTGTTCCACTCTCAAACCTGAATGATTTCCCACAGCAGTTTCGATCGCTTCCAATTCTCGGTCAACTTTATTAGCACCAAGAAGAGGAATAAACGCTTGTCGGTTCAAAAACAGATCGATATCTTCCGAGAATCGTTCGATTAACTTCCATCCTTTTAAAAGACTTGTTCCACCTTTAAAAATTACTTGATTCGGCCACTGTGTTGCGACAATTCGCAGCGCCTCAGTGACATAATAATCTTTCTCGATGAATTGTTCGGTAAGTCCAAGGGGAGAAAAGTATTCTCTAGCTGCAATGACAGCATCGCGAAAATCAGCGTGTTCAAATAGTTTCACTCAGCTTGCCACTCCTTAGCGTAGCGAAGGTTACTTAACTTCCCAAAAACAAATCGAGAGAGTGGATTTAAGTTATTTCGGAGTTTTTCTAGCTCTTGTGGACTTTTCCTGAGTTCCTGTCCGATCGCTCCCAGCATAGCTTGCACTCGCGGCGGTTCCGACGAAGCAACTGCAACCAACCGTTCAAAGCGTTCGCCTTCTCGAAAATACTCCAACAACCGTTGCTTAGTCTCTGCTGGTGACAACTCGCTCAAATTGCCCCTAGACCTTAAAAAATCAAGTATTGCTGCATCCGTCGCTTCCAAGTAGTTCCACGTTTGGGGTCTGCGGGTGTGCAGTCGGGCGCGAGATCCGATGATGGTGCGAGGAACACTGTTTGCTGAGGTAGCAAACTCACCAGAGATGGCGTTTTGAGTCGTAAACCCCAATAAATTAGCCGCACTCACTCCAGCCGGATGTAAATTTTGTTTTGTCAGCAGCTTTTGGATATCGCTTTGAGAGGGACGACTGCGACCAAATCGTGTCTGACAGGGGCGGTAGTAGAGTCCTTTGCTAACTCGCTCCAAAACTCCATCTGCCGCCAGCCGGGAGAGCGCTTTGCTTACTGCCGTCGGTGGCAGATGGGAGAAATCCGAGTGTCGCCAGTAGGCTTCTGGGCCTTCCTCAACCTGTCTGCGAATTAACTCTGCCGTATTAACTCGACTCCTCTTCATCGCTTGAAACCCAGGCTCAGTCTTATTTCTATTGTCCAACCTATTGCTAATATGTCAAGTTTTTTCGCAAAAAAACTTGACATATTATGCTGCTTCCGTCTCCTGAGAAATCAGTCACTTGGCTTACGGACCGATCGCAAAATGAAAACCTTAAGTTAGAGGTTGTGTTCTGTTCAAATTTAATAGGCTCAACATGACGAACCATAATTTAAAGTCAAAGTAAATTATGACCCGGCAAAAACGAATCGAAAAAATAGGAATACGCTTAACACCAGAAGAATTTAAACTAGCAGAAAAAATGGCTAAAGATTTGGAAACCACTGTCAGCGAGTTGTTCCGATACAAAACCTTAAAAAGCCAACAATTTCAACTGAGCAGTGCAACTTTGTGCCATAAATTAGCAGAACTTAATTTACGACTCAAACCAATTGCGATAGCCACCGAACAAGCACTATGGACGGGAGAAAAAATAACCGAACCAGCAGAACTCAAAGACCTTCTTGAAAAAGCACTTTTCTTACTAAAACAAGTTCAATGGCAACAAATGAATATAAAAATTTCCACCGATTTATATGAAGAATATGAAGATTTAGAAAAATGGGAAGCTAGTTAGTAAAGCCTAGTTTTAGCAAAATGATTGGCAAACAAATCATAGGTAAAAGCTTCACGGGACTGCTCAATTACCTCTTTTCCAAACAAGGCGCTTCACTGATTGGAGGAAACATTGTAGGAGAGACACCCCAGGAATTAGCAGCTGAATTTCGATTCTCCAAACAACTCAACACCAGAGTGGAAAACCCAGTTTATCATGCAGTTTTGGGCGTTCCCTCTGGCGAGTATATACCTGATGCCAAATGGCGTGCGATCGCACTAGACTACCTAGAAGGAATGGGATTCGATAAAAACCTATTTGCGATTATCCGCCATACAGACCGCGACCACGACCACATTCATATTGCAGCCAGCCGCATCAAATTAGATGAAAAAGGAAGTTGCGTATCCGATAGCTGGAACTACTTACGCAGCGAAAAGTTAATTGAACAATTAGAAGAAAAGTACGACTTGACACCAGCTGCACGTAGTTTTGATAAAGAACGCCGCTCTCCCACAACTGGCGAACGGCGACGATTAGCAAGAACGGGGGAAATTAGCACGCGAGAGCAATTGCAAACAGCACTCGATCGAGCAACAGCAGATAGTCCCGCGATCGCTATTTTGATTGACCGACTCAACGAACAAGGCATCAGTGTAAAAATAGAACCCACACCCACAGGCGAGTTAGGCATTAGCTACAAATTAAACGATATAGCTTTTAGCGGCACGCATTTAGGCAAAGCTTACACCTTCAAAGGACTTCAAAAATATAGAGGAGTCAGTTATTCTCCTGAGATAAATTCGGACATTGTTACACAAATGCCAACTTTGGCATCTAACCAGATTTTACAAACAGCAAATAGTAAACCTGATGAAGACGGAAATACAGATAATGACACTGCTGGCGATACTGGCATCAATAACACCGGGAACAATACTTCATCTGAGAACTGCAATTTTAACCCGGATACTTACACAATCTCCAAAGTCTCTCCAACTGTTGAGTCAGAAGATGTATTTCAGGATAAACCATTAAATGCAGGGACAAACTCGCCAGACTTAGCCTCTCAGTGGCAGTCCACGCGAGAAAGTTTGGTGGAAAATGCCTGCTTGCCCCCCGAATTGATCGACCTGTTACACGATAAGGGATGGATAGACGCAGATGACCAAACCCGTGCTGTGTTTACCCTTCGCACGCTTACTGGAGAGAAAACGGGAAGCTGCACTTTAAGGCCCAATGGAAAATTTTCCATTGGGGCTAACGCGGGAACGTCCACTCGAAAATATGACGATAGCGAGAAGGGCATTTTCTGGATAGCGACTCAAAGCGATATTGAAAGAGCCGTCATTGCTAGCGACCCGGTGGAAACGCTGTCTGCGATCGCTCTAGACCCCAAATTCGATCGCACGCCGACTTTGTACTTAAGCATCGATGCCATATCTTCCTTGCCAATAGATTTTCTTAAAGACATTCCCGCTATAGTAGTTGGTTTGAAGGGAGATGAATTTGGCGAAAAATTGTCTAAAGAGATTATCGAAATATTACCTCAAGCCAAACGAATAAATCCTGGCATTGGTGGATGGAATGGGATACTGGTAGCCCAGGTTCAAGAAGCGGAAAACCAATCGGATGAAATTGATGAAACAGACGATGTGCTAGAAGAGAGGCTATGCGATCGCAGTTCTGGCTTGAGCTTAGGTTAACAAATAAATTCTGATATTGCACTAAGGAAAGTGATTTTTACTTCACTAATGATTGATTAATTTCTGAATAAAAAACCAAGATTATTTTCTCGCTGCTAGCGCAGCCCAGCGAGCGCTTTTCATATAAACTATTAAATCCTATGAAGCTGCATTTACCCATCTATCACCTGTCGGGTTTAAGCAGAAACAATTGCCGACTGCTCGAAAAACTTGGCATTAATACAATTCTCGACCTGCTGCTTTACTTCCCCCGCGACTATATCAAGTATAGACGAGTCAAAATATCTGGGTTGCAAATAGGCGATTCTGCCACCATTATCGGCAAAATCAAAAAGCACGAAATTATCAGTCCGCCTAAAAATCCTCGGCTAACAATCCAAACGCTTATCGTTAAGGATAAAACAGGTAGCATTGCCTGCAAGCGTTTCTTCAATCATCCGTATTATCAATCTCAACAGTGGAGAAACGAGCAAATCTCGATGTACGTTAATGGAAGCATTGTTGCTGTATCGGGCGCAGTTAAGGCCGATCGCTATTACGGACGGATCTTATCTTCACCGGAAATTCGATTAATTGACATAGATGAAGCAAGAGACACGAAAAACTCAATCATCCCGATTTATCCATTAACAAAAGGAGTCAGCAACGAACTCGTTCAAGATGCAGTATCCTCTGCTTTGCAACTTCTTGAGTTACTAATTGACCCCCTACCGCAGGATCTCAGACGAAAACATGGTTTGATGGAATTGCAGGAAGCGATCGCTTTTATTCACCAACCCCCAGGTGAATCTCAACTAGAAGCTGCCCGTCGTCGTCTAGTATTTGACGAATTCTTCTATCTTCAGCTATCGTTTCTCTTGCGCCGCCATCAACTTTTGGCAAGTGAGGCTGTTACAAATATCGCTCCTGTTGGCCCACTACTGGAACAGTTTTACTCTCAACTTCCCTTCTCGCTTACCTCGGCTCAACGTCGAGTCATCGACAATATTCTCAACGACATGACTTCCAAAACTCCGATGAACCGTTTGGTACAGGGAGATGTCGGTTCCGGTAAAACTATTGTTGCAGTCGTTGCGGTTCTGGCTGCTATCCAATCTGGTTACCAAGCCGCACTAATGGCTCCTACAGAAGTGCTAGCTCAACAACATTATCGGAAAATTGCCACTTGGTTTGAACCCCTTGGCGTTTCTGTCCAATTGCTAACAGGTTCTACCAAAACTGTCAAACGCCGAGAAATCCACGCACAACTGGAGACTGGCGAACTGTCTGTGTTGGTGGGAACTCACGCACTGCTGCAAGAAAAAGTTAACTTCCATCAACTCGGTTTGGTAGTTATCGACGAACAGCACAGATTCGGAGTCCAGCAGCGGCAACATTTGCTCAACAAGGGGAACAGACCTCACGTACTGACGATGACTGCGACTCCCATCCCACGTACTTTAGCACTAACATTACACGGCGATTTGGATGTTAGCCAAATTGACGAGCTACCACCGGGGCGACAAAAGATCCATACCAAAGTGATTAATCAAGGCGCTCCAGCTTATGATTTTATCCGCCATCAGGTAATTCAAGGTCATCAGGCGTACATCATCCTTCCGTTAGTTGAAGAATCGCACAAGCTGGATTTGAGAGCAGCAGTAGTAGAATACGAACGATTATTAACGGAAATCTTCCCCGAATTTAAGGTAGACTTGCTGCACGGTCGAATGACATCAGCCGAAAAAGATGAAGCCCTCAACTCCTTCCGCGACAACAAAACTCAAATACTCGTTTCCACCACTGTAGTAGAAGTAGGCGTGGATGTTCCAAACGCTACAGTCATTTTAATCGACCATGCCGATCGCTTTGGCTTGGCTCAACTCCACCAGTTGAGAGGTCGGGTTGGTCGAGGTTCGCACCGTTCTTATTGTCTGCTGCTCAATACCAGTAAAACCGCAGAAGCTAAGGCACGTCTTGAGGTGTTAGAAAAGTCTACTGATGGGTTCTTCATTTCGGAAATGGATTTGCGGCTGCGTGGGCCAGGTGTTGTGATGGGCTATCGGCAGTCGGGTATTTCCGAATTTGCTCTGGCGAATATACTGGATGACGAGGAATTGCTGAATTTAGCTCGTTCTATGGCATTAGCGATCGTCAAAAGTAACCCGAATTTAGAGCAACATCCTTTGATGGTTGCAGAACTCAAAAGATGGGGACTGACGAGTTGGAATTGTGCTCTCAATTAACCAATTATCTTAAGGTAAGTAGTCGGACAAAAGAAAACGAGACTGTGTTAAATTGTGCAACACAGGGAAGAGCGATCGCTAAATTAAGACAAGCGATCGCTCTTGATCTTGCAAGCTCACGATTAAATAACCAAAGTTTGGGGGAAAGTTTTCTAAGTAATAATAATTTAATTTTAGATGAGCAACCAAATGAGCGACCGAAAATACAGAAAGCTAAAGCTTTGCACGATTCTGGGTTATCTGAATCTAGATTCTCGGAAAGTTTATCTGTATTTATTTAATTAAAGCGATACCTTGTTACCTCTAATCCATTAGTTTTTTGTCGAGATTCTATGGCGTTTATGACCGCCAAACATAATTCATATTCATCCTCAAACATTCGCCCAGCTAATTCATCTTGTTTGATTCTTTGCCATTCATTCTCAATGCGATTTAATTCGGGGGAATAACTAGGTAATAAAAAAATATATAATCCTTGTGCTGACCATTTTTCATGGTTGGTCTTAGTTAATTTACTTACATGGATCGAGCCTCCATCTTGAACTACAACAGTTATTTTTCCCGTTTCCTTTAATCTTTCTGACGCAAGTGTTGCTTGCCAATCCATTAGTTTTATATAATCCCCGCTCTTGAAACTCTTTAAAGCTAAACCATATTCAAAGCTTTTTCCTGGCTCTAATAAGCCACAAATATTTAATCTTCTCCCTTTGTTTTTAGGTTGTTCAATTCGTTTTTGTTTCCCGATTTTCGCCCAAGTGTATAATGGTTCTGCCCACAAATTAAAGCCAGATTCATCCAAATATTTTAAATAAATTTCTCCGGCACTCGCTGCCAGTTCTAACATTTCTAGATCGTTTCTCTTAATTTCTAACTGCTGAGGATTCTGTTTAGATTTGAGAGACTCTCTAGTTCTCTTCCACATATAGTTTTTTTTTCAAGATTCTGCGGAGGTGGCGTTCACTCAATTGAATTTTTTTGGTATTGGCTAAAATTTGACACAACTGGCGACTACTATAAGTTCGGGGTTCTGTTTCTAATTTTTGTTCAATTTCAGCTAAATCTTCTGGCTGCCATTTTCTTCTTCTTCCTGGTTTCGGAGTATCTTCTAATCCACTGATTTCTCTTTCTAACCAGCGATGTATGGTATTTCTTACCACTAGTTTAGAAACGTTAAAATAGCTGGCAATTTTTTCGACTTTCCAACCTATAGCACAGAGCCTAATTATACTAGCTCTGTCTCTAGTTTTTTGGGAAACAGTTGTCGATTTACTTAATTCCAATAGTTTTTGGTCTTGCGCTTTTGTTAAAAATACTCTCAAAGGTGGTGATGACATTCAAGAATTACCTTTTAGGTTACACTTTTATCTATTATCTCATACCTATTATCGAGCGAATGAATTCAAAAACCTCTAACCCAATTTTTGGTGGCTACAGGACACTATAATACATTTGTTCTATAATTCTTGGCTTCATAGCACTACATCCCAGCCTCAATAGAACTTAACACAGTCTCGTTTTCTTTTGTCCGACTACTTAGTATTTCAGATTGAGTTAGTGGCTCGATCGGCAAATCTGCCCCAATTTCCACTAGAGTAATTTTTGCATTCTCAACCACTGTATTCCCTAGAATTGTGTCGTGCATTGCGTCAAATTTTGAAGCAGCTTCAGCAATGCGTTCGTAATGCAAAATTACATGATAGTGTTTGACAATTGGCTCGCCAGACTGGGTTCGTTCCACAGCATCCCAATCTCGATCCTGACGTTCTTCAGCAAGCTGACGATAACGATCGGCTAACTGTTCTAATGCGATCGCAATTGTATGTTCCTTGGTTTGACCATAGCAACGAATATCTGAAGTAGGACAGTCGCTCAAATCTGTTGACATTTGGCAGATATATTGTCCATTAGCCTGTGGCAACACGGTTAACGAAATCGTTCCGGTAACTGAATTGGGATTCATCATTTACTTCATTGAAAACTAATCTAATGTTGTTATTGCTGATTATGTACTGGAATATGTCTTCTACCCCTGTTGTCACAGTCTGGAATGAATATCAACATGAAAAAATTAACTCCGAAGTAGCCAAAACTTACCCCAATGGTATTCATGGAGCGATCGCTCAACATCTACAATCCGTAGGACTTTTGGTGCAGACAGCAACATTAGACCAGCCAGAACATGGATTAACATCTGATGTGTTAGAGCGGACAGATGTACTAATTTGGTGGGGACACATTGCCCATGACAAAGTACAAGATGACATTGTAGATAAAATTCATCAGCGAGTTTTGTCTGGGATGGGATTGATTGCACTTCACTCTAGCCATTTTTCCAAAATCTTTAAACGATTGATGGGTACGTCTTGCAACCTCAAATACCGTGCTACAGGAGAAAAAGAGCGCATTTGGGTGGTCGATCCAGCACACCCGATCGCCAGTGGATTAAATGAATGCTTTGAAATTCCCACTGAAGAAATGTACGGCGAATTTTTTGATATTCCCCACCCTGATGCCTTAGTATTGATCAGTTGGTTTGAGGGTGGAGAAGTGTTTCGTAGTGGTTGCTGTTTCCACCGGGGAAAAGGCAAAATTTTCTACTTTCGTCCCGGCGATCAAGCATTTCCAACTTATCATCAACCCGAAGTTCTCCAAGTAATTACTAACGCAGTTTTCTGGGCGAATCCAACTCAACCACCAGATATTCAATTTGGTAAGCGTCTTCTCAAGTAAGAATTACGAAATTTAGTTTTTGACATATAAACAGCTTCCTTAACTTTCCATTGTTTGTGAGGGAGTAATTCTTTAACATTTTGTAGTTTAACTAAACTTCTATAATCACCTGTAATTTGAAAAACGACTTTAGCGAGCGCTTGACAACAAGCATCAGGATATTTAACAGCTTGCAATTCAGAAAACCGAATCACCACCCAATTTCTTTCTAAAAAAAACCGATTGCGCTGATTATCTTTATTCCTATCCATACAATGATGAGGTTTTCCCGTTTTTCCGTCATAAGGTTCGTCAATCTCGATATCTATAGCTAAACCTGTTGCTCGATGAACTAGAATAAAATCAGCAGTGTAACAAAAAGATGTACTGGGTATAGGAAACTCACCACCCATGCAGAAATCATAACAATCGGAAAAATAACGGCATAAATAAACAAAAAACTGTTTTTCGCTTACCCCTTGTTGTGTTCCTATTTTCCCCTGGCTTGCTGGTGGTTGAACAATCTCTCTCAATAACTTCTTAAGCAGCTTAGAACGCTTTTGTAACAGAGAGTTATACTGCTCGCTTTCCTTACTTTTTGACTGCGAATAACTCAATTGATAACTTTCGTAGTTAGCTAACTGTTGTTGATATTCAGCCAGTCGTTGGTGATAGCGATTTTGCCGTTGGAAATCCACAAATCGTAGATAATAAAAAACTGCTACTACACAGATTGAGGCACATACCAGCGATAACAGAAAGGCTATAACATTCATGGGAAATAGCCAGTTAATTAACATTAATATTGGAACGCTGACTATCCAAAGCTGAATTACTAAATAATAACGAGAATTATTTAAAACTGGCAGTCGTGGCAGAAAAGGCTGTTGTATTTTAAGAGTAGCGTTTTCTTCCAAAACTGGTATTGGGTTATCCGTACAGAACTGACAAATTGAATCAGGGATAAGAATAACAGGATAAAAACCTCCTATTGAATTCATATTTACACCTCTTGAAACCGAAGTTAATGGTTAAATTGTATCTGTTTTATTGTTGTTTTTTTCCTCTCCATTGGAATAGATTTGGCTATTTTATTGAACATATTCATTGTTATCGTACTCGACCAAAACTTTTACATAATTACCAATTACTAAACTACAAAAAAGGTAGCTATAACCCATCATCTAAAAGAATTACCAACCCTTCCATCTAATTGCCGATGTCATCAAATTATCAATGGGCTAACGCCCAAGAATTTTGGTGGAAATAATCAATTCGTAAGCTACCACTTATGCCAACAAATCAGTCCAATAATACCCAAAAAAGTACCGCAGACCGTCTCAAATCCACGCGGGATAAACTGATTAGGAAAATCAAATCAACCTTGAAAACTGCCACACCAGAAGAAATACTGGAAGTGTGGATGCTAACGAAACAGCAAGAACTCAAAAGAACCACACCAAATTTATCTGCACAGCAGATAGAAACTGTAGTAAAGTCGCTCATCCTAGAACTAGGTTATGACATTATTACTACCTCATCAGACGAAAGTGAAGCCAACGACTTAGATGAAGACAACGATACTTTTGTCGATGACGAAGATGACCTTTCCGAAGAATTATTAGTTCCTAAAAAACAAGTTTCGGCTTTGAAAAAAGTTGAAAAATTAAGGGCTTCAACAAGAAATGGAAAACATTGAATCAGCCATGTCCCAACCAAAATCTGAAACTGACAATACCATAAATCCGCCCGTTGAAGTAGATAACTTCGATTTAAACTCCCTAGAAGTAATTTGGGACGGAAACGATGAGGAAATTGACCTCAAAAATTTAGAAGAACCTACCCCAGGAACGCTAAACATCCTCAATCGAATTGAAACTTTTGATGATTATTTTCATTCTTGTGGAAGGTGGTGAATAATGTATTTAGCCAAAAATTCGTTAGCCAGATATTCGATTCAAGCCGTTCAATTATGGAATCAATTAGAAACGGCTGAAACTCTCGAAGAAGAAGAGGCTATCCTTAAGGAAATCTGGGAAAATCAAACAGACCAAGAAATTGCTGCTGACACGCAAGCCGAACTTGCAGACCAACTAGATGCGGAAATTTATGCCGTTAAAGCACGTCTAGAACATTTAGTCAAACTGCATAATCAGGCGATTGAAAAACTAGAACGTTGGCGCAGCAATTTAGATAAAACTCTGCTAGAATTTCACTCAAAAGGAGTAATTTCTACAGAGATTATAGGGCGTTCGCGTCACATTCGACTCAAAGAAAATCCGCCTAGTTGTGAAGTGTTAATTAACTCTTGTGATTTGCCAGTTGAATACCGTACAGAAAAGCTAGTTGTTACACCAAACAAACGCAAAATTGTAGCCGATTGGAAATGTGGTATTCCTGTTTATGGTACTCGAATTGAACGTAAACTCAGAGTTGAATACGGCATAGTACCATCAAATCTGACTACTACTACTGAGGTAATTTCTCATCGTCAAACTGCATCAAACACTGAGGAAAACTACTCAAATATAACACAAAGTACTGGGCGAAAAGAAAAAGCGATCGCTAAAAGTGTTGATAGTTCTAAGAAGAAAGTGAAAGCACGAGTTAGCTAGTAGTATACCTTATACAAGTATGGGAGGTTTCGCTAACAGCAGATAGCATTTATATGGCTATCTGCTAACCAAATTTTTTGAATTAATTTAGTGTAACTTTATCCATGAACAAACAAAACAACCATTCGTTTGACATTTCAACATTTAACACAATTACTTACCGGATTCATCGAGGTAAAGTTGTCATTTTGATTGAAGATCAAGATAATTACCTCGATATATCATTTCCCATTAAAGATGGGCGTTTATTCGTCATCCTTGGTTCTATTAGAGCCGCCGTAGCTGAAGCAATGACTGATTACTTAGAACTAGAAGCATATAAGGATGAACCACTTTTACTAATCAGTTGAGCTTTGAACAAAAATAAGTTGAATTAACAGTAATAATGGGGGCTAACGCCCATAAGAGCTATGACAAGCTATTAAACAATATAGCAAGATGAAATGGTTTACACCAGAAGAAATTGTAACAAATGCTAATTTATCAGTAAGGAGTGAGGAATTAATTGACTATACTCTTAAATCAGAAGATGAAGAAACAATAGAAGAGAGATTCCAAAAGGTTGGACTGCTATTTGACCGCACTCGTTGGCAAGCAGAAAAACCTTATTTAGCTCCACTTTCGCCAGCTAAAGCTAAAAAAACAACCGTTAATGAACCATCAATTCCTACAAGTGATTCCGACTCCATTGATGAAGATTTGGCAGAGTCAGATGAAGAAAATGCTCTTTCTGAAACCGAAGAATTAAGCAATTTACAATCCGAACAACCAGAAGAACCTTATATCTTCGAGGAGTGTACTGTAGAATTGCACCTAACATTTAAACCAGATGACGGTCATCCCGATGGTCGGATTGTTATCATTTCAGCAAGCAGTCATGGTGACTTTCCAGTTAGCGAAAAAATCAGAGAATCGTCTTTGGGAGAACTACCATCTCCTCTAAAAGAATTGCTTGAAAAACTAGTAGTAGATTTTCCTAATCGCCAAGTGCGGCGACAGATTGCTAATACTTGTAGTCAAAAGAGAAATAAACCCAAAAATGAAGTGAGTAACACCACTACTGCTACAACTTCTACTGAGTCTAAATCTACTGGAACGCAACTAACATTATTTGGAATTTGAATAATCAAACAAACTTTTGGGAGATAGAAAATGACTGGAAAAAAGAAAGTGCTAATTTCCTTTGAAGGACAACAACATCCTGTTGATGAGGATATAGCAAATGACGATAACGAACTGCGGAAACTGCTAACAACTTATTACCCAGATTGCGCTAACGCTGACATTATTAGAAAACCGGGAGAATTGATTACAATAGCTAAACGTAACGGTTCTAAAGGAGCAATAAAACTATGACAACCACTTCTTTAGAATTTCTCATCAATGCACCAGAAGAAGTCAATCCGGCATTATTCATGTGTTGCAAACTGCAACGTTTAGAGCTTGCGGGAGAACTTGATAGTGCAATTATGAAACAAATGATAAAAGCTATTGAATTAGCTATTGCACAAGGAACAGATGATGTAAAAGCAGTGGAACAAACTAAGGAACGATTATTCAATAGTCGTTCTGTAGCTGGTGCAGTTCCAATGGGGTTTTGATATGGCTGTAATTTGGAATGCTAAATCTGCTCTGCAAATCTTACAACAATGTCAACCAATTACTGATTTTAAATCAGCAACCGATTATTTGTTAGCGCATCTCAACACCTATCAGCTACTCAGTCTTTACCAAGAATTGTTTCCTGTGGAATGGGAAAAAAGCCAATCCGAACTCTACTCAGAAGATGGAAATCACAGTTCAAAAGAGTTGGAGTTTATTTCGCTGGTTAGCGAACATTTATTTCCCATTGATGACATGATTGTAGAGGGTGCTTATGAAGAACGCCTCTATCAAATTCCTGTCTCGCCTCAAGGAGTAGATTGGCAAGACCACGAAGAAGGAATTGACGCTTTACGAAGTGGATGGCAGATATTACTTCCACTTTCTCACTCTGGTCGATGGTGGTTGGAATCGGTAGCGGGTGATGATGGAGAATCTTGGTACGAAGGCACTTTTGGATATAGTTTTAAAGATATTGCACCTCCCGAACAAGCTGATTTCAAACTTCTCAAAAGATTAGCTTTTCGTGCTGCATCTCCCATCAACGCTTTACCTACAGCTTTAACAATTCTTGACTTAGAAACTGGCAATATTTGGTTAGACCAAGTTATTTATTACGAGAGTTACTGGAATCGTAATTTTGAGTCAAAACCTTGGACAATTGAGGCAATTAATTCTCTAACGATTGAGTGGAAAAAAGCTACTCAATTACTAAATAAAGCTGACGAATTAATTGATTGGATTGAATCTGACCCGAACACCAATTTTTCGCACATTTTAGCATTATGGAATCTGACATTGCAGCTGAAATAATTCGGGAATTACTGGAAATTGCTCCCCGAAAGTTGTCGGTTATTCAAGCTGAACTTCTCTTTATTGAAGGCGGTACTTACATTTTTCATTATCAATCCGGGGAGAGTTCCAAGTACAAATGTTTGTCTCCAACTACTCTCCGAGCAGCTTTTGCAAATGCACCGATTGATTCGGGTTGGATAAATCCTGAATCGGGAATAGTACGTTGGGGAACTGGTAGCGTTGGGGAATGGACAATTAAATTTGTTCCGCCTCAGAAACACGAAATAAATTTGTTGGAATCAAAGCACTTAATTCCTTTACCAGGAATGGTGTTTTTGGGCTTGAAATCTGATTACTGGATTTGGGCAATTAAAGGTGCAAAATTTGACCCAGAAGCTGAAGCTTTTCACGTTCCTTTGCCCAATGTTTATTTGCATTCTTATCCTTCTTGTGGACGTATTTGTTGGGGAGAGCATAAACCGCCTGTTGCTTCGCCTAATACGATTACAAATGCTTGGGAATTGTTCATTTCTAGTCCCTTTAACGGACATTTGAGTGATAGTAAATCTAAGACTCAACCCAGTGATGTGCGAATGCAGATAAAAAAAGTGGTTAAACGTTCATCTTACCCAGTTAAAGATTTAATCGGCACCAACCAAACAATTGCTAAATTAGTTGCAGCCATAACTGATGATTTACCACCAAGAATTGGTCGATTATAAGTTTGTTAAAGTCGGAGAAAATCTGCCGTCTCACTCTAGCAGTATGTTCGAGTATTTGATTGGCAGTAATGGCATCTTTGTGAGAGCAATTAGACCGGGATTAGAAGCGATAATTCCGGTGGAAGTTTTTACTGCGTCAATTAGAGAATTAGAACGAATTGAACCTTTCGTTCGATTAACTCCCGGACGAATTCCTCAACAAATACTCATTCAAATGTGGAGGGAAAGTTGCATTGCTGCGCTTGCAGAACCACCGTTAGAAATTGTTTTCCATGTTCAGCACTTTTCAGAACAATGGCAATTAGTAATTCCAGAGCAAATGCAAAGTTCTGGTAAGTGTAGAGCGATTGAATATGGTTTAGATTCCTCTTACATTAATGCCACTGTGGAAGTACATTCCCACAATCGAATGGGTGCATTCTTTTCTGGTGCAGATGATGCGGATGAAGGGGGTTTTCGCATCTTTGCAGTTTTGGGGAAAGTAACTGAATCGAGTGTCCAAATTATTTGCCGAGTGGGAGTTTATCGGCAGTTTTGGCACGTTCCGGCTGACTGGATATTTGAATTGCCTAGTTTCGTTGTAGATGTGACAAAAGACGGAGAAAAAGGCAATTCGATTAACAAATTTTACTCTAGTTCTGTTGCGCCATGTTTGTTTGATGACCCTATTGGAGATTTACCTGATGTTCAACTATGATTATTTACAAGCTTCTTCTTTAATTATCAAACAAACAGATTCGATCGATTTTTGGCTAGTTGGGGCGGGAGGAACTGGGTCTTGGCTATCGTACCATATTGCACGGCTGGCACGGAGTTTGGGTAAGTTGGGCAAGAAGGTGCAATTGGCGATCGCAGATCCAGATATAGTTGAAGAGGCTAACATCAGCAGGCAGGCTTTTTGTGACAAGGAAATCGGACTGCCCAAGGCGCAGGCTCTAGCTTTGAGATATTCTATAGCTTGGGGAGTGGACGCGACGGCTTTCGTGCAGGAGTTTGACCCAAAGTTGATTCGCTACGCCTATGACAAGCTGACTATCTTGGTAGGATGCGTGGATACGGCAGCCGGGAGAGCAGCTATTAACCAGGCTCTAGAGTTAAACCAATTCTACAGCCGTTCTGAAATGCCCCGCGTGTGGTATCTTGATTGCGGAAATCATGCCGCAGCCGGACAAATCTTGCTCGGCAGTTCTTTGGAAACTGACCCGGAGTTCTATAATTTTGGGGGGCTGGGATGTGCGAGGTTGCCATCTCCAATGCTGCAAGCTCCTGACCTTTTGAAGCCGAAACCAGAAGAGTTGACAAATAACCTATCTTGTGCTGAGATGGCGGTGTTGAATTTGCAGAGCGAAAGTGTCAATGTCCGGGTGGCGGCTGAGGCGGCGGATTTTCTGTACCGGATGGCTGGGGGTAATCTCAAACGGTTTGCTACTTATTTTGATTTGGAGAGTGGGATGGCGCGATCGATCTATATTACCCAGCGATCGGTGTGTGCGGTGTTGAAATCTATCGCAAGTGAAACAATAACACCATGTTAACCCGATCTTGAGCATCAATCAGATGGATATGCTAGGGAATCCGCTATTTGATCTGCTAACTTTCTTGCACCTACTGCATCAATTTCCTGTAATTGCCCGAGCATTGTTTTCAAATTTTGAAGCCGAGCTTGTCTGTCGATAATCCATATGCGATCTGAATCCCAGAATTCAGCAAGAACTTGAACTAAAAGTTCACTTTCGTCATTTCTGCTACTGGGTAAGTGATTCTGGTTTTGAACGAGCGTTGTGAAAAGTAATTGGCGGAACTGTTTATCCTTCGTTGATTTGCCAATACGATACAATTTTATTCTCAACGCCCAATCAGTAAGTAATACCTCTTGAAAATGCTTAAAAAACTCCAAAAGCCAATGGTCTGCTTGACTAGCTTTTTCAGCATTATTTTCATCACATTGCCACAAAAAATCAATTAATTTTTTCCATACTTCTCTAGCTTTACCGAGGAATCTTAGATTTGAATCCTCTTGATTTATAAGTTTAAAAAGATATTCTCCAACCGTACAAGCTATGTGATTTCTAAATGAGTTGTCAATTATATTTAAAGAACTCCATTCAACAACACAGTAACTTAACGTATCTACAACATCACTTAAAACAATGCAATCTACCAGTCCCACAGATTTTAAAGCCTCAATAAGTATATTTATTCGTGCAGCAACCTCTGTAGGATTAGATTTTATTACCGTGCTTAAGAGTTGAGACTGATCTGTATAGAGTTGTATATTTACATCGCTATATCCGTCCTCTCTTTGAGCGCATTTGTAATCCAAATAGACAGCCTCTCTCTGGCGAATCAAAGTAAAAAGCACTT
Organism: Floridaenema fluviatile BLCC-F154; assembly: GCF_041929135.1. Taxonomy (NCBI): domain Bacteria; kingdom Bacillati; phylum Cyanobacteriota; class Cyanophyceae; order Aerosakkonematales; family Aerosakkonemataceae; genus Floridanema; species Floridanema fluviatile. The sequence goes on along the minus strand of NZ_JBHFNS010000042.1, from coordinate 29,628 downwards.
GACGGCACAAGGCAGTTATAAAATCCTGAACCTCTGTGTTTTCTAGTTGGACTTCTAATACGGGAATTAATACCGCTCCTAAAAAATTCCAATCGATTTTGCAATTACACAATCCATATTTTAGCATACGAAATACTATTTTAAGACATGGAATTAGTAGTTCTGGAGTCGAGTTAAAAGCATCAATGATAGATAATTCAGGAATTTTTTTCGTTACAAATTGAGATTCTAAGTTAGACCAACTTTTCTGAACTTCAGGATGTTCTCCATTACTTATTGGATCTGCAATCTCATGAAGTCTAATTATTGGAACCGAATGGGTATCCTCTTGCAAAATTGCTTGATTGGATAGGATTATATGAGTTAGTGCAATTAGGCGAGCTATCCAAGGAGTTACGTTGATTAGTTCTTGAGTGAGTGTATGATCTAGCCCATATTCTCTTATCCACGAGCGCATAAAAGCCGAGGTATTGTAATTGCGGACACCAATAATGCAACGGAAAGCAGATGCTCGAAGTAAGGTTTCAGATTTGCATCTTCGCAGCAACTTAGGGGCTGTATGAGCAAGAAAAGCTTCAGCATTTATATTGTAATTTTGACAACGGCTTGAAACATCTAAATTTATCGGCAGATTAGAAAAATTACTAGCATAATGGGTGATATAGCAATCCAAATCTTGGTTTAGCTCGTTGCTAGGAGGCTCCAGGACAACAGTAATCATCGCCCAAATTGTATCTAGAAAAGCTTTTTCTTCCAAGCGTTCTTGTAAAGAAGTAAGCTGTTCTTCACTTGTTAAAAGAGTAACAAACTTCCTATCTAGTTCTGGTGTCTTTTGCAACTCACCATCTAAAATTTGTCGGCACATCATTACGATTTCAAAATGCTTAAGATTCCAAAGCGCAGATTCGGCTTTAGCATCAACTTCAGCATCTTCAGGCAGAGTGCCAACGAAGCGAAAGCTTTGAGTTCCATGTTCATCCTCTTCTGATTTAGCATCAACTTCAGCATCTTCAGGTAGAGCATCCACGAAGCGAAAGTTTTGAGTTCCATGTTCATCCTCTTCTGACAGCCAGTTGTTGTCTTCAAACCAAGCTCGGATTTTTAATGCACGATACTGGCTAACCTCTGGAATCAAATTAAGCTGGTTATTATCCCAGTCTTCCAAAATTCGAGACTTTGCATTAAAAGGAATGTCTCCCTTTAACCACATTCGGAGTATTATGCCTAAAAGGGGAATTTTTCGGTGAGATAGCCGATGAAATTCAATTAACTCTTGATATTCTTTTTGCGATAATTTTGTCCTAGCATTAAAAGAATCGAATGCGAAATTTTGCCCTTCATCAATCTCGTCAAACTCTATCCATATTAAAAGTTGTACTGATGACAGCAGAGGTAATAAGGAACCTTTCAAAAGATTTGGATCGTATTTAGCTAGCGAAATCAGTACCCCAAGCATTGCAACAGTGTCAGTACACTCAAAGATGATTGATATAGAACGTTCGAGTTCTGCTTTAGTCGGACGGCTGTAGAGCCATCCCTCTAGTGTCATTAAAAAACAAGCAACAATATTTGGTGACCAAGTATACTTGCGATGCCAATACAGGGCATGGCGACCACCTTTGAAGTGTTTTCTATCCTCGCCAACAAGCAAAGTTACGCCATCAGTATCAGTCTTTGGCATACCCTCCAGTTTGTTTTTTGCCCAGTGGTGTTCGTGCCAATAATCTGTAGCTACATTACAAAGGATTGCAATAACATCAACTGCAAGAGGTTCATTTATTTGAAAGAGATAAAGAAGTGGGACAAATTTGAATGTACAAACATCAAGCTCATGAGATCCTTTTGTTCCAAGATTATTATCTAACAGTTCAGAGGATCGCTCGAACTCATAGTGATAACCAGGCGGTGAAATAGTCAGAGCTAAAAGTAATTCAGCACCGAGTTGTGGATTGACACGAATAACAGCACGGAGATATACACCATTCTCCTTCAACATGAATTTTCTAAAATCACAATTTACTTTACCTGAAGGGCCTTTCGGGTGCGCCGATTCAAGTATACCTACTCCTGGAAAAATTATGGAACAACTCGTGTGAGTTGATGCTAATTCTGTTGCGGGAATCACTTCTCGTCCTGCCAAAGCTCTCAACAGCCATACTGAACGCTCTGGAACAAGTTTTAGTGTAAAAATGATACAAGCAAAAGCTGCTGATGAGGAATTATGTAACCAGTACCGTTTCTCTTGGTCGGGATCGGGTAACAATACCTTATGAGCCAAATCAACAATTAGTTCTGCAATCTGATCTCGCAGTGGGAATGTTTCTGCAACGCCCCAGTTAAGGCAAGCTTCTGCTGCTTTAAAAATTAACTTAGAGTTTTCTATCAAAGCCTCTTGATTCTGCGCTAAAAGCCAACGCCAAACAGGTTCCCACAGATGTACTTTTGGAGTTCCAATTGTACGTTCGTATAACATAAGCCTTTGGCTTGCGGACATTGACTGGAAAACTCCAAAGTAATCAGGAATCGGCTCGGTTGCGATCGCTAGAAGACGAGAGATGAGACGCTTTATGAAAAAAGGAAGGTGTTCGCCGGAACAGCCTTGGAGAACTGAGCTTGGCTGTCTGCTCAAGATCGCGCCATCAAGAAGCAAGTCAATAAGCTGTAAATGATTGCCTTTCTTGGCCTCTTGAAGCAATTCCTGCCATGTTTCAGTTTCTTCTGATTCCATCACAAGATACAAAGCAAACCAGCGCACTGGCTGCGACCAAAGAGGATTTCTCAAAATCGTTGCAAACTCACTAACCTCTAGCTCACGACGTTTCCCCAGAAGGTAACGAAACCTTGCACAATCTCCTACAAAACGGTGTGTGACAGCTACTTTTTCTTCTACAACTCGAAGACAGTCCCGCCGCACCAAAGTATATAGAGTTGTCGGAGCGATACCTAAGTCATAAAGATACAGATCAGGAGTAAATTTATCGGCTAATGAAATGGCTGTTTCAACTAAGACACGACCTTCTTCACTGACCTCGTACCCATTCCCTACATGAGAGCGCCAGAACCAAGCGAGTAGGTCTAAGTCATTTTTGAAGGATGAAACATTGATATTATCCTGTTGAACGCTACTAATCAGCCAGTCAAGAAGCTTAAGGTTTAAAGCAGGGCCAAACTCATCAGCACGTTGGACAAGGCTCGCAACGTTGCCTGGTAAAGTATTGGATGACTGAAGATCGTTTATAGGTAGTTGTGGAAGCTTAACAACGTTTATAGAAAGTTCTGCGCCAAGTCTAGTAACAATTTTGTTGCGAACTCTGGATTCAGCATCTGTATGTGTCACGAGTACAAAACGCACATCCGTTGATGTTTCGTTAGCTAGAGCATTTTGAAGGAGGTTAAGTACACAATCAAAGCTTTGATCATCGGCATCACTCAGGTCATCTATGATGATGATGGGTTTCTCAATTACCTGAGCTGCTAGCAGTTCATCAATACGTCTTGTATCTCGGCTGGATGTGGAGTCTGGAGTTTCTGTAAAGAAAAGAATGTCAGACGGATGGAGAAACAAGCGCGTGTAGTCTTGAAAGCTTGTTTGCATACCCAGCTTGCAAAGTGCGGATTTTCCAGATCCCGATGAACCGATGAGAAGGGTTATTCGGTTCGTGAGTACAGATGCTTGTAGCTGTGAAAGTAAATCTTTCCTGGGTAGAGACAGACTGCTACCGAGTGTATGTCGAATACCACGAAGTTGATAATCCGAGCGACTGAATAATCTTGCCAGTGTTGCTTGGAACGCTTCCAAGCTTTTATCATTTATGAGTTCCCGCCATATAAGAGCGCTTATACGCTCAGGAGATAAGCCTGAACCAAGTTGAAAAAGATAGCCTAACCATCGTCCAATAGTTGTTTCAGTATCTTCATCCCGTGACAAGTTTTCTAACTCCGCCGTTAAGTCATCTTTTGGAGTGGAAATAAGCTGATAAGTGACACGAGATTTAAATTCAGAAAGTTTTTTAGAATCTTTTTCTTTTGATCTAGTTCCCCACCCCTGAATAACATCATGGGTATTTCTATCGCCTTTGATATCCTCATTCTCTCCAGAGATTACAAATCGTAAATATTTTATCAACTCCGGTGTGCATTCAGAAGCAAGATTAAAAATTTCCCAAAGTTCATCTAGTGCTTTGTGAACTGCACTGTCTGAAAGAGTTTTTTTTGCTTGCGTGATAGTCCAAACTACGTCTAATTCAGCCAGGTCTGAAATGGCTTCACTAAGAATTTTATGACCAATATTCGGATCTTGTTGATCGGTGCGAGAAGCTTTTTTCCATCGCCTAACAATTGTTAACAACGTTAATAAAGATTGGAATTCAAAACCACTCAAAGCATTAGAACCACCTTCTGCTCGATTGGGTTGTTTTTCCTGCCATTCATTTCTCAGCTTATTAAACTGAAAAAGTAGATCGAGTTCAGATATTATTGCAGTCGAGTTTGTTGTTTCACTATCCACCATGCCTAACCCTAGCTTTTCCTATAAAAGTTTGTTTACCCTTTGGGTTTAAAGGGCGGTTACCACCGCCCCATAGAAAAAATCCCAACTTAAACCCTATTTATATATGTAGGGTCAGCTTCGATTCTCTGATCAAAATCCATATTCTCCTATTGTGCGATCGCTCTCCCCAGCCTGTCCATCAAATCCGCCGGAGCGCTATTGGGACACACGAATGAGTATTTATCCTCATCTTGCGGTTTGATTGCCAACTCCACCAGCCCTGTATCTTCCTCCTCTTCAAACAGAACCGAACTAGCGATCGCATCAACCATTAGTCCCATTTCCATCACCTCAAAAACACTTCCAACGGTCAACACTTGACCGAATTTCAACCTGCTAACGCTTAGATAGTCTCGCCATACCTTTTCCACAATAAATATTAGGAGAAATCAACACATGGTCGCCACAATTGTCACCGAAGAAGGACTCAAAATTCCCGTTTTCGATGCCGCTTACACCGATGCCAAAGGTCGCAATGTAGGCAAGTTCTTCAACAACCCAGAAATCCTGCGCCACTCGATTCTGCAAGCAATGTTTCAACCAGAAGAACTGCACTCATTAATGATAGTCAAACTTGACAAATCCAATCCCGATTCTCGCCAACTACGCGCCAGCATCCACGACCCAGAAGACGGAATTAAGCGACGCATGATATTTCAATCTGGCAATAGTTATTACTTCGGTGACGAAACCCTAGCCAAAAAGATAGGAGACTTATTCGTAACCGAAAAAGACACCGCCTGTCGCTACGGTTCCCTTCTCGTCAGCACTTGTATGTCCGGCGTATCAGAATGCGACCATCTACGAATAAAAATTGTTGATTTCACCGACCCACAATATGCTAAATATCGCACCGGAGACTGTCACGGTGCCATCAGTTCCGAATTACTCAAAAGCATCGGCGGCGAGAAAAATCGAGCTTGTCAATTTCGTTTTGCTTGGCTAAGTAGTTGGAATTCAGAAAATACAGAATCCACACCCCAAGTTAGCTTTCTGGCTAAAGGAACCCTGCGTCCCGATGACAATTTACTCGACTCATTAGCCGATTCTGAAGGTAACAAACCCCAACTAATTTTAGACCGTTCTAGCATCAAAGGCATCAATAAAAAACAACTCAAAGAACTCATTCCTTGTGGCGATTACGAATTACCCAAAGCCATCCTTGGTAATCGTAAAAACAGTCAAATCGGCATCACCCAAACCAGCTGGCAATCCACCGGAATTTGGTTCGATGAAGCAGCCCAAAAACAAGACTTAGTACCAGCAGCTAAAGTCGAAGCTCAAAGACTCGCAGCACTACAACGCGACCCGATGAAATTGCGCCAAGCCATGATTGAAGATTATGACAAACGCGAAGCATATTTAGCCCGTTTGAACGAAAGAAAACTCAAAGAACAGCAGGACAAACTATCAACTACAATTGACGATGAAATCAACATTGATACCGAAGAAAGTACCGAAGATAAAAAGCGGGAAAGACAGGACATTCAGATGCTAAAAGCCGATAAATTCGGACTGATGATAGGCAGTCCCGAATTCACTAATATGGCAGAAAGGTGGCTGGCATCCAAATGGCGAAATCTAGCAACCAGAGGTGCTTTATCAATGACCTCTGCAATGGCTTTACCCTGCGAAGATTTACCCAGAGGTGTTGTTTGCGCTCACCATTTGAAAGAAGGAGAATGCGTTCAAGGTCGATTCCCCATTCTCAACAAAGATGGTTTGAGAATATACCAGAATATCCACGCAAAAAACCTGGAAAATATTCCAGATGAAATCCGCACTGTGATGGCAAAAATTAAAGGTGTAATTTGGTTCCATCCCAAAGACTTAGAAAAGTTCCATCAAGGTGATTTTGACGGTGACGAACCCTTTGGCATCGAATCTCGAAAAATCCCTCACATTGCCCAACAAATCTTACCAGCACAAGACGGATTATTTGAATTTGGGAAAGTAACACAAGCTGAGAAAATTCCCTATACCAAAGCTAAGTATCGAGAAGACGACCCCGAAGTTAGAGAAGGTAAAGTTAAAGCAGGTCAACGCAAATTTACCACCCTAGAACAAATCGGCGTTGCCAGTTCTCAAAATGAAGTCGGAATCGTCGCTTTAGCTATCGGCAAAGTAGCAGCAGCTATTCCCAACCCTGGCGAAGATGAAAAGTTATTTCTCAAGCAACAAAAGCGATTCATTGCTGCTCTTAGCATTATGGAACAGTACGAAGTTGACTACCAGAAAAACTCGCTGCGTGGTAAAGATGCTAAAGAAGTGAAAGAGAAAACTGGTTTAAATCCCGATACTTTACTCGAAAAAGTAGATGAGTGGTGCGACAAACACAAAAGCTGCACTTACTTTTTCCAGTATAAAGGAGACGAGCAACTGTACAAACAGTTTCCCATGCCAGCCGACTTCCCCAATCCTATTTACGTACTAGCCAAAGAAGCCGTTAATCCTTATTGGGAACAAACGCGACTAATTCACCGAAACCGAGATGAATTTCAGCACATTCTTCCCCCCATTCCAGCTTATCTAATCGTGTCAAAAGACGAGCGCAAACAACTGGATGCAGCAGGTATTGAGTACGAAAAAGAAGGTAAGGAATTGCACGTTCCTTATCAGTACAAAGATGCCTTACTAGAGAGAGAAATTGAGTATCGCCACAGCAAAGAAATTGACATATTATGGTCAGAAAATGAATTACAATGGGCGAAAGACTTAGTGCAACGCTTTCAAGAAGACAAGAGTATTATCTACGAGCGCACTGGCAGCGACATCAAAGCGCGAAAAGAGGAAATGGGCAAACTTTATGATAGTTACCGAGCCGAAAATGACGAAATTTGGGATACTCCTGACCGAAAAACTAGGGCGGCTCATGCCTTATTTCAAGCTACCCACACTTCTGATAATTTAAGCAAACATCGGACAATTTGCCAGAAGGTAGCAGAGGAATTAGAAATTACCTTTTCCCTACAAGAAGACTACGAATTACTGAACGAAGCCTTACCACGAGATGTCTACGTTCTGCAAGTTCCTTTCCAAAAAGTGAAAACAAAAGATGGCAGAACTATTGACCTACCTAACCAATGGAAAGACGCACTCGATAGCAAAGGTATTGCCTACGAAGCTACTACTCATCCCGAATTACCACTTGTTGAATTCGCCTTCAAAAACTTACCCCAAAGTATGATAGCGAAACTCGATGCCAAATACGGAGATAATTCCAACGACCATATCGATACCGACTCTTTAAAAGTAACGAATTACTCCGGTAATGAAACCCGACTTCTCATTGTTCCTCCCGTCGATTGTCGCTGGATTGAGTCTCAAGATAAAGCAGGTAGAGGCGCACTTGTCTACAAATTATTCATGGATGAAATCTGCGATGCTCTGTCAAATTATCGGGTAAATCAAATAGAAGTCGTCAATGTCAAACATCCCGATAATGACTACTCAGAAGAGGATTTTTCCAAGTCAAAATGGAACGCTCGGAAAGTTACTTTGCAAGTGGGGACGATCGATTTACCTCCGACTCACGAAAAGTATTACCGATTTCAAGGCACTCCCATTATCCAGCTTGACGGAAAAAATTTGGGTACATTTTCCCCCGATAGTCCTAAGTTACCCCCTGGAACTACTTTTGAGGCGACGCTTTCTCCTGATAAGGGCGGTAGGTCGGTTATGCTGAAGATCGATCGCGAATCGATTCTATTGCCTGAAACTCAACTGCCACAAATCGATTCACCTGCTGCCATTGCTCAACGCGATCGCGCGCAGTACAGCGCCAAGAGCGATCGCACTCTCCAACCACCACTAGAACGAGCTTCAAAACCAGAAACAGCAATTAATAACCCAAAACGCGACAGCAGCAATGCTAAAGCGGACAACTGGCGGCTTTCTCTGCAAGATACCCTCTTTAGCGTCGTTTCGGAAACTTACAAACAACGGCGATCGCAGCTTCCTTCCCATAGTACCCAGCACTTCAAGTTTGGCGATAACCAATGGACTGCTTACGTGCAGCCGAACGGTGATTGCTTTGTCAGAAACGAATCCAAACGCACCGTGTTTAAAGCCAACGTCCACACCGAGGAAGTCCAAATTCCCCTAACAGAGCAAGCAGCGGCTCGTTTCCAAGAGATGATTGTGGAACGAGAGAAAGCTTTGTCCCAGCCCCGAACTACTCTCGCGCCTGCGGTTGAATCGAAACCGAGAGAGTTGGAAATGGTTTAGTCGAGTGTAGGGGGTTGGAGATTTAAGGGCGATATGCTGGGAGGCACGCTACGCGATCGCACAAGCCCCAATGGAAAATTTTCCATTGAGTTATGTCACTTACTTGTCACACTATTTACTACAACATTGCCAACTGACTGCTTGTAGTGACGCGAAGCCGAAAAAAGCACCTAAAAAAAGTAGGTAATTTTGTGCATTTTTTACCTACTTTTTCCTAGTATTTCCTCCTATTACCTCTTTTTTCCTATTTATTCCTACTTTCGAGCAAATTTCGTAGACTTTATTGCGAATAATTCTTGTTTTTGGAGGGATTTTTTGCACATCCAGCACTACTCATTTTTCCCTTAGTTTGGCAGCAAGCCATGTCAATTGTACGCACAAAAGCAAAAGTTAAGTATTTATACTGTGTTGTAGTTATTCTTGATGCCTGTTGCAGCAGATTCTAGAAGTTTGGCTAAGGATTATATATATCCAAATTCCAACAGCGATCGCACCCCTAACCAATCGTCTGTGGGTGCTTGTCCTAATTTTGTTGTAGCCAATATCCCAAAAGCTGAGGGTATAGATGATGCGATCGCACTTCCGCCAGCTAAACCAGTCGCCTCTAGTGCTGCTAGTTCGTAAGATCGCTCTCAGCCAAGTGGACGATACACCCCCTTCCGATATGTTCCAATTTATCGGAATTGTGGCCGAATAAAACATAAACCGAAAGAAACAACCTTATTTCCATCACTATTGCTGAAAATTAAAGCAATGCCAGCAATGGATAAATCAATACAAACCTTACCAATCAAGGTTTAGTCGTTCTCCGACTCATAAATCTCAACAATGCTTGGTTTAAATAACCATTGCATCGAACACTGCTGGCATCAAATCTCAATATACAACCCCTAATTAACTCAACTTAACTAATGTGCTTACAACCACAACCAATCCAACCAAAACTTTACCACCCAAAAGCGGACGAACTGAAACCGTTCGAGTACGCTTAACCACCTTAGAAAAAGAAAATTTAGCGAAAAGGGCGACAGAAGCAGGCGAAAAAACCGTCTCTGATTACCTGCGAAAACGCGCTTTTAATTCCGTCTATACCGTACCTGCTATCAACGAACAAGCCTGTGGCGAACTGCGGAAAATGAGTACGCATCTTTACCAAATGACAAGGTTCCTAGAAAAAGCAGTACAAGCAGGACAAATCCCCACACAAAGCCTTGAAGTTCTACAAGAATTCAGCAAAACGCTGGGTGAGTATCACCAAGAATTAAGAGGAAAAATCGTCAGTGAATTCTTCACTGAACCAAATACGTAGCAAACCACAACCTATTTCAAAAACCTATTTTACCAGCAATTCCTACTTGTAGGAGATTAACAATGCCTACCAAATCCACAAGTAAACCCAGACAATTTTCCGCCCCAAAACGCGATTGGTCTGTCCTAACAGCCACAGAACCCAAGCACGTCAAAAAGCTAGAGCATATTCAAGAAACTCTCGATGCTGTCATCGAATCAATCCAAGAAGAAGGCGGTATTGAAGACTGGGAAGACTTCAAAAACTTTGTTGAATCCTTCAACAAACGTCCTGACAGAATCAACGAATCTGGAAATCAAAAAGCCAGTATCAGCATAGACTTAGTTGCCGAAGGAAAAGGTGATGAAGTTTCTGGCTTTGTTTTCTACTTAACTAAAGACCCCAGCCATAGAACCAGCGGTGTCTATTTAGTTAAAAACCTCAAACAAGCAGGAGTTGAAACCAAAGAAAATAACAATTACTATACTCCATCTCATGTAATGGATTTAATCGGGTTGGAAGCCAGCGATGAATTAGAAGATGACGAACTTTCCGAAGATTTAGACGACGATTTAACCGATTTAGAAGATGATGAAGAACTGCCCAAACCCAATAAAACAAGCAGCAACCTATCTAAATCAAAATCATCACCTTCTCGCCAGAATACCAAACAATCGCCAAAGCAGGAAGAGGATGATATTGACCAACTACTATCCGATGACGAAGATACTCCCATAACAACTGGAGTATTGGGTAAGATTGCTAAAAATCGCAATACCCAAAAATCAATTAACAACGTCGAACCCCAACAATCAGAAACAAAATATCCTCTGCTTGACTCACTAGAAACTTTCCTTAAAGAAACCGAACATCAGGGAGAAATCGCAACCACCAGAGGCAGCGAAATCAACGGCATAACCGTAACTGGTTTAACCGTTCAAAGCGCAACTTTAATGGGTCTAATTGGGGCTAAAACTGTTAACGACTTAATCGATTATATCAAACAAAGCAGGGAGAAAGAACAAGCTAACAAACTAGAAAACATCCTCGAACAAATTGACTCATTAAACCAACGAACCGATCGCGTTTCTGTTCGCGTACAGCAAGCCGATGTCATTGCAGACATGAAAGCAATAGACGATCGCACTGAAAGGCTTACAGAACGTACTAAACAAGTATTAGAACCCCCGGCTACAACTCAACCAGAAAACCTCGAAATAGAGGAACGCGCCAAAAGAAACGGTTCGCACCACATTAGCCCTAATAAGACTGATGAAATCACAGTCGATCGCACTCAATCCAACGCCGTTCAAATTGGAGAAAAAATCGACAATTTAGGACACAAAATAGACCCCAAATACAAACAATCGCCATCTCTACAGATAGATAAACAAGCCAACATCAGCGAACAACTCGACCAAATTCAAAAATATTTAGGCAACCTGTCAAAAAGACTAGACCGCCTAGAAACAATCGTTGATGAACTAGAGCAAAAAATCACCCTCAACCCATCCCTTGAACAGACTAATTCAAAAACATCCGTGCCTCAAATTACCACACCTAATCCAGCCCCCATAGAAGACGAACCAGAAGATCTTCTTACCAAAATCGTGACTCAAACCAAAGTACAACAACAGCGAGAAGCGGTTGCAGATTGCTTAGTCAATTATGCTTTCGCCACCGGACAATCTCCCCAATCTGGAATTCCCTTCGATGACGGCGGCATTCTCTATGTAACTGCCGAAAAAAATAAAGTTAATCTTGCTATCAATGGCAGCGATGGTAACGAAATTTTCTCTGGAATCAAAGAGGGCGATCGCTGGAAATTCGCTCAAGACAAATTAACCCCAGAAGAAAGAGAAACCATCTTCAAATTACCTCAATCAGAACCAGAATACGACACATTAGCAACTGCTCAATCACTGGTTGACAAATTTCAAAACACCTTCCCCAAACGCTTCAGCGGTGAAAAAGACCCTGTATTTCCCTGGCGAGAACCGCGCCGGGAAGACGGCACTCCAGGGGCGGTCAAATACGAATTTGAAATCTTGGATTTGCCCGACGGTTCTAAACAACTAATCGGAACCGACCCCCGCCAAAGCGATGCCCAAGTCTTCGATGCCATTCTGGTCAAAGGAAAACCTCCAGAGATTCGAGAATGCCACATTTCGATTGAAGAAATGGAATCTCTAGTCGGTTCCCCAGAGAAAGAAAAACAGCACCGCCGACATAACTCACCAGAACAATCAAAAGAAGACGAAAACGAACTACAAGCTTAATTTAATTCAGGAGAAAACCAATGCACAACAATTACCAAACCACCAACTTTATGACACATAAACGCCGCCATCCCTTCAACCAATTCTTACGGAAATTCAAACTCAATAGTGCTGACTTAATATTCATCGCAGTTTGCCTAATTGCAGCAATTTACTTAACCCTAGTTCAGCCTTTATTTGTCAGCGTATTCGGCTGTGCTACTTTACTATTCTTTGCCCTTTGGCAGATTGTTCGTACTGTTCCCATTCTCGAAAAACTATTAGGCAGCAAAATTCGATATTGGCATTTAGCTACCGCTGTTATTACAGTGACAGCTTTACTCAACAACTTCCAAACTCCAGCCCAAGCCATTTTCCTAAGCGGTCTGCAACAATTTATGACCAATCTAGCAACTGAAGCGGGTGCTGCTGGAGGAGGAACAGCCGTTGATGCTACCGCCATTACTCTCATTTTCAATGCCATCCGAGGCATATTTCTCCTATTAGTAGCCGCCGCTGCTTTATTCGCCTATAACCAAGCGCAACAAGGAAACGATTGGCGACCAATTGTAACCCAAGTCGCCCTAGCTTTCGGTATTGTTATCGCCATCGATGTTGTCACTTTCTTATTCGTCGGAAACGGAACTGGTGGAACTGCCCAATTAATGCCCAATGTTCCCCCACTTGGAGTCGGCACAATCCTAACATTTCTCAAATAAAACAAGGAGCCACCAATGACTTTTCGAGATCCTGAAAAAGACTATATCAGAATCAATAAAATCTTGGGAAAACAAGCAAGTATCGGCTTCATTCCCGCCAACCAAATCGCCCCTTGGTTTTTCCTAACCGTCATTTCATACATCTTGACAATGGGATTCTTTAACTTAGGATTAGGTTGGTTCTTCACCATCTCGCTTTGGTTAATCGTCAGTTGGTGGCTTCTAACAGGAAATCAACCCCATTTATTCACTGACAAATTCCGAAAACCTCCAGGGAACGAATGGTGCAACGGCGACAGTCTCTACATTTCTCCCATCCCTTCTCTGCGTCCTAAGAGCCTCCAAGGTAAAGCCTACGATTCCCAAATCCGAATCAAGCAAAAACCTAAAATCGTCCCCAATCAGTACGGAGGAAATAGCCGATTTATGCCATTTCAAAACGAAATTAATCTCTGTTGTTTAGTCGAAATCGATAAAGACGGTAGACAAGTATCGGGAATGCTCCTCAATAACGGTTCAAGCTACCAACTAATATTCGGATTTCGCACTCAAGGACTTCATAACTTACTCTTTAAAAGCGAAGTATCCAACTTTACACAATCTATAGAAGAGGGAATGAAAGATATCCTTCCCGGTGAAAAAATCACCTTCTGTACTGGTTGCTATAGCGATGATAATTCTAGACGTAAACAATTAGAAAACTTAGCCGATACTGCTAACCTAAAACCCGTTTCCGTCCTCATCCGCAACGAACAGCGCCGCATTCAACAACTAACCCATAAAGGTAGCAGACAAATCTGGGAACAAATCGCTTTCTGCACTTGGACAGCCGATGGAGAAGGCGAACAAACATCGAGAGATTTGATTGGCAAAGCTATTGATGGCGTAAAAAATTTGTGGGATGCACTTCTGGGAACGATTACTGGTAACACCCGCATCTATAAAGAACAGTTTTACACCAAACTTTTGCTTAACGCTTTTGAACAAGGGTTCATTCGTTGGGAAATTCTTCTAAACACCAAAATGGGATTAGAAATCGCTCCCATGAATACAACCGAACTTTGGGAATGGCTTTGGCAAAGATTTAACAATGGTGAACCTCCCGCAGTCCCTCAAATTGTCAAATTAACAGAAACATCCACAGGCTATAAACTCAGCGAGAAAAAAACAACTGAAAAACACATTTGTACCGTCTTAATCGAAGGAATTAACGGCGTATCTTCCTGTCCCGAACATCGTCAGAGTAACAACCGCGTGTATTTAGCAGGAAAAGGCAAAGAATGCGGTGTTTTAACCATGTACGACGCACCCACAGGTTGGACGAATACCCGACAACAATTGAAATGGGTTTGGGAAGTAATGTCCTCAACTTACGTCCACAATACCGAAGCTTGGGTGGAAATTAGCGTCGGAAATAAAGTGGTGGTTAATGACAACCTAGCACGACAAGCGAAAGGAGCAAAAACTGCCAGTACCAGAGCGATAACTAAAGGACAAGGACGCGATATCGGTGCTGAAATTAAACAAGAAGAATCTTTCGATGCACAACGTAGGCTTTATAAAGGAGCCATACCTTTAAATACAGCAGTTGCCTTTTTAGTTTATCGAAATACTTCTGAAGAACTCAACCAAGCCTGCAATGTCTTATCCAATAGTTTTGGAACTGCAAAAGTTATTCGCGAACGCAATATTGCCTGGGATATTTGGTTACAATGCCTTCCCATTACTTGGAAATGGTTGCTACATAGCGGCTCATTTTTTAGCGAACGTCGCCTCACTTTAGACACCGAAACTGTCGCCGGAGTTCTCCCTCTAACTGTTCCCCGCGACATCGATAACAAAGGAGTCGAATTTATCACAGAACGCGGTGGAAAACCCATCTTTATCGATTTATTTTACGAACAAATTAGCCGTGCTTTAATCACTGGAGAATCTGGTTCCGGTAAAAGTGTTTTAGGATGGCGTTTTGCGATAGAAGCCTTAGCGAATAACATCCCAGTTGTGGGAATGGATATCAGCAGCGGTGGTAACAGTACCTTCAAAACAGCGATCGAACTTTTAGGCGATCGAGGCGCATATTACGACATCAGCCAGGGTTCTAGCAACCTAGTAGAACCCCCAGATTTACGCAAGTTCGACAAAGCGGAAAGAGAACGCCGAATGGAATCTTGGAAAGAATTTATCCGCAAAGCACTCGTTGCGATCGCAATGGGAAAAATCCACCACCCCCACCTAGCACAAAGAGTCGATTCAATTATCCTCAGAATGCTCGATCTGTATCTCAGAGATCCAGAAATTATTGCTCGATATAATAGAGCATTTGAAAAAGGTTGGCAATCATCCGAATGGCAACAAATGCCAACTCTTCAAGACTTATTGAGATTTTGTAGTAAAGAAAGATTAAACCTCAAATCTTTTGAAGATTTAGACAGACTTGCAATTAACCAAATTCTCAGCCAAGGTAATGCCTTACTCACATCCCGCTTAGGAAAAGCCATTGGTAGACCAAGCACATTTTCACCAGAACCTGCGGTTAAATTCTTCGCCTTATCGGGATTATCCAACGAACAAGATGCTTATTTAATGGCAATTAACGCCCACACAGCTTGCATCCGTAACGCGCTTTCTCATCCAAAAAGCCTATTTATTGGCGATGAATTAAGTGTACTTTTAAAGAAGGATGGATTCGCATCTGTTGTGGGAGAACTCTGTGCGACTGGGAGAAAAGATGGCATAGCCGTCGTACTTTTAAGCCAAGATTTCGATGCCATCTGCGAATGTTCTGCTGGTGCCCAAATCATGCAGAATATGGTCTACAAAATTACCGGAAGAATCACGAATTCTGCTGTATCAGCCGCACAAAAACATTTAGGTTACGACCCACAAATTATCAGCAGAAATGCCACCGAAGCTTTCTTTCCCAGAATTGCCGACCTCTACTCCTGCTGGCTGATTGAAAAAGGCGGAAGATTTTGGCGGACGCGCTTCTATCCCGGAGAGATGATGTTGGCATCAATTGCTAATAATCAAAATGAAAAAGAAGCCCGCTCACGCATCATGTCCCAATACCCTCCAACCCTCAAGGGACAACTCCAAGGGCTAAAACATTTCACCCAAGAATATATTCCAGCGATGAAAGAAGGAAAAGGCTTCGACCATATTGGTCGAAATTCAAAGATGCTTGAGAAAGCATCCTAATCACTACTAACAAATAGCAAATGAATTCCAAATTAACTCTAATCGCTCTCTTACTTGGAATGGGATTAACTACCCAAATCAATCCAAGTCTTGCTCAAACAACTCCACCTTTTGTTCCTGGAACTCAAACACCAGGAGTTAACACTCCCGTTTCTTCTGGTAGTTTCTTCGCTCCTATCGAAAGTGTCGCCAAACAAGTCAATGAATTTATTGGTGACATCGGTGGATTCGTTCAAAACGAACTATTCGGCACCTTAAATCAGATACTTTCCTCATCTTTAGGAGCCATCAAACTCCCTGATTTGAGTCAAGTTAGCAGCCAAATTATGAAGGCTCCCACATCGAGTACCGAAGGTACTAAACTATCAGATTTACTCGAAACAAAATCAAGTCAATTAGATGGTAAAGGCTCCTACACTATCATGTCCGAATTCGACGGACAAGCGCAAAGAAATGCAGCTATTGGTATTGCCAATGGTTCTACTCTTAGCCAACAAGCTCAAACAAATAGCCGCCAAATTTTGGAAGCCACCAAACAAAACACTCAGCAAAATGTTCAGTTGGGCGAAGAATCCCAAAGTCTTGACGTTACCCAACAAATCCTACAAAACCTTTCTCAACAAACCGCACTTAACGCCCAAGTAAACGAACGAATTCTCCTTGAAGCTCAACAAGGTCGAACAGATCGAGCGATTAATAACGTTCTGCTGTCCCAAGCTGCTAAGGAGATATCTGCGATTAACACAAGCGATCGCAGAGGCAGTATAGCATCTGGAAACCAAGCCAGCGTGCAAGCCGGAATGCTCATGCTTCCCGGCGGCGGTTATTTAGGAAAACCAAGCGAAAGCACAACAAACAGATTTACCACTTCCAATTAATCTTTATGGGCGCGTGGAATCAACTCCACCGCCTGATTACCCCTCAATATTTCCCATTAAAAAATGATGCAATTTCTCGCACAAATTACGCCACCCACAACAGGTGGAGAAGGGTCAGCCTTAGACCTAGTTAACGAATCAATTAATCTGGCTAGGGCAACATCAGAATCTTGGAATGGAGTTTGGATTAACACGATCGACCCCACTGCTTCTGGACTTTGGGTAGGTCTAGTATCCCTGGGCATTACCCTAGCTGCCGTTAGCATTCTCTTCCTAACTTTAACCAGTGGAAAAGACATTATCGAAAAACAATCTTGGTCAGAATTAGCCGCATTATTCATCTGGCCAATTGTCATCATGTTATTCCTTGGTGCTAACGGAAAATTGCTAGCAAATACCGTCATCTTTACCAGAAGCTTCGCCTACAAACAAGTCCAAAGCGTTCTCGAAGCCCAATTAGGCGAACTCACATTTAGAGATGCGATTTCCAATATTACTATCAGTAACATCGGCAAACAACAACTCGAAAATCTTTACAGCGAGTGTCGAAATAAAGTAGGAGAAGAACTGGTAACTTGCTGGAACTCCAAACAAGAAGCCGCTCAAAAAATTGTTGATGAAGCTGAAAAACAAGCTGCTGGTTCCACCCCTTTAAAAGCCTTACGAGCCTTTGCCGAAACACTTTGGAATAACACTTTACCCGGTGCTGCCCAAGATGCCGTTACCTTCATAAATGACCCAGGTTCGGTATTTAGAGAAAAAGCAATTCCCATCATCCGATTCATTCTATACAGCTTACAATGGGCATTTGTCAACATCCTGGAAGCCGCACTTTTACTAACAGCATTATTCTCACCCATTGCAATGGGTTTATCCCTACTCCCCCTACAAGGTAGACCAATTTGGGCTTGGGCAACAGGTTTTTTGAGTTTATTCGGCGTGCAACTAGGCTACAACATTATCGTCGGACTAGCAGCCGTTGTTTTAGTCAACTCTGGAGCCGAATTAGCCAGCGATGTTGCCTTTTTATTCTTCATCAGTATATTCGCACCCGGACTAGCTCTTTTAATCGCTGGTGGAGGTGGAATTGCCTTGTACAACGGCATCGCAGGTAATGCCAAACAATTGGTCGATGTGTTCAGCAACGCCATCGGAGCAGCAACAACTCTGGCAATTAACAAGGGATTCAGATAATATGAAACTCCAACGATTAAAACAACCCGCTCTGCTGCCAGAAGCCAAAAGTTTACTTGCTTTGTGCTTCCTGATTCTAACGGGAGTCAATATTATCACCCTCATTCTCCACTTATTCGTAGCGTACCGAATCAATTCGGTAGCAGCTATGAAAACAACGCAAGTCCAATTAGTCAACGGTCAAACTTATTACGTTTCCGAACGCGATCGCTTTTTCAGATACCCATCTGTTATCCAAACCTTCGTCAAAAATTGGACTGAATTAACCTTTAACTGGGATAACAAAATCCCAGGTACTAACGAAACAGATTCTGGCATCAAAGTCAACTCAAAAAAAGTTCCTACCAGCACTTATTTTGCTTCCTTATTAATGGAACCAGAATTCGGAAAAGCTTCCCTATCTCAAATAGCCGAACTCGTTCCCAGTACAGTATTTTCCGGTCAATTACGCTCCACTGTCATTATCTCATTCATCTCAGAACCTAGAGAGATTCGTCCCGGAGAGTGGGAAGTTGACATGATAGCAACCCGACTGCTTGTAGACCGCTCATCGGGAAAAGACGAAAGAATTCCTTTCAATCGGACTTTTAGGCTAAAGGCGGTAGAAATTCAAACCTCGCCTTTGGGAAACCAAGCTTCTGCATTTGAACAAAAAGTCTACGAACTTCGTTCCGCCGGATTAGAAATTAATCGAATTACTGAATTTAAACCAAAATAAAGGCAGACTAAACTATGAGCGCAACCAAACCACCAACAAACTACGAATTTGACGACGAACCAGATGGAATAGAAGAAAGCGGAAACGGCTTATCTCCTAATAGTAATGGGCATCGAATTTATGAGGTTAATTCCCCTACTAATTCCAATAATTCCCAGGTAGTTAACAATAATGACTCCCAAATCAGTCGAGATGATGAACTGGAATTTGCCGGATACGATGAAGAAACAGACGAATTGCTCGCATCTGAATACAAAATCAAACAAGAAAACGAACAAGCAGAAATTCGTCCAGTTTCCGAAAAACCCTCAGTTCGGATGTTTTCAGTGCTGACTGGTACTGGAGTTGTTCTCGGCACTTTTGGCTTTCTCTGGTTTACCTTCTTTGCTCCTAAACCCGTCCGCCAACAAGCAAAAACATCAACGCCTGAAGTTACTCCATCTTCTCCTAATGATGAGTCAGCAGAACTCAAAAGCCGACTAGCCTTTCAAGACCAACAACGCACATTGGAAGCTCAACCACCTACACCTAAAGAACGCCCAACTCCTACTCCTACCGCTACTCCTGCACCTGCACCGAAACCTACACCTAAAGCCGTACCAGTTGCTAGAACTCCTGAGCCTCCCAGACGAGTTCAAAACTTTAATCCACCACCTCCACCGCCGCGACCCGCCCCATTACCTCCACCACCACCCAGAATAATACAGGCTGTTGCTCCTCCACTGCCTCCCACTCCGCCGCCTCCTCCCCCACCACCATTACCGTCAAAACCATCCCCTCCTTTACGCCCTACCCAATCACCACCGCCTCCGGCTGAAAAAGTAGACCCCTACGAGCGTTGGGCGAAATTAGCTTCTTTGGGACAAAGCAGAGGAGAAATCGCTGATGCTCCGGCGATCGAAAGTGCTGTAGCTAGCAATTTAGTAGCTTCCCCCAGTACGCCTCCTACTCTAGCGATCGCACCAACAGAAGGAAGCAATATTGCACCACCAACTACACCAACCTACTCGGCTCAAACACCGATCGTTACAGCAAGCACTACACCAGCATCATCCCCTGGCGCAATTGTAATTTCACCAACCTTACCCCCCACTACACCAATAACGACACCAGCGGCAACATCCATGCCATTTCCGCAAGACCAACAACCGCTCAGTCCCCAAAACACGCAACCAACACAAGTAAATCCACAATACACCCACCCCTCAGCTACGCCAACAGCAGAGCCAGAGATAGCCAGCGCCACTATTGGAGATACCAGACTTGCTGATTCCAATCCAAGTACGACCTCAAGTGGAATGAGTACAGGAGAAATTGGCATTCTCAACCGCACCCCTATCAATCAAAACACCAATATTGACATAGCCACCAAAGAGATCGCCATCGGGTCATCTGCCAAAGCAAAGGTAATCGTGCCGATGATTTGGGACGAAGCAGGTCAAAGCCCCACTGGTGGAAGATTCGCCGTCCAATTAACCGAAGATATGAAGGCTACCGATGGGGCGATCGCCTTACCATCTGGTACCGTTCTCATCACTGAAGTACAGAACGTAACTCGCTCAAATCGACTGGTATCTCAAAGTGTGGTAGCACTTGTCTATCCCGACTCCAGCGGACGCATCCACCAAGTACCGATACCCCCTGGGAACTTGCTAATTCGGGGAGAAGATAATCAACCCCTGATTGCTGAAGGCTTATTTGATAGAGGTTCCGAAATCGCCAAGACAGACGTTTTAGTAGGAGTTATCAACAGTTTGGGACGAGTAGGAGAAATCATTAATCGACCCACTCAAGAAGTTTTTAGCCAACAAAGGGGCTATTTTGGTAGCACTACCATACAAACAACTTCCAAGCGCCGACCCAGCGTATTAGCAGCAGCTTTAGAGGGATTCTTTACACCCACAGCCGAACGGCTGCGAGAGCGATCGGACCGCGCCACGCAAGAACTTTTAAAACGAGGCAATGTAGCAATTGTTCCAGAAGGAACTGAAGTTTCAGTATTTGTCAATTCCTTTGTTTCATTACGTCGATAAACCTACTCATTCACTGCACGAAAATGAAAAAACTAACTCAAAAACTCTGTTTGACTTTACTTTCTCCTGCCCTAATAACTTTCACCATTCTAGGTACTATAAAAGTTGGTCAAGCTCAAACATCAGCACTCAGAATAGTACAAAGAGATGCAGCAACAAATACAACTACTAACCTCCAAGTATGGGCTGGTCGAGCTAGCGTTATTGACTTTACCCAAACAGGCGAAGTTGTGACTTATATTCGATTGGCAGATCCATCCAAAGTTGTGTTTAACACTGATGCGGAATTAAAAACTAACCAAGCTCGAATGATATTCGTTCAGCCAATTCAACCACTACGATTCCCAGGTGCTACCACAACTCCCATTACCAATTTATTCATTAAAACTCTCGATCGCCAAGGAGTTGAACGTCTCTACACTTTCAATATCGTTCACCGTTCTGGACGACCTACTAATAACGGCATTAGCATCTCCTCAACTACACCCAACCCACCCAACCGCCAACAGAATCTACCCGTAGCTAACGCTCCAACTTTATCGCTTGCTGATATCGAACGCGGTTTAGAAGTTGCAATCAGAAGAGGCTACACTACTGCTAACGACCCTGTGGTATCCAAAGTTCGAGAGTTTCTCGCTCTAACCCGAAATGGTACAAATATTGCTAGAGCGGTTGAAAGAATCAATCTGTCAATGTCTGTGGTTATTTCGCTAGCAAAGTTAGGGCAAAGTGAAATTCCCCTGTCAACTCAACCGATTTAGCGCGATCGCTCCACTCTTCTCGATCTTTGTTGGCGAATCTGGTCATCTAATTTAGCGATGACCTCCTCTAGTTGTAAACCCACTTCTTCCATTTCCAGACGTGCGCGACGTAAATTGCCTAGCAGTCGTTTATCGACCTCAATAGCTGGCATATAAATAGGGTCTGTCATGGTAGCCTCCATTCAACCTTAATTTCTTCAATACTGCGTTCTAAAGCTGGAATTCTTTCTTGAGTAGTTACAACCACTTTCTCTTAAGTATGTACGTTAATTATATGAGATTCAATCTCAATAAATTCTCTTATCTAACCTGCCATCTTATGGATCGACCGATTCTTTTGTAAGTCTTCAATCAGCTTATCGACGCGCCCTTCATAAGAAATGTATGGCATTTTAAAAACAGGTCTTAGTTCTTCCCAACCCTTGACTTGAAAAAGATAAGGAGCTAACTTTTCTAACCTGGAACGATGTAACTTAAATTCCATGTTCATTTCCCTAATCTTTAATAGTAAATCTTCGGGAATAGAAGTTTTCTCAAAAATATCTAATTCCGAAATACCCTTAACTGCCATGCTGTCTACTAACAACACATAAAGCCTTTTCCGTGATGTGATATCTGGTAATAAATCGAGTTTAGTGGATTCTAAAAATAATTCGCGCTTCTCAATTTGTTCTGGAGTTAGCGTTCCATTTAAATATTCAATTAATGGATCTTTTTCAGCTGTTAAGACAGTTGGTGCTACTTCCGCTTTTATGCTTTTTTTTTACGAGCGATTGCTTCGTAAGGATCTTCATCCCCTTCTGCATATTGCATCAACTCTGTCATCGACCAACCTATCGCATAGGCAAACTGCATTAACTTTTGCAGTCTTGGATCGGCTTTTCCCTCGCACCAGTTAGCCAGAGTATTGAATGCAATTCCAGTTAGTCTCCCTAATTCCCTAGAGCTACCAACACGCTCATCTTCCACCAACGCCGTTATTAACTGACCGAGACGTTTGTGGACTCTACTATCTGCTACTACGTTTTCTTCTACTTTTGCTGACATTCCAGTTTCCAACTAGCCAAAGAGTAACAGCAGGGGTGGTTAGACGGCCTACATTATACCAGGATAGCTTATTTGACTGTTCTCACAGATCCCTGGTTTGATTTAATACACATTTAAGCTATTTCGTCAAGCATAAATTAGATGCGACTTCCCTGAGTATATAAAGTAACTCAGCGTGATGCTTCAACCCTAACTTTAACAAATCTTTACTTGATCAAATTTATGGTCGATTATAGTATAGTTTATGGTCAACCTTATGAAAGCGTCAATCTGATACAAGTCAGTAATCGGCTTTTCTAAGAGTATACCCTTTCAAAAAATAATTTTGCCCCACTCTAAACTCTAGCCGAGTCACAAGTGAGGCTATTATTCCAAAAAAGCGAACAGTTATTCAGAAAAACCACCTTAGAATCCCCATTCTGAAAGTTTTTCTTTAACCAAATCGCTCTCTTAATACCGGACTACTGGAATACCGAAGCCGGAGTACCAGAGCCGCAATACCACAGTCGGAGTACAGTCGGAGTCTCTACCGACTATTGGCAGTGCTTCCATATTAAAACATTGGAAGCTCTGAATCAATAGCTATGTCCTAAATTCTAAATATATTAGGACAACTTATTCTGCGACTCCGGCTCCCTCAAACCCTTCATAATGGAGCCAAAATGCACTATCTTTTCCAAATCCGAAATAAAACATACAGCAGGTTAAAAAACACCTCTTCGCAACGAGAAACACATAAGCTGCTAAATTTTCGGATAAATCTGGCAGCGAGTAAAGCTACAAATACTTACTCATTCAACAAAAAACAACCATTCACCCAATTGAAAGTGAGAAACATCGCTTTTTCCCTTGAAACTTTAGGATTTCAAGGAGCATAAGCGTGAATAACTCATCCCATAACGACTTAACTGCCCACCTGCATCAAGGCTTATCCCGCATTCCTTCTGACTGGCAACTCTGCCTGCTCGACGGCAAAAAAGTCCCGCAGGGTATAGGCTGGCAGCAAAAACCACTAACTCCCGTCCAAATGAAAGAAGCCGTAACCAACGGCTGGATAGTGGACAAAGCCGATGGCACTCAATACCGCTGTTACCCCAAAGGCTACGGACTGATTACAGGTACACCAGTCACCATCAACAGCGAAACCTTTTACCTGATGGCACTAGACCAAGATGGAGCTTCTGCTAGAGAAAAAATTCTGCAACTTTCAGGTGGCGAAGAACTGCCCAAAACAGTCGCCTTTACCTCCGGTCGTCCGGGGCGCTGTCAATACCTATTCCTCATTCCAGAACAATACGCCCCATCGCTTCGTACCAAAAAATTCCTCACCGACGTAACTGGAGATGATGGAAAAAGCGAACAACTAGAACTGCGCTGGACTGGACTACAATCTTGCCTACCTCCCAGCATTCACCCTACCACAGGCGAATATATTTGGGTTTCCGGTTGTGCTCCCGATGAAATTCCCATAGCACTCGCACCCATCTGGCTCATCGAAGCCATGCTCGTCGAAAATGAAATAACAAATGGTTCCTCCACACCTCATACACATTACCAAGAACCAAAATGGACTGATATTGATTGGGCATTATCCTATCTTGCCGCCTTATCCCCCAGCCGAGTCGATGACTATAACCAATGGTGTAATGTGGGAATGATTCTCAAATCCATTGACAATTCTCTGTTTTATGAATGGGATAAATGGAGTCGCCTATCTTCCAAATACCAACCAGGGGAATGCGAGAAAAAATGGAAAACTTTTAACAAGAATGGTGTTGGTATTGGTACCCTCGCACACTGGGCTAAACAAGACGGATGGACTTCACCATTCAAAAACAAAAATGTAATCAATAACGGCAAAAATTACCAAACAAATAGCAGTAACTCAAATGGTAATGGTAATCATCATTTCTTGTACGACCAAGTAACAACCATCGTTACTAGCAACCTAAACCCACCTCAACAGACAGCAGCCATTATCGAATTATCCTCTGATAACAGCTATCCCTTAAAAGGAGTCAAAGATTTAGCAGTTGAAATTGAAACTTATATTAATCAAACAGACAGCAAAACCGAAAATGTCTTAGAACTTAAAAGACTCCTCAATTATCGACGCGAACAACTAAATATTAGTCAAATTTTGCCTACACCCTTAGCCTCAGCACTTTTAAGTAAAGCCAATTCCGACTGCATTGACCCGGTTTATCTTTACCAATATCTCCTAGCAGCTTGTGGTAGTGAAATGGGCGGACACATTGGCATTATTGGTAAAGAAGGTGCAACCTTAACAGATAGTTGGATAGAGTATCCTATCTTTTGGACAATGGTTGTTGCTTTACCATCAGCGGGGAAAAGTCAGACAATGCGCTCTGTATTTAGCCCTATCAAAAAACGTTATAAACAAGCCAAAACCGAATATCAAAAAGTTCAACAGCAACTAGAAAACTTAAAAGAACAATGGGAAGAAAAGTCTCAGCAACAAAAGGAAAAACTTCAAGATAGCCCCGAAAATCCCCGGATATTCAAAGCCACAATGCCTGCTCCTCCTCCCAAAAAAATCATTGAAGCTGGAAGTCCTGAAGGTGCCATACGTCGGATGAGCGAACTAACACCCAGAACTGGTTGTACCTGGGTCTTTGATGAATTGGTGCGCTTGTTGAAATTAGATCAATATAAAGATAAAGGAGGCGATACTCGACAAATCTTACTCCAAACCTGGAATGCTCCTGCTGATATTGAGTTTGAACGTTCTAAGGAAGAAAACGCTTTTCATCTTAAAGATATCTGTTTAAATTTAACAGGAGCTACTCAATTATCCAAAGTCAAACAATTATTTAGCGACCCCGATGATGGTGATGGATTAATTAGTCGATTTTTAATCGCACTACCAACAACACCCAGTAACTTTGCCGTTTGGTCAGATTTAAAAGTCGCTATCGACCAAGAATTACAAGAATTGTACGACCACCTACGCTTACTACATAAACGGTTGTCACAAACACAAGAAGACGAGGAACAGGAACTATCCCCGCTTTTCTTGTCCTTTACTAAAGAAGCACAACAACGCTGGAAACGCTGGTGGGAAGAAGTCAGGCGCAATCAACAAACTGTAGAATTTGAAAATCCCGCGTTTTTTGCTTATTTGGGTAAAATGCTCAGTCAAACCCTGAGATTAGCCCTGTTGCTCCACTGCATGGAATTGAAGTACGAACAAAAAAACGACCCATTCCAAGTCGGTATTGATACCTTAGAAAAAGCCATCCTCGCCGCTAAATTCAGCATCGGACAATTCCGCATTCTCCAAACTAACAACCACGCCACTGACGAAATGCCAGGTCGCCTCTCCCTCATTCACGCTTATGCTCTGCGAAAAGGGACAGAAGTATCCGCAGTCCAAGTCCAAAATAGCGTTTTCAAACGGGCTAAACCCAAGCCCACCTTAGCAGAAATCCGTCAGGACTTTGCCATCCTCACAGAAAATGGATACACTGTTTTATCTGGCAAAGGAAAAGACCTTCGGATTAGGGCAATTCCGGTAGACCAAGCTCGCGTCGGAAATCCGAAAAGTTCCGAACCCTACTCCGACACATCTCAAAACTTCCGAACGCAGACTTCAAGAGGCACTCAGCCTCCCGTTACCCGAATTTCCGACTATTCCGACAATTCTTGGACAACTCCAACCAGTAATGGCGACTTACAAAACAATTCCAATAATTCTACAAATGGTCGGAATTGTCCGAATTATGACGATGCTGTACCCTCAAAAGTAGATTTCGAGCCAATTTCCGATGAAAATACCGCGTCGGAAATTTGTCCGAACGATGTCGGAAATTCCGAAAACATTCCATCTAGTAACGTTCCGACATCGGAAACACCAGCACGGGGGAACGACGGAAATTGCGACGATGTAAATGAGCGATCGCAAAAAGAACGTCATTTAACTCTTGAGCAATTGCAAACTCTGCTGGCTTACTATTCGAGTGCAAAAGCCCTTGCACAAGCTAGTCCAGAAATGCCTACCGAGAGTATCGTTTCCTTATTTGCGCCGTTAGATAATCTGCTCAGAAGTTGGGGTATCGAACCAATTGGCAGAGTTTCGGAACAAGTTCCTTATAATCCGCAACTGCATCAACCAGACACGGACGATTTAATTGAAGGAGAACTGGTATTCGTCAGATTTGTCGGATATAAAGATGGTTCGCGCATTCTCTGTCCTGCTCAAGTCAGTCGCGCTCGACATCACTGAGTTTAGTCTTAGCAACGTGGCTCAATGGAAAATTTCCATCGGAACTGGCTGGAAAATTTAAAAGACAGAGGCTAAATCAGAATGTAGCTCAACCTTTTCATCATCTTCTAACCAACCGGACATTTCTAATAAACAGTCCGCTCGATTGCGGGCATATAACGATAAGATATTTCGAGCTGATTCAATCGGAAAATCTTTTCTCCAAGAGAGTAATTCTCTTTGCATCCCTGCTAATTCCAATAAAAATTCTTGGGGAACATTGCTAGCAGACCATTCAATCATTAAAGCAGCTTCTCGCAAAAGATGATTGGTTAATGAATCTTGTTTGGGATTGATTGATTGCTGCGATATAGTAGCAAGAGTTGAGGCTAAATTACCCAACTGTTGCTGCCAATCTAAAGTAATGAACCGTTCATATAATTTTTGGCGTTCCATTAGCTGACCTCTAATAAACGACGTACAATTTTTTCTATTCTCTCTCGCAGTATCGGATTTTGGATTTCCATTGACCGATTTTGTTGACGGGGACGGATATTAATTAAAGATTCAAAACCAACTGATTTGTTTTGAGTAAACCAATCTGCACCCCAAACATCTTGCTGTTGACTGCCATTTTCTAATAAAATTTCTTCGCAATCTGCATGAAGTTCCCCTCCTCCGGCAATAATTTCTTGTGTTACATCTACTGCTAGTTTAATCCTTAATCCAAAATAGGTTTCTGCCATTTGCTCAATTTGTTCTGAGGTGGCAGGTTCGCGAATAATTAGAATTATCTTTAAACAACTAGTATCATCAGTTACTATAGCTTCTGTAGAAAAAATTGTACAAATTTTAACAGAAATCTAAGAGTTTTTCTAGTACTATTAGGTTACGACATTAAACTTCCGATCGTATATCGCTGCTGCGATGAAAGTTAGTCCCACCTAAAATTATAAATTTTATTTGGGGACTGCGCTGAATATTTTTGTTCAAAAAAACGAAACATCAAATAAACTCCGCGCCTACCGTCGCGGAACTAAAAAAACTTGCCCTTCAACTCACCGATATCCGCTACAAAAAATTCGGTGAATATCTCGAATAGGAGATTAAAACAATGACCATTGAAGCTATCAACGACACATTTTTTCCCGTATTTTTATTTATCGTTTTCTTTAGTAGTGCTTGCTGCTTTCTCTACAATCCTGCTGAAATCGCATACCTTTCTTCGCTTCAAATTGAAACGCCTTTACCGTTAATTCAACAACAGCAACTAGTTGTAGAACCCAAGCAATTGATGCCAGAAACAGTTACTATCAATACTCAGTTGATTACACTTCGACAAGCTCGATCGATCGCCAGTGCCATCAAAAAAGCCAACCCTTCACTTGGTATTCAACAAAAAGTAAATGGTTCTGATGCTAGCGTCCAATGGCTGCGAATTCAAATTAAAAATCGTTTGGAACAAGCACCAGAACTGGTAATTCCAATTATTTCTGAACTTGCTCCAGCTGCATCCAGTTCGCAGCCCAAGTCTACAAAGGTTTCTCGTCATAACACCCACAACCGAAAAGTTAGCTAGCATTACTTCTGCTAGATGTGTATATACCGCCGTCTAATTAAATCTAGCTCGGTTTTTTCCGTATCTATAATCTCTAGCAAACTTTCATACCAACCCATGACAAGTATTCCTGCGCCGGAAGTGAAAGTGGGTTTCTGCATCTGCCAAGGTTTTTATCGCATCAGTAATCGCCATTCTAGTTCCACTTTTTACAGCTAGCAGTAATTTTTTTAACTTATCAGCTATAACATTAATGTTCCGTGCTAGACAAAATCTAGACATGGCTGACTCTCCTTTCCTTCCATACTACAACTCATAATCGCGAACGGTTTTTTTGGGGATTTCGTCAGTGATTGACGATAAATCGAGGTTTTTGTCGGGGGGATCGGTAAATACGGATTTGACGATCGGGGATAGCATCGACAAAGATGCGATCGCTCCGGTGACTTGGTTGGGGTGTACTTCTAAATACCTCTGCAATTGTTCTAGGTTACGATGACCGGAGATTTCCTGAATGATCCTTAAAGGAATTCCAGCGTTGCTCATCTGCGTCAGGGCGGTGCGGCGAAAAGAATGGGTGGAAACACCTTCAATGCCAATACGGGCGCAGGCTTCTCTTAAAAAACGGGCGGCGGTGTCGGGGTTAAGATAGCCGCAATAGCGACCGGGGAATAGGTAAATTCTGCCTGCTTGCGGTCGGTAAGCTTTGAGGGTAATTCGCAGGTCTTCTAGCATGGGGATGTTACGGGTGGCGAGTTTACCTTTAGTATGATTTTTGCGGACAATCAAAACCGGGCGCACTTCGCCAGCACGGTTATAAACGTCTTCGGTGAATAAGGTACAAGCTTCGGCGATGCGACAAGCACTAAACAAACAAACAGCAAATAAGGTACGGTCTCGCTCATTGGTTAGCCCCTGATTAAATAACAAATCGATTTCTTGGGGCGTGAGAATTTTCGATTGTCCATAACGATT
>NZ_JBHFNS010000084.1:0-200862 GCF_041929135.1 Floridaenema fluviatile BLCC-F154 | reverse complement strand
CTCAACAAATACGGTAGGGCATACCGAATTTCAAGCTTGTGGAGAGCAAGTAAGACTCGTTAGCAATCCTGCTAAAAAGCGTTGTTCTAAGAAACAAGAATCACACCGTAAAGCGTTAGCTTAACGGGAGAGTGTCAAGAGCAGTTTAGTAATGGTGAAATTACTCTGAATAGGGCAATAGATAGAATGTCGCTTCAAGTTGATAAGTTTATTGATGAATTACCAGTTGAAAAAGCGCAAAAGGAAAAATTAACTATTTGGAAGCAAGGGTTATTTGGAACGCAGAATGAATTAGCGATCGCAAATGCTGGTCTAAAGCTTACAGTTAAAGAACTAGCAGATTTGGTCAATCAAACTAGTGTAACTTACCAAGCATATCAGGATAAATTTAAAACCTATCAGGAAAAAAGATGTAGCGCAGCTGTTAACGATCTGCAAAGGTTTTTGTTACTGTTAGATGCAAATATTAAGATAATTAGTGGTAATAATCAAGTAAATTTTTTGACAAAGGAAGAGCTTTTAAATTCCCAAGAGTATCAAAATTTTTGGTTATCTAATTCGATTAACTCTGAACCTAAATTAGGTATGTCCTTGTCTAAGATATATGAGGAGATTATTAAGATAATCAAGGGAAAAAGTAAAGGTAATCCTAATTTAGAGGCTTTTAAGCAAGGTTTTGGTGAAGAAGGTCGAAAATTACTGGGTTCTAAGCTATTCTTGAAATCGAGCCGGAAAGATAGATGGAAATATACTTTTTTGCCTGTTTTTATTATTGGCATTTTCCTGGCTACTACTTGGAAATATATTTCTCCTTTCTTGGCAAATTTTATTAGTTCGTTTTGGGGAGGAATAGCTGTTGTTATACTGCTAATGGCTATTTTTGTGGTATTTTTACGAGTTAATCAAGAGCCTAGTTCCCAGAATTCCAACGAGCAAGGAAATCTGGCAAATATAGTTGATGAATTTTTCTCACCTGTTCCTAATATTGTCAATAATGAAGCAGAATTGATTGATTCTACGGCTAATAGTGAAATTAGCGAAGAAGGATTAGTTGATTCTGCGGTTAATAGCGAAATTAATGAAAAGCCGATCGCTAATAATCATGAAGAAGCCTTGACAAAATTCACAAATGAACTGAGAAATAAAATTGTAGAACTGAACCAAAATCCAGATCAACTTGAATGGGAGTTGAGTAGACTAGGACAAACATTTCGCCAATACTACCGAGCTTTAGTAATTAATTATGCAGATGTTGATTTGCCTTTTATTCCTGGCTCTGTGAAACAAAGTATTGCTTCTCTGGTTAAACGAACTAGAACGAAGATCGATCGCACTGAAAATGAAGTTAATCAGCTAGAAAAAGAAATTGAAATGTGGTTCGATCGATCGATGGATCGCTCATCAGGAGTTTATAAGCGGAATGCAAAAGGAATTAGTTTATTAATCGGCTTTGGATTAGCCATTGTGACCAATTCTAACTCTATTTATATTGCCAATCGATTGGCATACGACGAAGAATTAAGACAGACAGTAGTACAAAGAGCAAACACGCTTATCTCAGAAAATCAAAATTTGAACGTGGGCGATCGCAAAAAAGAAGTTTCGGAAATTTTAGATGAGCAACTGGGATTGCCTATAGGTTGGAATCCGCGTGTATTAGGTCAACAATTGAGTTGTCCATTACCGGGAAAAAATTCTCAGGATAATAGAGATGATTGGGATAAACTATTCGATACTTGTATTAAAATTAGTAAAACAGATATAGCCTCGAATGTAGGTAATATTAACAACCCAGTTGCGGCAAAACTAAAAAAAGATAATCCTGCTAAAATCAATCAAGAAGCCCAGAGAAAAGACAAAGAAGCTCTTAATAAAAATAAAAATTATTTTGTTCCGACGGCTATTTTGGTGATGATAGCAACTTCAGGAAAATGGTTAGTAGGGCTTTCGTTCTTAATTGGATGGTTGGTTACAGCTGTCGCCATTTCGATGGGAGCTTCTTTCTGGTTTGATTTGCTAAGTAAGGTGGTAAATGTTCGCAATACAGGTAATAAACCGCCCTCTTCTGCAAATCGAACTTCTGTAAGTTCTGAACAAAATTCTTAGGTATGTTGTTGGACTTTAGTCCTACTTTTCTCTCTTAGTAAGACTGAATTCGCTACAACGGACGGTTATTCGCTGGGTAATTTTTTGGGTTGAATTGGTAAGTTTAACCATTCGCTTAGTTCAGCGGCAAGCCATTCGATTTCTGGTGGAGTTAAGCCGTGTCCAAACTGACATTCGCGCATTCCTGCCCAAATTGCGATCGCCCAAGGAACACCTTCAGCTAAGTATACTAATTCTAATTTGTCGATATCTTGTTTCGGCATGGAACAAGAATTATATTTAGAGCCAATTAAAGCAGACATTCCGGGACGAAAACTTAATTTAAAGCCAAATAATTTGTAAGCTAGAGAAATTCGTTGTTGGTTGATATTTAAAACTGTTTTACCAAAAAAACTAAACAGTACTTCTAAGATCATGCCAATACCAACTCCCCAAAAAGGTAAGGAGAATAAGACAAAGAAAATATTAATCCCCCAAGGAGAAGTAAAAAGGGCTGTAATTGTCCACAAAAATATGCCGGAATTCCAGGCGATCGCAAATAAAATCAAAAATACAATGTGCGGTTTTACACCTGATTCAAAAATATTTATATCTAAAAAATTAGCTTTTTTATTTAAAATAACTTTGCTACCTGAAGGCTTTTTAGTAATTAAAAAAATACTATTTTGAGTTAAAGGGTTTTCCAAAGCTTTTAATGCTGCTTCCGCAGAAGTTAACCGCCGATTTAAACTCGGTTCTGTCATCCATTTTAACCAGCGTGAAAAGCCCGGATTAATGTTAGCAAATCGCTCAAATTCAATTCTTAAATCTGTTTGGGGTAAATCCGCTGGATGAGTACCTGTAACTAAATAAATTAAAGTTGCCCCTAAACTGTAAAGATCGGAAGCGGGAACTGCCCTACCGCCAAATTGTTCTGGTGGCATATAGCCGTAAGTTCCTACTACTGTGATTGTTGCAGATTCTCTGGCGGCGAGAGTTTGTACTGAGCCAAAATCTACTAAATAAACTTCGCTTTTACCACTCTTAGAACTATTAGTCAAAAGAATGTTACTTGGTTTAATATCTCGGTGAATTATTGGTGGTTGATGTCGATGTAAATAAGTCAAGATTGCTAAAATATCTTGGGCAATTTCCTTAACTTCGCTTTCGGTAAAAGTTCTGCCAGCTTTTAGGTGTTCTTCTAGGGAATTAGCCGGAATATAAGTTTGGACTAAGGCAAATCCTTTGTGATTTGGTGAGTTTACTTCAAAATAGTCTAAATACTGAGGAATAGCTGGATGAGATAGGCTTTTTAATGTTTTTGCTTCTCGTTCAAATAACTTTAAATCATCCCATTCCAAATCATTACTGAAAGTTAGTAGCTTAATTACCACTAATTCTTGATTTTGCCGATCGCAAGCCAGCAAAGTCCTGCGTCCGGCTTTTTTTCCTAGTTGTTGGCGAATTTCGTAACGTTCTTCCCAGACTGTATCAAACATTTTTTACTTCCAATGTTGTCTCTTTTCGTTCTATTCTGAAGCAAGGCTGAAATGTTGAACTTTTTATTAACCGAATAATGTTACAAACTGTAAAATCTTCCCTGCGGGAACAACAACACTCTTTAATTCGCCAACTGGCTGATTGTATTGAGTCCACTTGGGAACAATACTTACAATTGGAAGCGTATCATCTCCCAGAAGATTTGGGATATGTGGAAGGGCGACTGGAGGGGGAAAAACTGACGATCGAAAACCGTTGCTACCAAAGTCCGCAATTTCGCAAAATGCACTTAGAATTGGCGAAAGTGGGGAATTCGTTAGACATTTTACATTGCGTAATGTTTCCCCATCCCGAATATGCTTTACCAATGTTTGGTACAGACTTAGTGGGCGGTAGGGGACAAATCAGTGCGGCGATCGTCGATCTGTCTTCAACTAACCCCGATCTGAGTTTACCAGAAAACTACAGAAATGCTCTTTCTGGGTTGCCTGCGATCGACTTTTCCCAACCGCGAGATTTACCAGAATGGGGCGATATTTTTTCCGAATTTTGTTTATTTATTCGTCCGGGAAATCCAGAGGAAGAAACACAGTTTTTAACTAGAGTTCGGGACTTTTTAACTATTCACTGTCAGCAAGCAAGCATTGCCCAACCTGTTGACGAACAACGTCGTGAGGAAATTTTAAAAGGTCAACGTTATTACTGCACAAAACAACAAAAAAATGATAAAACCCGCAGAGTTTTAGAAAAAGCTTTTGGTAATGATTGGGCGGAACGTTACATGACTACGGTTTTATTTGATTTTGTTTAGTTGTTTTTGGAGGTTAGAACCTAAAATTGTAGAGACGTTGTATACAACGTCTCTACATCTGCTTTAAGATGCTTTAACTAGACTCTTACCAACAGTTACAGATGGTTGAATTGGTAACTGAGCATGATAGAAAGATGGGTGAATCAAAGATTGTGCTAATAAACGACGATAGAGGTCGCTAAGTTGAATTGCTACACCCGTCCAACTAAAGTTTTGTTGTACTCTTAATGATGCTTGTTTGCGGAGTTTTTGTGCCCAAATTTCATCGGCTAAAATGCGATCGATCGCCCCAGCAAAACCATCCACATTTTGCGGCGAAACTAACAACCCAGTTTCTTCTGGCATCACTGTAAACCGCAAACCTCCCACATCAGAAGCAACCACAGGCGTACCACAAGCCATTGCTTCAATTGCTACTAAACCAAAGGGTTCGTAATGACTGGGAATCACACAAACATCAGCAGCAGTGTAATACAAAGGTAAGAGATCGTGACCAATTCTTCCGGCAAAAATGGTATTGTTTGCTATTCCTAATTCTTGGACAATACCTGCAATTCTCTCTCTTTCTAAACCGTCTGATTGGTCTGGTTCGCTACCACCAACAATCACTAATTTTAGGTTAGCGTAAGGATGTAAAGCTTCTGATTCTTGGTTTTCAATTTTGCCTTTTAGTTGGGCGCAAGCACGGACTAAAGTTTCAATTCCTTTCCGTCGATCGAAACGTCCCACATATAAAACAATTTGTTCATGAGGATCGAAACCTAGTTTTGCCCTGGCATCTGCTTTCGGCATAGTAACACGGAAGTTTTCAATGTCTGTACCGCAAGGAATCACTTCAATATTACCTGCTTGAGAAACTAAGCTGCGGAGAGTTTCTTCTTCTTGGGGACTGGTAGCAACAATGCAGTTTGCTTGTTGTAAAATTTGCTTTTCAACTGCTAATCTAGTTTCCGCAATTGGTGGTTTTTTCCCTGTAGCTTGATACTTGACTGCGCCAAGGGAATGATAGGTGTGAATTAGTTGAATGTTGCTGCGTTCTTGTAAGCGCAAACCGATCCAAGCAGAAAGCCAATAATTAGTATGAACTAAGGGATAATTTGTGCCTTCTTTGACTTGAAATTTTTGGAATGCCTCAACAAATTCGGGCATATATTCCAGTAAGCGATCGCGCGGCACAAACTCCTGTGGCCCTGCAACTAAGCGAATTGTGCGACAATGAGGCGAATGTTGCACAATGGTTGCATCTTCCGGGTGTACTTTGCGAGTGAACATATCCACTTGCCAACCTAATTTGGCTAAAGCTTCACCCACTTGACGCACATACACATTTTGACCGCCTGCTTCTTCTTTGCCAATTTCCGCAGCGGGATCGCCATGATCGGAAATTAAGGCGATCGCTTGGCGGGAAGGAACATCGATGTTTGTAGCTGCAAAATGAGTTTTTGGCGGTAAGGAAGATTTACCTTGAGAATTGTTGGCAGAGGACTGTAAAGAAATTTTAGTCATGACTTCACCTCTTTAGTCATTAAGTGGTTAGTCATCGATCAATAGAGATCCTTAGTTCATTACCCGATCTGGTAATGAACAGGGAACACAATTTAAAGAATCATTATTGATAAATGACTTTGCAAAAATTTAGTGCAAGTTTGCAGGTCAAATTTATTAGAAGTCGCTAAAAACGCTGAAAATTTGGTGCTATTAATTCCAGAAATCTCGCAAAAGAGTTCGGTAAAATTACAGGTTTACCCTCACTAATTTGTCTCGCTTAAAACTGGTATATGTAAATGTCCGTTTTGATGTTCAAATCTTCCGGTTAAAATTTGTTGATAAACTGCTTCGTAACCATCGGTCATTTGTTTGACGCTGAAGTTGTTGGCAATGTGTTCTCGGCAAGCTTGGCGATCGATTTTTTCAATCTTTTTCACAGCCTCAACACATTCTGCCACATCGTTGCACAAGAAACCTGTCTTACCATCGGCAATAACTTCGGAAGTTGAACCTAAATTGATGGCAACTACTGGTGTCCCAGCTGCCATAGATTCAACCATTACTAAGCCAAAAGGTTCGCGCCAAGTAATTGGGAATAGCGTTGCCAGTGCTCTACCCATTAATTGATTCTTTTGAATGTGATTTGCTTCTCCTGAATATTGAATTTGTTCGCCGTCAATGTGTGGTTTAATTTCGGTTTCAAAATATTCCGCATCAACCGCATCAACTTTACCTGCCATTTTTAGTGGTAAACCTACAGCTTTAGCAATAGCGATCGCATGATGTGGCCCTTTTTCTGGCGACATCCGACCTAAAAAAGCTAAATAAGGCGGTCGATCGGGTTGGGGATAAAACTTATGACTATCAACGTCAATTCCGTTGTAAACATTTGCTACATAGTTCAATCCTAATCTAGGTTCTTTTTGGGTGTGGGAAATACTGATGTAAGGCTGTTCTTTGGCATGGGTAAAGATTTTTTCGTGATCGTAAGTAAAAATTCCATGCAATGTATGAACAGTGGGAGTTTTCACCAGTTTGGCATAAGGTAATGCCGGATGACCTACATGGGAATGAATGATATCAAATTCAGATGCTCGTTGATACACCTGACTGAGTTGCAGCATTTCATAAATGCTGTATTCCTTCACATTCGGATCGAGTCTAATCGCACGAGGATGCACTGATTCAATCTTAGCCAGACTAAGAGAATCTCCTGATGCAAATAGGGTGACTTCATGTCCACGCCGAACTAGTTCATCAGTCAACAGACTAACTACTAATTCAATCCCGCCGTATGCTGGTGGTGGCACTCTTTCCCAGAGTGGGGCAACCTGAGCAATCCGCATAACAAACCTCCTAAAAATCGAAAATTTATAGTTAGAAGCGCCTGCTTTCTTGAGTTCGGAGTGCTATCAAGCGACTCACTTGCACTAAAATTAGGGTTAAGCACCAAGCTTCTGCGAGAATTTAACCTGAATTTTATATTTTCAAATCGCTTCTTTGCTAATCACCCAAGTAGGGAAATCCCTATCTCTCACGGCAAAAAAATGTATTTGATTTGACAGTTTTTTTTCCACTTTTACCCTTGTCGCCACTTTTCTTCTGGGATAAAACTAAATAAAATTAGCGAGATCGGCGGGATAATGAAGAGCTTGTATGATTGTGAAACTACTGGAAATTAAGGTCAAAACCTCTTGAGGAGGTAAGCAATATAAAGTTAATTTTTCGATCGATAAAGATGAACCCTAATTTTACTGTAGGTCGGGTTCGGTAAATACTACTTCTCGATCGAGCTATTAAGCTTCTGGAAACAGTGGGATTAGGGAACAAAATTAATCACTCGCATTAAATTTAAGGCTACTGAAAGTTCCGCCCTCTATAGGGCGGGGTGTTTACCTCTGGTAAACACCTAAATAAATCTAGGAAAATTCATTTTTTTGTTGTTTTGTTAGCTGGTTTAGCACCAGGTTTAGCTGCCTTAGCTCCTGGGGGGGCTGGAGGTCGTCTCATTGGTGGTGGTGGTGGCGGCGGGGTTGGCGCTCCTCCACCTGCGGGTTTGGGTACGTCTCTACGAGTGGCAAAGCTAACATTAACACCATCATTAGATTGCTCTAACACTAACAGTGGTGTGGGTTTAGCTTTTTGATCCCATTCCATGTGAACGATCCGACCTTGAATTGTCGGTTGCCAATTATCAGTCTCATCACTAGGACTCAAGAAAGTTTCGATACAGTCAATAATTTGATTGATGGTGGCAGAAGTAGCTTGAGTGGGTAATTTCATCAGCCGAATTTGAATTCGGAACAATACAGCTTTTTTCGCTTTTACCCCTTCTACTGGAACATACTCAACATCGAAAATTTCATCAACTTGTCTTCCCGAAACGCTAGCAATACCAACAGCTGTTTGTTGAGCTTGGTTGGGCCGGAGAGCGACAGCAATTTTTTCCTTCACTTTCACCTTGATTTGATTAACAATGGCAAAGTGAAATACCTCTTCTGCCATCCGCATTCGCAAATAATCTAAGTTGAACTCCCTGGAATAAACCAAGTCTGGATTAGTTTCCATCTTGCGAATCGTTTCCAGTGCTAACTTTAATTTTTTGTCCAGTTCTTTGATGCGAAAATCTTCAAATCTAATCTTTTTATGCAATTTATCTATCTGAACCTTGGAATATATCCCCAAAGCTAGTAGCACTAAAACTAAACCTCCAGAGAGTCCCATCCAAATATCAACTGATGATGAATCGGTGGGATTAGGCTTTTTGGCGGGGGTTTGTGCTAACAGGGGATCTACGAGAATAATTGAAACTGGCATTAGTCTAATCCTACTGGGAACTAGGTATCTACATATAGAATGCCCGTCAAAGAGGTAATTGCATCAACAAAGTCAATGAAAGTAAAGAAATATAAATACATCAGTATTTTCACTGAAAATTGCACCTATTTAGCCAAGGTAACGTACACCTCATCAGACTAGAGGCAAGCTATGTCTAGCAATAACATATTGTTTACCAAAAACCAAGAGTAATCCCTGCGATTTAGAGCAAATATAATGAGACTATTACATTCTAGTGAGAGAACAAAACATTATTTGTTTACAATCTACAATATCACCTAATTGGATCGACTTTTTAGTATGTCTAGTTCTATAACGCAGCAATAGAGGTATGAATTGATTCTCAAAAATTGTGATGTTAATTCAGTTTTTCTCGCCTGATAAGGCTAATGCCTAATGATTTTTACTACCTTAAATCCCAGTTCTTATTCATACGTCATGTACTACGATTCTACTGAACCGATGTCTCTTGAAGAAGCTCGATTTTGCCAAGCAATTACTGTGGCGATCGCTCAATCAGTAGATTTCCAAAGTGCCCTAAAATTAACCTTGGCTCAAGTGTGTGAACTAACAGGTTGGAATTACGGTGAAGCTTGGATGCCTCGCCTGGATGGTTCGGCTTTAGAATATAGCCTGGTTTGGTACGGTAGCGCCAATTTAGAATCATTTAGAAAATACAGTGAAGCTTTAACATTTCCCCCAAATGTGGGTTTACCTGGGCGAGTTTGGTTATCTAAAAAACCAGAGTGGATTCCCGATGTTTCCCAAGCACCAAAAGCAATTTTCCCCCGCATGGAAATGGCTTTAAAATCTGAGCTAAAAGCTGGATTAGCAATTCCTATTGTAGTGGAGGACTACGTTTTAGCAGTTCTAGTATTTTTCATGTTTAAATCTAGGGAAGAGGATTACCATTTAATAGATTTAGTTTCTAGTATTACCAATGAATTAGGTAAATTATTTGAAAGAAAGAGAATCCAAGAAGTATTAAAAACTCAGTATCGAGTCCTCGAAAATTTAGCAGAAGGGGTGACTGTTTCTGATGAAAGAGGTAATCTTTTATTTGTTAATAATTCATTTTGTACCATGTTTGATTATGTACCAGAAGAGTTGGTTGGCAAAGATTTATCTCTGATTAATCAGTGTTTGTCAGAGGAGAGAATCACCGATGATTTAAGTAATAAATTTTTTGACTTAAAAGAGTTAAGAAATTTTGCCAAACATGGAACAGAATTAATTACTAATACACGCTTTTCTGATTTAACCATTTCGGGGAGAAGGTATTGGATTGGGATTTGGGAAAATATTACTGCTCAAAAACAAGCTGAAGCCGAATTAGCAAAAAATCAACAAAAGCTAGCTACAGCAATTGATTTATTACCAGGTATTACTTTTTATGCTGGTAATAACCATGATTGGTCAAAGAGATGTTTTGGGAAAGATACTTGGGAATTAACTGGTTATAAAACTGAAGAACTGTTGGCAAAAGGCAGATTTTATTACGAAATTATCCATCCAGCAGATTTACCAAAAGTTTTAATTGCTCTTGATTTGGCTATTGCTAAAAAGCAAGGCTACCAAGTCGAATATCGGATTTGTACTAAGTTAGATGAAGAAAGGTGGGTATGGGAAAAGGGTAGGGGAGTTTTTGATAGTCAAGGTAAAGCGATCGGTTTAGAAGGAATTATTATTGATATTACGGAACGCAAACAGGCGGAAGAAGCATTACGAAGGGCGGAAAGTAAATATCGCAGTATTTTTGAAAATGCGGTGGAGGGGATTTTTCAAACTTCTGTGGATGGCAGATATTTAATTGCTAATCAGATGTTGGCTCGGATTTATGGTTATGATTCTTTAGAAGAGTTGTTGTTAGATTTTACTGATATTAAACATCAACTTTATGTCGATCCTAATCGGCGGACTGAGTTCATGCTTTTAATTCAAGAACAAGGGGCAATTTGGGGTTTTGAGTCACAGGTTTATCGCAAAGATCGCAGTATAATTTGGATTTCGGAAAATGCTTCTGGTTTATACAATAGTGAAGGAAAGTTAATCGGTTATGAAGGGACTGTGGTAGATATTACTGAACGTAAAAGAGCCGAGGCGACGATTCAATATCAAGCTTTTCATGATTTGTTGACTACTTTACCAAACCGGGCTTTGTTTAATGAAAATCTGATTATTTCCTTGCAAAATGCTCCGAGTCATCAGCACAAATTTGCGGTAATGTTTCTTGATTTAGACCGCTTTAAGATCATTAATGATACTCTGGGTCATGCTGTGGGCGATCGCTTATTACAAGATGTTGCGGAAAGGTTAAAAAGTTGTCTGCGCGAAGGAGATATGGTAGCTCGTTGGGGAGGTGATGAGTTTACTATATTACTGAGTCAAATTAATCATGCAGATGATGCGGGTAAGGTGGCTCAAAGAATTATTGATGCGCTTAAGTTACCTTTTTATTTAGAAAACCAAGAGATTAATACTAGTACTAGTGTGGGTATTGCTATTTATCCTGAAGATGGAGAAGATGTGGATACTTTACTGAAAAATGCTGATTCCGCTTTGTACGAGGCTAAGAAAAACGGGAGAAATAATTTTCAATATTATATGTTTGAAAATCATCAATCAATGTTTCTGAAAGCTATAATTCAACCTAATATTTATGCAGAAAAGGAAGAATAAACTTTTACCTATTTAAATTGGTGGGTTAGGGTAATTTCTGCGGTAGGTAAGAAAGGTAGGAAAAGTAGGAAAGGTAAGAAAGGTAAGTATTAATGTTACTATAATTTTTAGTAAAGATTTGTTGTTTATAATACTTATGGTTTCCGTTAGGGAGCAGACTCCTGAAAGTTGAAGCGGGAAACATGAAATTTGCGATCGCATCGAAAGGTGATTTGCAGAAGCGATCGTTCAAATTGTTGCGTCTAAGTTTACTAAATTGAATCAATAGAATGACAAGTAAAGCCATCAGACTAGAACTAGCGAGACAACAGGCTGAAACCACACAAACCTTCCCCAATTGGTTAGCCCTTGTCTCCTTATTTATTGGGATAGTTGGCATATCCTTTGCTGCCATTTTTATTAAGTTAAGCGAATCGGAACTGAGTCCTTATGCGACCATATTTAATCGTTTATGGATCAGTACTGCTAGCTTGGGATTAGTCAATGGAATCCAAACGATTCGCCGTCGATGTTCATCAGATCGAGTAGAAGAACAGTCCGCCAAAAATAGCGAGAGTTTTACTAAATATATCTGGTTATTTCTGGGATATGGGATTTGTTTTGCAGCGGCTCAATTATTTTGGGCTTGGTCAATTACTCAAACCAGTGTAGCAATATCAACAGTATTACATAATCTGACTCCACTTTTTACTTGTTTGCTAGCTTGGTTGTTATTTGGTAAGCATTTTGATAACAAGTTTATTTTGGGAATGGCGATCGCTTTAAGTGGAGTTTTTGTAATTGAATTAGAGGATTTACAAGTTGCTACTGGAAAAGTTCAAGGAGATTTAGCAGCGGTAATTTCGGCAATTTTAGTAGCTGGATATTTGCTGATTGTGGAAAAACTGAGAACTAAATTTACTGCTAGTAAAATTTTATTTTGGGGTTCAGCGATCGCCACTTTAGCAACTTTACCGATTCTTTGGTTAACTGGCGATCGACTTTTTCCTGATTCTTGGCAAGGATGGTTATTTGTTATTGGTTTAGCATTAGTTTGTCAAGTTATTGGTCAGGGGTTAATTGTTTATAGCCAAAATATGTTGTCTTCGGGATTTATTGCGATCGCCTTTCTTCTAGATCCAGTAATCACTTCTCTGCAAGCTTGGGTGATCTTTTCGGAACGATTAAGTATTTCTAGTTGGATTGCTTTTGCTGTAGTTTTAGCCGGGATATATTTTGCTCAACTCAGCAAATCAGCGGTTAAAGAAGAAAGTTCCTAATCAAGAAGCAATTTAATTATGATGTCTGTCTAAGCCAGTCACAGCAAGAGTTCTCAGCATCTTAGATAGTAGAAGAAGCCGTACTAATGGTTCGGTTGTACTCACTGGAAAGGAGGTTTTGTACTTTGTTAGATTTAGATTACGAAACATTAACGGACAGGATGCTACTTATGAACGAGGTGTCACACAAAAACCCCGAATTCTTCGACAACTCTGAAGGTAACAACTTGCTTTGGCAATATGTAAAATCTCTGCAACCAGAGATCATCACTGAACTTTCCAAACCTTCTTCGGAAGCAGCGAAGGTAATGGAAGCTAACTTAACAGGAATGTTGGGAACTTTACCACCGGAACATTTCGGCGTGATGATTACTACTTCCAAGGAAAACTTGGGACGCTTGTTAGCTTCTGCAATGATGAGCGGTTACTTTCTGCGGAATGCCGAACAAAGAATGGGTTTTGAAAGATATTTG
The DNA here is from genome assembly GCF_041929135.1 of Floridaenema fluviatile BLCC-F154. Classification (NCBI taxonomy): domain Bacteria; kingdom Bacillati; phylum Cyanobacteriota; class Cyanophyceae; order Aerosakkonematales; family Aerosakkonemataceae; genus Floridanema; species Floridanema fluviatile. Next base: position 187,729 of record NZ_JBHFNS010000084.1, on the reverse strand, counting down.
CAAGCTGCAACAGAAAGCAGTGAAAGTGATAGCTAGGATGAAAAGACAGCTTTTAATTATTTCCCCAATTTGGGGATGAGAAAAAGTTATTGGCAGGTTAATTCGGTAATCTCTTCAAATTGAAAGTTATTTACCAAATGGGTTAATTTTTCGGCTAATTCTACTTTTTCGGTGGGAATTTCTGCAATCAATTCCAAAATTTGTTCGTCATCGGCACAAATAGCGGCGTGATTTAGTTGTGCTAACCATTCAGCAGACATGATGGATAAGTCAGCCGCTGTTAATTTTTTCCCGCTATCTAAAGAAGTTTTGCTTGTTTGGGTTTGTTGACTGGGGGTTGGTTCTTCATATAAATATTTGACTCCTAAATGATTGCTCATTTTGGCAAAAATTTCGGGGATGCGGAAAGGTTTACTGAGGAAATCATCACAACCAGCTTTTAAAATTCGATCACGCTCTTCAGTAAAAGCACTAGCAGTCAAAGCAATAATTATGGGAGTATAGTTTTGTGATTCTTGGCAAATCTCTCTAATTTTTTTGGTTGCCTCTAATCCATCCATTCCCGGCATTCGCATATCCATCCAAATTAAATGTGGTTGCCAAGTTGTAAGTAAATCGATCGCCTTTTTACCGTTAGTTGCATCACGGACTTCAAAGCCAACCGAGGTTAATACTTTATCTAAAAGTTGACGATTTTCCTGATTATCTTCTACAACTAAGATGCGATAATTTGGCTGTTCTGGCGCTAAAGCAATGACTTTATTGAGGTGAGTTTCTGGTTGGCGATCGCTAGTAATTCCAATTTTAACAGTAATATCAAATGTGACTGTAGTACCTTTACCTAATTGACTATTAATACTAATATCTCCTCCCAGTAATTGCACAAATTGGCGGCTAATAGGTAAACCTAAACCCGTTCCTTCCATTGATTTTCTGCCAGTTTCACTTTGAAAAAATGGCTCAAACAAATGGTTAACTTCTTCTGCATTAATTCCTGGGCCGCTATCTTCTACTTCAAACAAAATTTGACATTTAATTGTTGAGCTTTCTGCGTCAAACTGACGCGAATCTTCAATCATTTTTACGCGCAATTGTACAGTACCTTCTTGGGTAAATTTAATTGCATTGGCTAGTAAATTAATCAATACCTGTCGCAATTTACTTTCATCAGTTTTCACATATTGAGGCAAGTCAGGTTCCCGGTGAAATAATAAGTGCAATTTTTTTGATTTTGCCTTTAGTTGTAACATTTCTTCCAAACCATCTAACAAACGGGATAAATCAAAATAATTTTCATTAAAAGTTACCAAACCCGCTTCAATTTTAGAAACTTCTAAAACATCATTAATTAGCGATAGTAAATGTTCGCCACTCCGACCAATAATTCCTAAATATTCTTGCTGTTCTTGATTTAAAGAATGCTGGGCTAACACTTGGGTAAAACCTAAAATTGCATTCAGAGGAGTTCGCAATTCGTGACTCATTTTCGCTAAAAATTGGCTTTTGGCACGATTAGCTGCTTCGGCTTCAACTGCTGCTTGTTGTAGTGCTGATTGGTAAAATTTTAACACAGCAAACATTAAAGCATTTCGTAACTCGGCAGCAGCATCAATTTCGATTTGTTTCCACGGCAAACATTTTTCTCTAACTGTCTCTTTCCACATTTCAAAGGAACGACGGGGCGAAAGATTAATCATCCCATTATCTTCAACTCTCACAGGTTTATTGGGATCTCCTGCCCAGTTTACTGTTTGAATTACTTCTGGTCTTAACCAAATTATTTGATAATAAATGCGATCGACAAAGATAGAAATTGCGAGTAAACCACTGGCTAATTCTTTGATTTTATTTGCTGGGGGATAAACTTGGGAAAGGCAATTTATGTGAAATATTTCTTGTTGGTTGTAATTCTGTAACCAGTTAACTAATTTTTGGATGTCTTCTTTGATTGGAGTTTTGCCAATTAAAGTTATATTATCCCCAAAGTAAATAATCGCACCATCAGCATTGACTAGTTCTAATAAGCTATTTCCCTTTTCGTTGAAAATCTGATTATTGACATTGTTATCTAACAATATTTTTTTTAGGTCTTCTTGAATTAGCTTGATTTTTTCAGTATATTTTTCAAATTCTTGTTGCTGTTTGTTAACGATTTCTAGGGACATTACTTGCCCCAGCAATTCACAGACTTTGCGAATTTCATAGTTTACGTAGCGAGGCGAATAATGATGACATACTATTAATCCCCAAAGTTTTTTGTCCGTAATTAACGAAGTACATAAAGATGCTCCAACTCCCATATTTTGCAGATATTCTATATGAATGGGCGAAACGCTTCGCAATACTGAGAAACTTAAATCTAAGGGAGCATTTGTCAGCGGATTATTTCGGGGAATAATTGGTACTGGTTGATAGTTTATATCGGTGATTAATCGGAGCCAATTTTGATAGTATAATTGTCGGGCTTGTTTGGGAATATCCGAGGCAGGATAATGTAAACCTAAGAAAGGTTCTAAATCCTCTCGTTTATTTTCCGCAATGACTATACCACTTTCATCTGGCTCGAATTGGTAAATCATTACTCGATCGTACCCAGTAATTTGTCTAACTTCTTGAGCTAATAATTCAGCCATTTCTGGAAAATTACTGGCTCTTTTAATATTCATAATTGCTGCTTTAGCTAAATGATAAAAGCTGAGGGCAGAAAATTGATCTTTAACTAAAGCTCTCTCCATCTCTAAAATTAAGACTCCATCGTGGCGATGAATTATACATTCAAAGTCTTTGGTGGAATCAGAAATTCTCAAGGAAATATTCAGGGGATTATATATTTCTATATTTTCAGTATTTAGGCATTCTTTTAGTAGATTAAGTTGGGTTGGGTTGAGGAACTGAGCTAAACTATGATTAATTAATGATGCTGCCGGAATTCCTAAAAATTCTGCTGTATTTTGACTAGCTTGGAGAATAATTAAATCTGGTTCTTGAAGAGTTAACAAAATACCATGAGGCTGGATTAGACCAGGAATGTGGATCGCTTCGCGATCGCAATTTGTTAAATCAACGAATTCCGGGGGAACAAATTCTGTAATATCCATTTTCAGCAAAAACAAATCACTAAATATTATTGCTAGATAAAATTAAACCAATAATTACTTTTTAACACAATTTTTGGGTAGAAGCTGCTATATTGAATATTATTTAATAGCTACCAAAAGCGGTAAATAAATAAGTATAATTTGGGCAGTATCATCGAAGGTTAACCGTGACAGTAAATCAGCCTCTCAAAAACTATATTAATGGGGAATGGCAAACATCGAGCAGCAACAACTACTTACAAGTAGTTAACCCCGCTACCGCAGAAGTATTAGGTAGCGTACCATTGTCACCTGCAATTGAGGTAAACGCAGCAGTTACCGCAGCAGTAACAGCCGGAAAAGTTTGGCGACAGACTCCGCCAACTGAACGAGTGCAATATTTATTTAAATTAAAAAATCTCTTAGAAGATAATTTTTCCGATTTAGCAGAAACCATAACAGTTGAGTGTGGTAAAACTTTAACCGAATCTAAAGGTGAATTGCGAAGGGCGATCGAAAATGTGGAAGTCGCCTGTGGTATTCCTATTTTAATGCAGGGATACAACTTAGAAGATGTGGCACGGGGAATCGATGAATTTATGATTCGTCAACCTCTAGGAGTTACCGCGATAATTTGTCCTTTTAACTTTCCGGGAATGATTCCTTTTTGGTTTTTACCATACTCCATTGCTTGCGGAAATACGGTAATTGTTAAACCTTCGGAAAAAGTACCTTTGACAATGGAAAAAATTTTCCAATTGTTAGAACAAACGCAACTACCAAAAGGAGTAATAAATTTAGTTAACGGTGCGAAAGAAGCGGTTGATGCGATTTTAGATCATCCCACAATTCGGGCAATTAGTTTTGTTGGTTCTACACCAGTTGCTAAATATATTTATAGTCGCGCCGCTGCTAATGGGAAGCGCGTGCAATGTCAAGGAGGCGCGAAAAATCCAATTATCGTTTTACCAGATGCAGATATAGAAACAACCGTAAAAATTGCGGCTGATAGTGCTTTTGGTTGTGCGGGACAACGTTGTTTGGCGGCATCTTTGGCGGTGACAGTGGGAGAAGCAAAAGATAGTTTTACAGAGGCGATCGCAAACACCGCATCTAACCGTAAAGTAGGATATGGTTTAGATCCGAATGTGGAAATGGGGCCAGTGATTTCTCCTGAAAGTAAACAAAGAATTGAAAACTTAATTCAAGTGGGAATTGATGAAGGGGGAAAATTATTAGTAGATGGGAGAAACCCACAAATTTCCGGTTATGAAAAAGGCAACTTTATTAAACCAACAATTCTGCAAAATATTAACCCAACTGGAGAAATTGCTCATACAGAAATTTTCGGCCCAGTGTTAGGTTTAATTCACTTAGATAGTATTGAGGAAGCGATCGCCTTTGTCAACAGCGGCGAATGGGGAAACATGGCTTGTTTATTCACCACAAATGGTGCTGCTGCCCGCAAATTTCGCTATCAAGCCGAAGCTGGTAATATTGGTATTAACATCGGCGTAGCTGCGCCAATGGCATACTTTCCTTTTAGTGGTTGGAAAGCCAGTTTCTTCGGTGACTTACACGGACAAGGAAGAGACGCAGTAGAATTTTTTACCCAAACAAAAGTAATTGTAGAACGTTGGCCCAAAGACTGGTCAAGACAATTTTAGAAATAGGTACGTAGTTGCGCTTCAGCGCCTTTATTTAGTGCTGAAGCACAACTACGTACCTGATATTAATTTTAATTCGGAGCAATGACAATTAAATAGTCATATTCTGACAATATATAATGAGTTGGAGGGTTAGAAATTACCTCTCCATCTTCGTCCTTTTGCACAGCAATCACAGTACTTTGATGGTGTTGTTTCATATAGATAAAAACTTCCAAAAATGTCAAACCAATTTGCTCTTTAGGCAAAGGAATTTTATAAATTTGATTACCATCTTGAGAACTGAAGATATCAGAAACTACGTTAGTAATACCGTGATTAATCGTAGCTTGGTAAATCAACATACTACTTAACTCGCTGCTGACAATTATTTCATCTGCGTTAGCTCTTTTACAGGTAGAAATATAACCTGGATCTACTAATTCTACAATGGTATAAGCACTACGATTAATACTTTCTACAGTTAAAGTGGAGAGAATAACTTTTGCATCACGAGCCAAATTATCTAAACTGTCATCGCCTAAAATTATGACAGTTTTTGCCTCAGCTAAATTAGCACGATTTAAGGTTTCGTCAGATACTTGACCTTGAATAAAAAATAAATATTTATCATCTACTGGCTTACTGTCAATATTGGCGATTAAAACTATGGGTGTGGTTTTAGTTTTACCGTCAAAGCGCAAACCATTTAAAATTAATTTGGCGCGATAATTCCATTCGCATAAGATGATGTGGTTTTTTACCTGAAAACTAGTCATACCTCGATCTTCTTTGATTTTTCTATCTACTAAAATGCTAGCAATAGTAGCACTGACGGTAGCCAAGATAACAATACTAAAAAACATATTGACGATCGCAATTACTCGACCCCAAAATGTGACGGGTGTAATATCACCATAACCAACAGTGGTTAAAGTAACAATATTCCACCACAAAGCATCTAGAACTGATAAATCAGGTTCTAATAATGATAAACCGATCGAACTAAATCCCAGGATAATTCCTATAGCTAAAATTAAGCGATCGAGTTTTTCCCGTTGCAAAAAGTGCCAGAACCTTTGGCTAAAAATTATTAAGCTAGTATCTGGCGCTTTTGTTGGTTGCAAAACGATTACTCCTTGATTAGCCGTTAAAACTTAAGTTTATTCTAACAGCGGATTAGTTGATTCTTGACTATCTTTATTGTCGCTCGGTACGACCAAAATTTTATCAACTCGGTTGCCATCCATGTCTACTACTTCAAAACAAAAACCTTTCCAATCAAATTTATCGGTAGCGGTGGGGATTCGACCTAAATGGGACATAATTAAACCACCCATTGTGTTGTAACTGCCTCTTTCTTGAGGAGTCAATTCTTCAATTTCAAACATCTCTAAAAACTCATCTACAGACAACATTCCATCAATTAACCAAGAACCATCATCCCGTTGCACGACTAAGGGTTCATCAGTATGATAAACTGAAGGAATATCGCCGACAATTTCTACTAAAATATCATTGAGAGTAACTAAACCTTGAATTACCGCATATTCATCCACGACAAATACAATATGAGTTCCCGTCTGTTTAAACATTTCCAAAACTTTTAAACCTCTGGTACTTTCGGGAACAAACAAAGGTCGGCGCAAAGATGCAGTTAAATCTAACGGTTCGGAGTTTAAACAGCGAGAGAGAATATCGTTGACTTGTAATACACCAAGGACATTATCTAACTCTCGTTGACAAACCGGAAAGCGAGAATGTTGGCTACTAACAAGTTTTTGCCGAGTCACTTCGGCGGAATCTTCAATATTTAACCAAACAATTTCCGGTCTGGGTGTCATTAAGGCACTGACTGGTCGATCGCCTAAGCGAAACACCCTTTCTACCATGTCTTGTTCGGCTTCTTCAAAAGTTCCCGCTTCCGTACCTTGTTCGATTAAAACTTTAATTTCTTCTTCAGTTACTTCCGGTTCTGTTGAAGGTGTAATTCCCAAAATTCGGATGACTAACTGAGTGGAAGTCCCCAAAAAATAGACTAAAGGTGCAGCAATGATTGACAAAAATCGCATCGGCATGGCAACAATTGCTGCAATGGATTCGGGACTATTTAACGCCATGCGCTTGGGCACTAATTCACCGATAATTAAAGTTAAATAAGTAATAATTAAAATGGCAAGTACGGAAGCGATCGCCTCCCCGGAAGTTCTGAGAAAGGGAATATTGGCTAAAATTGGTCTGAGATACCGCGAAATCGTGGTTTCCCCAAAAGCACCAGAAATAATACTCAACAAAGTAATGCCAATTTGCACCGTGGGAAGAAATCGATTCGGCGCATTCGCCAAGGATAAAGCGAGTTGAGCCTTACGATCTTGGGTAGCCATCTGTTGCAAGCGGATCTTGCGCGAAGAGACGATCGCCATCTCCGACATCACTAGAAAGCCGTTAGATACAATCAGCAGTAAGATAATCAGAAAATCGGTAGTTAGAGACATGGATGGAATATCAAGCAAAAACTAATTAAATGCTAAATCCTATGAGACGATAATCTACTTCCCGGAACTGAAAACCTGGGGATGTCCTTATTTAAAATGATCTTTGTAGACGTAGAGCAAACTCTCCAATCAAAAATCCCAAATCCAAAATCTAAAATCCAATGACCTTTTCTTCGATTATCCGTGCTTTAGGCCGATCGCCACTCACTAACGAAATCCTGACCAAACTCAACCGTCAGCAGCATCTCCGGTTGAGTGGTGTTCCCCGTCTTCCCAAGGGTTTGGTCGCTTCTGCGATCGCGCAAACTGCTGAAAAAAACCTGTTCGTCGTCACCGCGACTCTGGAAGAAGCGGGACGGTGGTCGGCGCAGTTGGAAGCGATGGGTTGGCAAACGGTGCATTTTTACCCGACTTCGGAAGCGTCACCCTACGAACCTTATGCGCCAGAGTCGGAAATGACTTGGGGACAAATGCAGGTTTTGTCGGATCTGATTGGTCAAGCTTCTTCGGGTAAAATGGCGATCGTGGCGACTGAGCGATCGCTTCAGCCTCATTTACCACCACCAAACGTTTTTCAGGAGTATTGTCTGACTTTGAAGTTGGGAGAAACGGCAGATTTGGCTGATTTTTCCCGGAAGTTGGCGCTTTTGGGTTATGAACGGGTTTCTTTGGTGGAAACTGAGGGTCAATGGAGTCGTCGGGGGGATATTATTGATGTTTTCCCGGTTTCGGCTGAGTTACCTGTAAGGTTGGAGTGGTTTGGCGATGATTTGGAGAAGATTCGCGAGTTTGACCCGTCTACTCAGCGATCTTTGGATAAAATTGAGCGTTTGTTGTTGACTCCGACGGATTTTACGGCGATTTACCGGGGAGTTTTGGGGGATTTGAACCGCAGAGACGCAGAGGACGCAGAGGAGGAAGAAGAAGAAGGAGAAGAGAGAAGAGAGGTTTGGCGGTTGTTGGGTTCGGCTTTTTCGGAACCTGCTAGTTTGTTGAATTATTTGACGAGTAATACTTTGATTGCTGTTGATGAACCAGAACAATGTGAGGCGCACAATGTTGTTTGGTTTAATATGGCTCAGGAACAATGGAATGCTGGGAATGGGGAGGGATCTAATATTCCTAAGTTGCATTGTTCTTTTGATGATTGTTTGGGGAATAATTCGCGGTTTCATCGGGTAGATTTGTCGGAAATTGCGGAAGATTCTTCGTTAAATTTGGCTAGTCGTCCGGTTCCAGCGACTCCTCATCAGTTTGCTAAGTTGGCGGAAACTTTAAGGCAAGAAAGAGAACGAAAGTTTGGGATTTGGATTGTTTCGGCGCAACCTTCGCGATCGGTTGCTTTACTGCAAGAACATGATTGTCCGGCGCAATTTGTTCCGAATCCTCGCGATTTTCAAGCGATCGATAAATTACAAATTCAGCATACGCCTGTGGCGGTGAAATATTCCGGTTTGGCGGAGTTGGAAGGGTTTATTTTGCCAACTTTCCGGTTAGTTGTTGTTACCGATCGGGAATTTTACGGTCAGCATTCTTTAGCTACCCCAAGTTATATTCGCAAGCGGCGACGCGCAGCTTCTAAACAAGTCGATCCGAATAAGTTACAAGCGGGTGATTATGTAGTTAATAAAAGTCACGGGATTGGCAAGTTTCTCCGGTTGGAAAAGTTAACTATTAATAATGAAACTCGCGAATATTTAGTGGTGCAATATGCTGACGGTTTGCTGAGAGTTCCGGCAGATCAACTAAGTGGTTTGTCCAGATTTCGCAGTACCACAGATAAGCCGCCAGAATTAAATAAAATGACCGGGAAAGCTTGGGAAAATACCAAGTCAAAAGTTCGGAAAGCAATTAAGAAACTGGCGGTTGATTTACTAAAATTATATGCTCAACGCGCTCAACAGCAAGGGTTTTCCTATCCGATCGATAGTCCTTGGCAAGAAGAAATGGAAGATTCTTTCCCTTACCAACCTACACCGGATCAACTAAAAGCAACCCAAGATGTAAAACGCGATATGGAATCTCTTAGACCAATGGATCGTTTGGTTTGTGGAGATGTGGGTTTTGGGAAAACTGAAGTCGCAATTCGCGCAATTTTTAAAGCCGTGACTGCGGGGAAACAAGTCGCAGTTTTAGCCCCAACAACGGTTTTAACTCAGCAACATTATCACACTTTAAAAGAGCGTTTTGCACCTTACCCAATTAATGTCGGTTTGTTGAATCGTTTCCGCAGCGAAGAGGAAAAACGCGATATTCTTCGCCGTCTTTCTACGGGTGAATTAGATATAGTTGTGGGAACTCAACAACTGTTAGGTAAAAATGTTAATTACCGAGATTTGGGTTTATTAGTGGTAGATGAAGAACAAAGGTTTGGCGTTAACCAAAAGGAGAAAATTAAGACTTTAAAAACTCAAGTTGATGTGTTAACTTTGACCGCTACTCCAATTCCCAGAACTTTATATATGTCGCTTTCGGGAATTAGAGAAATGAGTTTAATTACAACTCCTCCGCCTTCCCGTCGTCCAATTAAAACACATCTCGCACCTTTCGATCCTGAAGCGGTAAGAACTGCAATTCGTCAAGAACTCGATCGCGGTGGACAGATATTTTATGTTGTTCCCAGAGTAGAAGGAATTGAAGAAACAGCAACAAAATTGCGGGAAATGATTCCGGGTGCGCGAATTGCGATCGCTCATGGTCAACTCGATGAATCTGAGTTAGAATCCACAATGTTAACCTTCAGCAATGGCGAAGCAGATATCTTAGTTTGTACCACAATTATTGAGTCTGGTTTAGACATTCCTCGCGTTAATACTATCCTGATTGAAGATGCACAAAAATTCGGTTTAGCTCAACTTTATCAGTTGCGAGGAAGAGTTGGTCGCGCCGGAATTCAAGCTCACGCTTGGTTATTTTATCCGCGAAAAAGTCAACTTTCGGAAGCTGCGCGTCAACGTTTAAGAGCTATTCAAGAGTTTACTCAATTAGGTTCCGGTTATCAATTAGCAATGCGCGATATGGAAATTCGTGGCGTGGGTAATTTGTTGGGTGCGGAACAGTCGGGACAAATGAATGCGATCGGTTTTGACCTCTATACAGAAATGTTACAAGAGGCGATTCAAGAAATTCGCGGTCAAGAAATTCCTCAAGTTGATGATACTCAAATCGATCTATCTTTGACGGCGTTTATTCCCTCTGATTATGTTACTGATATCGATCAAAAGATGAGTGCTTATCGATCGGTCGCTGCTGCTAAATCGAAAGAAGAATTAGAACAAATTGTGGCGGAATGGAGCGATCGTTATGGCGCTATTCCTCCAGCTGCAAGACAATTATTAAAGGTAATGGAACTGAAACAAGTTGCTCGGAAGCTAGGTTTCTCTCGGATTAAACCTGATGGTAAGCAGCACGTTATCTTGGAAACTAAAATGGAGGAACCAGCTTGGAATATTTTGGCGGAGAATTTGCCGGAAAATTTGCGATCGCGATTTGTCTTTACTCCAGGTAAAATAACTATTAGAGGCTTAGGTGTGGTCAGTGCTGATAAGCAATTACAAAGCTTGATCGATTGGTTAAGCAAAATGCAAGGCGCTTTAATGGAACCTGAACTCGCTGTTAATTAGTACAATAGTTATTAGTCATTGGTCATTGGTAAATTGACTTTTGATTGATGGCTAATGGCTTATTGTGGTGTTCCCAAGCTTGTTTTTTAACCACAGATGTCCGCAGATAAACACAGATGAACACAGATGTTCGGGTAGGCTTTCGGTGTGTGGCAAAAGTTGGTTTTTAGAACGCAGATGAGAAGATAAATAATTTTGATTTTTGCTAAATCTCTCACTACAATTGTCAAATGACTAAGGACAAATAACCAATGACAAGTTTAGAAACTCGTTTGCGCTTCCTTCAGGAAGTTACTATTTTTCAAGAAATTGAACAGAATGATTTTTTACCAGAACTCGCTAAAAGTTTAGAAGAGGTGGTGTTTCCTGCTAATCACACAATTTTTGCTAAGGGTGATGAAGGTCAATTGCTTTATATTTTGGTTTCTGGTAAGGTCAAAGTGCATTTGGATGATTTCACTCTCGCTTATTTAGAACCTGGTAGCTATTTTGGCGAAATGGCTTTATTTGAATCTCGTCCCCGTGCTGCTTCTGCTACTGCTGTAGAAGAGTCTAAATGTTTAGTTTTAACTGGGCAACAAGTCTATCAAGCAATTAAGAAAAGTCCTAATATTGCCCTGAATATTATTCGCGTTCTTGCTCAAAGAGTTCGCAAGTTTAATCGTCTTTTTGGCGCTTCGGAAGAACTGTTTTATTTACAATTGAAAAAACAAACCTAAGTATAAATCAAACTGTTTTACATTAGAAATTGAAAATGGGGAATTGCTTATGATGCTCAGTGAAACTAACCTGCAACTTTTACAAAATATTCCCATGTTTCGGGATATTGAACGTGAAGAGGTTTTATCAAGACTAACTAATAACTTTTCAGAAGTCGAGTTTCCCGCAGGTTATACCATTTTTAAACAAGGGGGTACTGGTTCTTTTCTTTATATTTTAATTTCCGGTGCTGTACAAGTCCATTTAGGAGGTTTGCAATTAGCTCAGTTAGAAACGGGGGCGTATTTTGGGGAAATGTCTATATTTGATCCCCAACCTCATTCGGTTTCAGTAACAACTTTGTCGGCTTGTAAATGTTTGGTGTTAACTCAAGAACAAATTTATCAAATAATTAGAGAAAACCCCGAAATTGGGGTAAATATTATTCGGGTTTTAGCAGGAAGAGTTCGAGTAATGAATCAACAATTTAGTGCTTGTTTGCGCGGTTTTCTCACTGTGGCTTGGGCAGATGGCGAATATAATGAAGAAGAAAAAGAGGTTATCGAAAATTTACTGCAAGATAACATTTATCCCGATACAAATCTTGGTTCTCTCCACCCAATTTCTGCTACAGAGTTAGCCGCTGCTTTACAGGGAAATAAATCTTTAATTGAAAACTTTGTCAGAACCGCAGTAATTGTTGCTTTAGCTAATGGTACTTATTCGGAATCAGAAGATAAAGTATTACGAGAGTTTTGTACTGCTTTATTAGGTCAGAAGTTGGAGGTTTTAGAAGCGTTAAGGGCTTTACTAAGTCCAGAAACTTTAGAAGTAGAAAAGTCGCAGCTTTCTGGAAAGGGAAAAACCGTTTTTACTCCGCCAAAGGATGTGTTAACGCCTGTACGGAAATTTCTAGATGATATGGAAGTTGATAGCCCTTATATGGCGAGATTTTTGTGTAAAATGATTCCGCCTCAATGTCCTTTTGAACGAGATATCGTTTTGTTTGGGCATAAAGTTGTACATATTCCGCCAATGTGTAAGCTTAATCCTTTGTATGAACAGTTAGTAGGTTTGCGTTTTCGGGCGCTTTCTTATTTAGCTGATGAATGTAAAGAGGATATTTCTCAATATATTTGATCCCCCCTAACCCCCCTTGCAAAGGGGGGAACCAGAGGACGCAAAACACTGTAGAGACGTTATATATAACGTCTCTACATTATGGTTGATTGACCGGAAATGATATTAGGGGACTCTCCGATTGGTTGCATTCTTTTTAATTTAAAATAAAAAAAATAGGCAGGTTTTATGCCCACCTAAATTTATGAAGAAGTTGGAAAACAGGAGATTTAAAGTTTAAACTTTTTCGCTTTGATAAACAGTGGTATTTGTGAGGGGAACTGCGGGAACTGATTGGTCAAAGAAAGTATTTTTAGGTTTGGCTGACAATGTTCGTTTGATAACAAAAGAACTTAAGGAAGTAATCAGGTATAAAGGCACAACTAAAGGCCAAGAAATTGTGATTATTAGTAATATAATCAAGGATAAAAAAGAGTTTTCTGGAGTTGGTGATGAGGAAGAGTTACAAAATTTTATCCAGTTTTTGGCAAAATATAAGCTGATGAGGAGATAAATAATTATTGAAGCGATTATTATTAAGTTCACGATAGTTTATCCTGAAATAACTTCCTACTAAGCAAATTGTAGTGTTGCCAAAAGTTAATTCAAGGATTTGTCCAAATGTTTCACGCAAACTTCATCAAAGTTGCGGATTTATAAAGTTTATTTGAAGTTAACGATCGCTTCCTCATAAACTGCCAAAGTTTCTCTGTTAACTCGTGAAACATTTAACCATTCTAAATTTGTTTGCGCTTGCTTTCGCCATTTATCGAGGATTTCAGGCGAATTCAACAAGTTAAATAAAGCAGTTGCTAAAGCGCAACTATCTTGAGGAGGAACTAAAATTCCAGCTGTTCCATTATCCAATGCTTCTGGTATCCCATCAACATTTGTCGCTACAATGGCACAGCCAGCTTCTCGCGCTTCTGAAATTACTAAACCAAAAGGTTCTTGATGGGAAGCCAATACAAATATATCGCAAGATAGAAGATATTTTTGCGGTTCTGGCTTAAATCCTTCAAAATGAATTCGGTTACTAAAAGCTGTGTTTTGCGCCTGGGTTTCAAATGTTACTTTATCGGGGCCATTTCCGATTAAATATAAATGTAATTCGGGAAAGTTAGCAGCAATTTTATTAAAAGCATCGATGAGTTCAGCTATTCCTTTGCGATGATACATTCCGGCTACGGTGGCGATCGCCGGACGTGATAAAGTTAATGGTTGATACTCAGAAATATTCCGAGTTCGAGGACTACCCAAAGTGCCATTGTAAACTACAGAAATTTTACTTTTAGGGATACCTCGGCGCACCATTGAATTAGCTACAGCATTACTAATGGCAATTACGCGATCGGCTAAACCCATTAATACCGCACTGCGTTGAAATTCATTATGCACTGTGGAGATTAAAGCATAATTAAACCCCGGTTTTAATAATTTTGCTAATACAACTCCAGTCATGTTATGAGTATGGACAATATCCGGCTGAAATTCCCGCACAATTTTCCGATAATATCGAGAAGCCTTAATTAAATTAACTGGATTTCTTGCCTGATTTAAAACATAATGCTTTACCCCATATTTTGCCAACAAAACTTCAAATTCGCCCCCCACAGAAGCAACAGCAATTTGATGACCTGCTTGAGCTTGGAGACAGGCTAGATCGATCGCCACATTAACAATACCATTGCCAATTTCTTGAACGTGATTTAAAAGATGTAAAATTCGCATAGTTTCGGGATTTTAGATTGATAATGACAGGCAAGATGCCTGTCCTACAATATTCTCTATTCTTCTCTTCCTTCGCGTTCTTTGCGTCCTTCGCGGTTCAAAAAAAATTACAACAAATTACCCGAAAACTGGTAACTTTTCTCAGACTCAACGCCTAAAACCTTTAGATATTGATCCACCACATTATCCACAGTAAAATCTAATGCCCTTTCCTGCAATAACTGTGAATTAGTTGGGGTTTTCAACGTCTCCAAAATAGCATTTGCCAAACCCTTAACATCTCCCACTGAAACCAAATTACCATACTTTCCATTTGCCAAAATCTCTGCTGGACCACTAGGACAATTAGTAGAAACAACAGGAGTACCAACCGCCATTGCTTCCGCTACCACATTACCAAAACCTTCCCAAGCAGAAGAAAGTACAAACAGCTTTGCTTGTGCCATATAAGTATAGGGATTTTCTTTAAAACCAGGCATATTCACATCATTTTCCAACCCTAATTCTCGCACCAAAGCTTCTAATTGAGGGCGCTTTTCTCCCTCACCCAAAATCATTAACTTAGCAGGAATTTGCTCTCTAACAATAGCAAAAGCTTTAATTAAAGTAGGAAAATCTTTTTGTGGTACTAAGCGACCTACGCCTAAAATTACTGGCAGTTCTCCTGATGCAAACCAAGGATGATCGATCGGTTCTTTTGCCTTATCAAATAATTCTGGCATCACCACAGGATTGTAAATTACATCGATGTTTTTTACAGGTATTCCTGAAATTTGCGAAACATCTTCAGCGACTCCTTGTGAAGCGGCGATCGTACCATCAGCTAAAGGATACCATTGTTTGACTAACAATGGTCTAACTTTGCTCATAATTCCAGAGTCATTTTTGAATTGTTGAGAAAGATTCGTTTGCACGCACATAATTATTTTTGTCGGTGTGCCAGAAAGACGTTTTGCCCAAGTAGCGGCGCTGAGAATATCTAAAGCTGAAAGTAAAAATGTAGGTTGTTCTTGTTGTAAGTAATGCCGCAAATTTACGGTTTTCCACAAGATTACGGGACTGCGGGAATTCAAGTTAATTAATCGCACTTCAGGAGGAACTTTTTCTAAATATTCACCCTCTGCTTTAGCAAGGATTAAATCAGTTTTAATTCCCCGTTTAGCCATACCTGCGGCTAAGTGTAACATGGCTCTTTCTGCACCGCCACCATCGAGGTTGGGAAGGAAAAAACTAATAGAAACATTTTGGTTAGTCATAGGTTTAGAATGGGTAATTTTTACTGAGGAGTGAGAGCAATGAATAGTGCTTTATCTGGGACATTCAAATTGATAGTTGAAGTTGAGGATATTGGTTTAGAGGACATATTGCCATTGTTGTCTAAAGAGTAAAGAATTACATCTTTAATTGCTGTTTTCAAAGTAATAGTAACAGGGATGTCTGGGGGTGTAATCTCTCTTACGGGGGTGTTGCTAATGTCGCCGTTAGAAATTTCATGCCACAGTGCTAAGTAAAAGGTGCGGTTTTGTTTTTGGAGTAAGAGGTGATGGATGTACTGGGTGCGATCGTACTCTGGAGGCGGATTAACAGAAATGCTGTAATCTAAAGAACCAGGAGTAAAATTAGCACCTGGATCTTTGAGCAAATTAATTACATTTTTTAAGGCAATATAAGCAGGTTTTGGGCTTAAATCATTCCGCAATAAACCAAAATTTGCTTCTGTATTATCAGGGTCATTCCATTCATCAACAAACTCATAAGATAGAGTACGAATAATACCTTTACGGAAATATTCTAAAAACAATCGTGGCATATATTTGCCGTGCATTTGTTCAGAAATGCCTTTTTTAGAAGTGTTGTAACCTGTTTCCGTCGCTGCCATTGGTTTATTCCCAAATGGTGGTGATAAAACATCAAAAGCATAAGGCCATTCATCAATATTAACTGCGGGAAAATTCCCCTGCCAAAAGTACTTTTCTATAGTGTTATACCTAAAAGGTACGCTATAACCATTTCCGCCACCTGGGTAAGGATGAAAGCTTCCCCAATCAACATAATTAGTTAAGGTATCTTTTCCTAAAGGTGACTTGTTTTCATAACCGTAACTTCGTCCCAAAGCTGGCCCAATTATGATGATATTTCGGGTATCAGAATCGTTTTTGAAAGTAGTATAAAGGTCTTTTTGAAAAGCAATTACACCTTCGGGAAAACCTTGATTTTGATAAGTAATTTTGTTAATAGACCAAAAAATATCCGGTTCATTTGGCCCTTCTACAGCATCAATGGCAGCAATAGGTTTATTAGCAGCTTTGATGGCATCTTTAAGTTGTGTAGGAGTGCCTTCATTTGGCTGAACTCCCACTTGAGTTTTAATTCCAACTGCCGCTAAATCTTGAATTCGAGAAGTGAGAGTATCGCGCACATGACTGATACCCAATTCTACTAATTTTTGCTTGACTTCTTCATATTTAAAACCGTAGGGAGTATCGGGATAACCCCAATGAGTAACGACACCAATACTATCAACAAAGGCATCGGCACTTTTAGCAGTTTCAATATTGGTGTTTTGTGCAGCTTGAAGATTATTCGATTTCATTTCGTGAAACATCGAAACTACTAAAATTGACAGTAGTACAACAGTAATTATGGTTATTAATCTGCGTTTATTCATCTGTATTTATCTGCGTTTAAAAAGCGATCGCAAAAAGACCAAATCTACATCTACATTTGCGTTCATTTGCGTTCATCTGCGGTAAAAATTTCCTTCCTTAGTTTTCTCATTTCCTCACCAGAATACATTAACTGATTCAATAGTTGGGCAATTTGTTGATTAATTGTTGTTAATTCAAAGTGTTGTCTAGCAAAAATTTGGGCTTGTTGAGCAATAGTCTCAGATAACTCTGGATGCTGACGACAATAATTAATAAACTCTGCCAATGTCAGAGAATTTCCCGGTGTTATTAACCAACCAGTTTTTTGATGTTCAATTAATTCGATCGCACCTCCAGCTTTAGCAGCAATTACAGGTTTTTTACATAACATTGCTTCGGCAATTACTCGCCCAAAAGGTTCAGGTGAAATTGAGGTATGAGTAATTAAATCACAAGCTTTCATTAAGGGGGCAATATCTGCTTGAAATCCTAAAAATTTCACCCGTTTTTCTAACCCTAATTCTGCTACTTGTTTGTGTAATTGCTGGGTATAATCTTCTTCACCAAACAGGGCATCACCAACTAAAATTGCGGTTACATTCTCTGGGCAATGGGTAAGTGCTTCAATTAAAATATGTTGTCCTTTCCAAGGTGACAAACGGCTAAAGTGTCCAACCACAAATTGTTGTTTAATTCCTAAATTTTGTCTAATTTGATTAATTTTTGATTCATCTATCTCATAGTTTTCTGATTGGAAACCATTATAAACAACTTCGACAATTTCCGGTTTTCCTCCTGCTTCGATAAATGCTGTTTTGGTGGCTTGAGAAGTAGCTATTACTAATGAGGCGCAACGATTGGCTAATGTAACAGCAATTTGACGATTAGTTTTACTAAAATGGTCTAAAGAGAGGATGTCATGTAAGTGATAAATTAGAGGGCGATGGGTGAAAAAGTGAGCGATCGCACCCACAACTAAAGCCTTTTGCGTGTTAGCATAAATTAAATCATAATCTTGGCTAATTTTAATTACTTTGTTAATCAAAGGTGCAAGTTTATTCAAACTACTTAAACCTTCCATTAAACTGCTTTCTTTACTAACCTTTATTACCTGATTTGTTAAAACTTGGACGGGAATTTCTTGTTGTTCTAGCAGTTTTTTAAAACCACCATCCGCAAACAACCCAACTAAACAGTTATTTCGATAGGGTTTCGCAATATCTAACAAGAACAATTCTGCGCCCCCAGGTTTTCCGCTTTGGTCAAGAAATAGGATTTTCATCATTAATTTACCACTAGGTTAACTATAAACTTTCCAGGGTGAGTTATTAGCAAATAGCAAATTTGTTAAATGCTGGTAACTCAAATCTTCCGAACAATATTTCTCGGCAAACTGTTTGCCATTTTCACCGAGTTTCTGAAACTTATCTGGGTTATTCCACAGTTTATTAATGGCTTCTGCTAAAGCATCTGGCGCAAATGGTTGGCAAGTAATGGCATTATAATCTTCTATTACATAGTCACTAACTCCACGAGAATTAGTAATAATAAATCCTTTGCCAAGGTGCATTGCTGAAACTAAAGTGTAATGACCACAGGGTACTTCTGCACCCTTGAGTGGTAACACCATAAATCGAGAATGTTTCAGGATATTCATAGCATGAGGTTCGGAAATATTCACAAAGGCTTTGACGTTTGCTGGAATCTTCAAATTTTTTCGATTACTAGGTCTAATCACAATAATCATCTTTAAATCAGGCAATTTTTTCATAGCTGCCATTAAGGTTTGATAGTCTCGCGCATTACCACCAATAGCACAAATATAATCGCCCTTTTCCAGTGGTTCTTCCGGTGCAAACTTCGGTGGTTTCATAGTCCAAAGTTTTGTTTCAATAAGTTCTTGGGGAATTCCGAAATAGTCGCTGTAAAGCTGCTTTTCTAACTTAGAATAAACGACAAATTGATCGATCGTTTTAAAAGCCATTTTCATTAATTGCCATTTTAAACCATGAGGCAATTCATGAAAGTTAAAAGAATAGGCAATCTGCTTAGTTTTTACCCCGAAGCAGAAGGCAAAAAAAGCACACCAAAATGATAGTCTAGGATTATGTGCAATCAGTAAATCAGCTTGATGTTTCTTTGCAGAAAGAACTGCTTCTAAACAGGTACGAATTCCTGACAATCGAGTGTATCTTTCTAAGATTCCTTGGGGTTTATCATAATGGAAATGCCAGTGAAGTTCATATTCGCTTAGTTCAGGGGCAAACCATTGCCAATTTTCGCCCCAAGCAGGTGTACAGCAAACAATACAGGAAGGATTTTTCATGATTAATAATGTGGTTTACAAACGAGTAAGTTGATCAGTTCTACTGTTGTTTTCTTGAGTTCTAAATTTACGTAAACCACCCTGATGAAACCAAAAGATAAAGAATATAACTATCAGTGCAGAAATAGCACTAATAATTTGTCCTATTCGTTCTTCTAATCCAGCTTTTAGTGTTAAGCTGACCTGATGTTTTCCTTGCGGTATCCAAACAGTTAATAAACCCTCTGGTGTTGAAGGTTGTACTGGCAAAATACGCGATTCACCGTTAATTTTTGCAGTCCATCCGGGATAGTAAAACTGATGGATATTTACCCAAAGATTGGTTGTAGCATTACTATGCAAAATTATATTTCTTGGTTGCCATTTTTCGACTGATAAGTTGCCTTTTCCGGCAGCTATTTTTGCGCGATCGAAGCTATTAGCCAATTCTCTGATTTGAGGCTTTTCAAAAGTTTCTGGCGATACCCATCTAGGTCGGTATTCCGGTGCATCTAAACTAATACTTAGCTCTTGATTAACGTCTATTTGCTGTTCTATGTTAGTGTATTTAACCAAAAGTTCAGGATTAGTATAAATATGCACAACTATAGCACCAGATAATAAAAGAATAGCAACTAGTGAACCTGAAATTATTAAAATTCGCTTAGTAGCCAAATTAATTGGTTTTTGTATTGCCGAAATTCCTAATGCTATAAGCGCCGTAGTAGCCACTAACACAATAGTATTAAATCGCCAAGGATGCTGAATTCTTTGAATTATAAAAAATATTTCCCATATCGGTTTACTCAAAGGTAGTGTCATTAAAAAAGCACTCATAGCAATGACGATCCAATATGTACTTTCTCTTCTAATTATTGCTAGAGGGTGCTTTCTGGCAAGGGAATAAGCTGCATAAGCTAAGCCTGCTAAAAGTACAGTTTGGAAACCTGTATATTGGGCAAATTTAGAATTAAAAAACTGATTTCCCCAAAACAGAAAGTTATTCTGATAAAAGTATCTTCCCGTGATTATTGTTTTCATGGAAATGTATTCTTGGGTAGTCATAGCAGGTAATAAGTAAATTGCAGATAACCCTATACCAAGTAACATTGCAATTATGAGAAATACTAAAGCTGACTTTCTTTTTTTCCTTGAGGCTAATATTAGTAAGTAAAAAATAGGAATAACAGAGAAAATTAATACGGTTATTAAGTGAGTCATAATCAACAAAGCATAGCTAATAGTAAATCCTACTAAAGCAAATTTCGAGCCTTGGCTAATTTTGCGAGTGAAATACAAAAGCAAGGGAAGCCAAACAAAACTCCAGTGTTCTGCGTAAGCAAAACGAGTATAAAAATCAATTGTCAAGTGATATGGTAAAGCCATATAAAGAATTGCTGCCATAAAAGCTGGAGTTTTTTTAGTAATATCTTTTAACCAAATATAGGCAGTAATTCCAGAGGCTATAAGAGCTAAAGCAGCAGATAAACTCAACTGATGCCAACCATATTGATCGTTGGGAAAAAAAGGATGAAATAAGCTACTAAAATAATAGGGAATTGGCGCATAAAAGAAAAAAGCTGGACTTCCTAAACCTGAGTTCATATTTTGTAGCCATCTAGGGTAAATTTCCCCTGTCCAAAACTGTTCAGTAAAATTTTTCGACCATTTTAAATGAAAGGCAACCAAGTCATGTGCTTCGTAAACTTCGCCAAAAATTGCTGGAACAGAAAGAATAAATCCAATGAGGACTATTCCCAAAATATGTATTCCGATAATTTGTTTTTTCTGATTCAATAACATGGCGACAATTTGTGGTAATTTAATAAAAAATACTTAATTTTTTAGGGCAGTATTCTTTTGTTGACTGTAGTATTTATGGGCAGCTACAGCTATGCCTAAAAATCCCCAAAAAACAATACCAAATACTCCAGCAGTTGCACCATTAAAACCTATTTGAGCAAATACACCAATGCTAATAGCACGAGCAGCACTCATAAAGGAATCAAAACGAACTTCTCCATATTGTAATAAGCTGAAAATTAATAAAATTATTCCACCTAAATAGGGGAGAGTACCCAACCAACCAAATGAGTAAAAGATGTCTAAAACACCACTGTCAATATCAGGGCCTAAAGCTGTATTTCCTCCAAGTCCACCGCCAACAATTTGGGTTAAAGCCAGACCTAAATAAGTCTCGTATCGCTCAGATCTTGCGTTGTAGCTTACATCATCATCTGCATTAGAAAGAGATTCTATTCTGGGGGCAATTACTGAAGAGAAAGGCTCAATATTAGCTAAGGGAACTACGACAATTAGTATTACCAAAAGTGTCATAATTAAACGCATTTGCAACTTAGCTTTTAGTGATGAAGTTAAAATAAAAACTGCCACTAACCAACCTAACCAAACTGCCCTTGCTGATGATAAAAGTAAGGATAAATATCCAACTGCGGCAGCTATAAAACGTAAGGTTCCTTTGCCATTAAATAATAGTAATAAACCTGCCATCATTACCACTGCAAACGGTTGAGGTGAATTCATGGTACTAAATACCCGAATTCCTAAAGGTTCAGGTGTTCCAAATGCAACTGCTCCGGTGTTGACAATCCAAAATTTATCCCATTCAGGTGCTACTAAATATTGCCATACTCCATAGCTTCCGGTGACTAATGCTCCCCAAAGAAAAGTTCGTTGAATAGTTTGCTTAAGTTGGGGATAAGTTCGCCAATTTATAAATAAATGAAACCCGAAAACGATCGGAGTTAACCAATTAAGGCAGGCAACTATAGCAGCTGTAGGTGAGGCTTTAATTAAACCGATTAAAAAAGCGTAACTAACTCCTAAAAAAGATAGGATAAAAGGTAAGCCGCCTTGGTAATAAGTTTGGGGAAGATAGCGTAAAAAAGATGCTAATGTAACTAGTGTAACTAAGGGTGGTGCTAACAAAATGGGACTGGGATCTACCCAGCCACTTTGAATGTCTACTAAGCGACGAATCCAAGGTGTAATAAACCAGATCCACCAAGTAAAACTTATGTAAATAATCGGATATTTTTGATATAAAAATGCTCCAACTATAAAAGATGCTGCGGGAAATGCAAAACGTAAAATCGCGCCTGCGTGACCCAGTATACATACTGCTGTGAACAATGCTAAGCCTAAAATTGCTGTCCAAGCTTGGGCAGGTTGTAAACTAATATGAAAGCTTTTTTTTGAAAGTTGATTAGCCATTAGCGATCGCCCTTTCCTAAACAAGCTTGTTCGTACAATGAAAGATTTCTCTGAGCAATTTTTGCCCAACTATAAGATTGTGCAGTTGTATAAGCATTGCGCCGCAATTGTACTAAGAAAGAACGATTTGTAATCAATAATTCTAATGCTTCTTCAATAGCTTGACTGTTTCTTGGCGGAATAACGATCGCATCATAGCCATCTCGAACTATTTCTAAAGGCCCAGGTGTAGCTGTAGTTATTGGTGCTAAACCGCAAGCCATTGCTTCAATTAATGCTACGCCAAACCCTTCAGAAATTGTGGAAAAAAGTTTAATGTGATGACCTTTTAAAAGTTCTGGAAGAGTTTCGTTATTGTAATAGGGAATTACTTTAACGCGATCGCGCACTCTTGGATCGAAATCTGCATAAACTTGCGCTGGATCGGGACATTCAAAACATTTTGTTCCGAAAAAACTTACCTCAACTTGGGGATAACGAGCAAGAATTTTATTTAATGCTGGAACACTATAATAAATACCTTTGCGGGGAATGTAAGTGCCAATTTGAGCAATCCGAATTACCGAGTTATCTGTTGTTGCTATCGACTCAAAAGGCAAGTTTAAAAATCTATCTGCAATTCCATTAGGAACGATCGCTACTCGTTCGCGTTTTACTTTTAATTTTTCGATTACATACTTAGCATCGCAGCTATTAAGCAACAAAACTAAGTCAGAATTACGCATAGAAGTTGTCACTTCCCAAAGCCTGATGCTACCCCGATAAAGACCATATTTCCAACTTAATTTTAAATTTCCTTGTTCTGCTTCTTGTAAATATTCTTCATGTTCAATATGTTCTAAACCGTGACAACGAGCGACTAAAAGCGGGCGATTTTTTTTCTTGTTTTGTGAGAATCCCCATAGCCAAGCATCACCAGTGGAAGCATCTACTATATCGATTCCTTGCTCTTTAGAAAGATTTTCAATTTTGTAAGTTACAAATTCAGGAAAAGCGGCAAATTTTGCTAGGCGATGTAACTTATTTGGCAGGTCATCAATGGAATAAAAATAAACTTGATGCCCTAGTTTTTCATATTCTTGACCCAGCCGCCAAGTTACTCCGGCAGCACCTGCATTGGTGTCAAAATTGTAGTGACAAGTGAGGAGAATTTTCATGGGTTTGTTTGGCAATAGATATCTCTCGGAAAATTGATTCTAGGGTTTGAAAGTTAGTGTGAGCGTTAAATTTTTGTTCGACAATTTGGCGACCTTTTGCACCCATTTCTCTGCCTAAGTTACGATTTTCTATTAGTTGTTGAATCCGGTTCGCTAGGTCTGCGCGATCGCCTGGTTGAATTAAGAAACCTGTTTCTCCATGACTAACAATTTCTGGAATTGCATTAACTCGACTGGCAATAATTGGTAAACCTACCGCCATTGCTTCAATAAAAACCCAGCCAAAAGGTTCAGAATAAGTCGGCAAAACAAACAGATCTGCTTGATGGTAAAGCTCTAACCATTTAGGTGTATAAGCTTTAATATCATGGTAAATATGAACTTGAGGGCGATCGCATTTAATCGGTGTTTGGGTGACTAAATGTAACTCAGCTTTATCTGCAAATTTTTCTAAGAAAACTTCTAAAAGGTCTTGTCCTCCTTTGCGTTCAAAATGACCGCCAATAAATAAAATTTTGTAAGGTTTTTGAGCAATTTTTTGGGGATTACTTGGTAAAGTAATTTTCCGCAAATCTACACCAGGGTAGACAACTTTTACTTTTTTTTGGTCAATCTTGTAATCTTCAATTATTGATTTACGGGTAGCTTCTGAAAAAGTAATTAGCTTTTTAGCTGCCTGAAAAACCGTTTTTTCTAAGAAATAATTGGGAGCATAAGTCCATCTGAAATTAGGGTCGGTTTTTTCTGTAGATGCTTGAACCGCGGTAAAGTCAACAGTAATTGCAGTCGGCAATTTTTGCATCAAATCTAAGGCTAGAAAAGCCAAAGGTTGAGTATGAAAATGTAGAACTGAGTACTTTGCTTGACGAAATTTTCGATAGGTTAGCCGTTTACTCATGTAAGCAAAACCTAATTGCACCCGCAAGCGAGTAAAGTCTAGATTTTGTTTTTGAATCCAGCGATTTGGAAAGTTGTAACTTAGCAATCTGTTAATGATTCTTGTAGTTAACTCTTTCTCATCGTTGTACCAATGAAAATCTACCTTACAATCACTATTCTCGCTAAAATAGTCTCGCATTAATTCTCCATAAGTGCGATGTCCTAAGTAGCTCTCAATAATGGAAAGAACTTGAAAATGATTGTTCATAAACCTCCCATTATTTCACAACATTTAAAAGTACTTTTTCTACACCATCAATCATGCTCTTTAAACTAAATTTGTTTAAAGTGTATTCCCTAAGTTTTGCACCCAATTGAGGATTTATCTCTCTCCAATCAATCATTTTATTGAGAGTATCTGCTAAATCTTGTTTATTTCCTGGTTCAAATAATCCGGCTTCAAATTCACCAGTGAGAATTTCTGGAATTCCGCCAATTCTGCTACCAATAACAGGTGTTCCGCAAGCCATTGATTCAATCACTACTCTGCCAAAAGGTTCTGACCATAAACTAGGTACAACTGTAAGATCGCTAACTTGATAAACTGAGGTAGGGTTACTTAAATGACCGAGAAATTCTACTGAGTTTTCTATGCCTGAGTCGATCGCAATTTGCCTTAAAGATTGCTTATACTCTTCGCCAGCTAAAGCACATTCTTTACCATCTGCTGAGAAGTGAAGTAGAGGTTTTCCAGCAATAAATAGTTTAGCTTTCTTGCCAGTTTTGAGGAATAAGGCGAAAGCTTCTATTAACAGTTCTAAACCCTTATCTTTGTCTAATCTTCCCACATAAGAAACGACTTTAGTATCTTCGGAAATGTTCCATGAATTTCTTAATTGAGCGAGATTTTCGGCGGGTTTAAATTTCTCTAAATTAGTCCCGTTATATACCAAATCGATTCGATCTTCTGTTAAACCTAATTCTTGCAACCATTCATTTTTGGTTTTCTGAGAAACAGCTATAAACTTGTTGACTCCCTTCATGCCAATTCGTCTCTGAAGATTGAATTCTTCCCGGTTCACAGGTGGTGGAATTTGTAGATAACAAACAAAGGGAATTTTCTTCAATAAGGATACAAGATAACCGTAAAAAGCATCAGGGTATTGATTAATAAAGACTATGCTATTCTCATTATCTGCAACTTTCCATATATCTGTAAAACTTGGTAAAAAATTAATAATGTCGCTCAGTTTTCGGCGATCGAACCCATAACTATTTACCTTAATTACCTGTTCGCAGAATTCTTGGTATTTCTCAACTAAATCCCCAGGTTTTACATAAAACAAGCTGATTTTGTGACCTTTTTCTGCTAAAGTACGGCAAATTTCAAAGAGGTTTAATTCTTGTCCTCCACGTAAAGTTGATGGTTGCTGCTCTAAGACAATAACGTGCATTAGTTTGCGCTTATTGGTGATTTCGTCTGAAAGTTCCGATGATTTTAATTTAGTTTCTGTCATTTTAATTAACCTCCTTGATTGATTTGATTACAGTAAATCTGAAATTAACTCTTTTGCTTGATTTCCCACAACTGACCAATTAAACCGATTTTCATATTCGTTAAATGATGAATGAACTAAGTTTTTGTACTCACTATAATTGTTCATCAAATTTTCTATGTAATCACAATATTCAAAAATACTAGCTGTAACTGAAAAAGTTTTGCCATTTAAACCATCAGAAATCATGCTAGGAATCCCACCAACATTAGTTGTTAAACAAGGTAAACCGAAGGAATTTGCTTCACATAAAACCATAGGAGAACAATCGGCTTTTGAAGGCATAATGAAAAAATGAGACTCACTAAATAAATTATTTACCTGTTTTTTGCCTTCCTTTGTTGACTTATCAATAAATCCTAAACTTTTCACAAAACTAGGTAAAGGTTCATCAGTAATAGGTTGACATCCTAATAAAAATAATTCTGTTTTTAATCCTCGGTGATTTAATTGTTTAGCTACTTCAAGAGCTATATCTCCGCCTTTCCTGAACCAATCAACGCCGATAAATAATAATTTGCAGGGAGCTCTATTTTTTGATTCGACTAGGTTATTAATAGTTTCGGTGTTGCGATCGCACTCTATATTAGCCCCCCAAGGAATTACTCTGACTTTCCCCGGATCAATTCCATATATTTTAATAGCAGATTCAGCAGCCCAATCAGATAAGAATATAACTAATTTACTCCGATCGAATGCCGCTTTTTCCATTTCATAAATATGTCTTTTAGTTTCACCGCAGAGATTACTAAAAGCTGGATACCAATCAATTAAAGCTGTTTGTGGTGCATCTGTCCAAACTACAATTGGTTGTTTACATTCTAGATAAGCAACTGGTTGAGCATTTTCGGGACATATTAATACTTGCGCCTGAGAATTAGACAATTTTTGGGAAACTTGTAAGGCGTAATCTTTAGTAATAGATGGCACTGCCCAACAATGATAAAACTTGTTAAAAATCTTCTTATATAACTTTCTTTTGGCTCTATTTACTAAGTTATGATTTTGCTGCAAAGGGCTAATATAATCAATAGGAATTGATTGATTTTCTAGGTACCTTGCTAAGAAAGCTCCGGCTCCTCGAATGCCAAATAAATCCTTTTGCCAACTGGAAGTATCGAAAACTTCATAGCTAGTGACATAACCCAAGCGCATAATTTTATTCCCTCCTTTTGCCCACTTTAAACTTATCCAACTTGACCTAATTCATGTTGCATTTGGTGATATTTCCAAAGTTTGCCACGTTGCTCTAATAAATCTTTATATGCTCCTTGTTCGACAATTCTTCCTGCTTCTAAAACCACTACTTTGTCGGCTCTAACAATTGTGGAAAGTCGGTGAGCGATCGCAATTACTGTTCTGCCTTGGGAAAGCTTTTCTATAGATTCTTGAATCAACCTTTCCGAAACAGAATCTAAGGCACTTGTTGCTTCATCTAAAATTAAAATTTCTGGGTCACGAAGCAAGGCACGAGCGATCGCAATTCGTTGACGTTGACCACCTGATAACCTCACTCCTCTATCTCCCAATTGTGTATCAAAACCTTCTGGTAATTCCCGAATAAATTCCCAAGCATTAGCTAATTTAGCCGCCTGTAAAATTGCCTTTTCATCAGCATTTTCTGTACCGTAAGCAATATTATTTCGCACCGAAGTATTGAAAATAAATGTATCTTGACTCACCACGGCTAACTGGCGACGCAGAGAATTAATCTTCAAATCTCGCAGATCAATTCCATCAACCAAAATTTGTCCTGCTGTCGGATCGTAAAATCGGGGAATCAAATCAGCTAAAGTAGACTTTCCTGCACCTGATGCTCCTACTAATGCCGTTGTCGTTCCCTTTTTGATTGTCAAAGTAATGTTTTGCAACACCAAATTATTTGCATCGTAACCAAAATCTACTGACACAAATTCGATCGCTCTTTTTAATCCCATAAACTGTAATTGACCATCTATTAAATATGGCTTATTATCAGTTCTCAACAGTTCCTTAATACTGCTTAAAGGCCCCTGAAAGCTGCTAATTTGTGCCCGCGACCCATTCATTTGTCGGACAATGGGCATTAAGCGAAATAAGACAAACAAAAATGTTAGTAATACAGCCGGGTTAAGTTGTCCTTGGGGAATTAAAGTAGCAAATGCTAAGAGCAAAATTCCTACCAAAATTGCCGTTGCTCCCCCTTCCGCTAAAGGCTCAACAGATGAACTAGCAGCTAAACCTTTAATTGCTGCTTTTTTAAAGCGTGAACTAGCAGCATAAAATCTCTCACGCTCAAAATCTTGAGTAGCAAAAGCCTGAACTGTGCGAATACCATTAATAAATTCCAGGGCTATTGAAGCATAAGAACCAGCTGCTTTAGTCCACTCAAAACTAGCTTCTCTTACTCTTCCTAATAAGGTGGTTATTGCTGCTGATAATAAAGCAAACAACATTACTGAAATTAAGGTCAGTTGCCAAGAAAGCAACAGCATTGAAATCAGGTATGCAATTAAAGTAGAGCCTCTGATAATTAAAAAAGCAGTAATTCCGAAGGCGAGGGAAACTTGGTTGATTTCCGAAGTTAAGCTATTAACTAACTCACCGGAACGAGTTTTAGCAAAGTATTGCAAACTTACTGCTTGGAATTGTTCAAAAAGCCTTTTACGTAAGCGATCTGCCAAGCTATGATTAGTAATTTCGCTGTAAACTTGACCTAAATAAGTAAAGCCAGTTCGCAACAAAGTTACTAATAAAATTAATCCCGAAACTCGGTAAAGTCGATCGGTAGTTGAAGCATTTATTCCCAAAAACCAAACATCAACCCAGCGAATTCCTGTTTGGATTGGCTCAGCTTGGGGATCGGTCAAACTTTGCAAAAAAGCTAAGAGAAACCCAACTCCGAATCCTTCAAAAGCTGCTGCTGTGAAAGTGAATAACAGAGCTAAAATTGCGATGCGACGAAAGTGTTTAAATTCTCGCAATATTATGTAGTTTTCCTGCCAAAATTTTGTAGCTTTCAATAGATTACTGATGGGTTTTAGCTGTTGAAGAGTCATGCAATATTCCCAAGTTAATTGTGAACTAATAAGCGCCAAAACCTGAGATCACTTTCAGCATTGTTAGTGGTAATATTTTTAAGTCTCGCCATAAAGACCAACTACGCAAGTACTCTAAATCGCAGTGGTTTACAGCATCTAGATCTAGCAAATGCGATCGCGCTTTTACCTGCCAATCTCCAGTTATTCCTGGTAGTGCATTTAACCTTCTTTGCCCTTCTTTACTAATCCTAACAGCATCGTACAAAGCCCAAGGACGAGGCCCAACCAAACTCATTTCACCCCGCAATACATTAAATAATTGTGGCAATTCATCCAAGCTATATTTCCGCATCCAACGTCCTAAAGGTGTCACCCGAAAATCATCTTTACATTTGTGTAAACCTTTCTGATTTGCCATTACTTGATAATGATACTTTTCTGCATCGACAATCATGGTGCGGAATTTTAAGATCCGAAATAATTTGCCTCGTTCTCCTACCCGCCATTGAGTAAAGAAAATTGGCCCCGGAGAGTAAGTGCGAATTAGTATCGCGAGTGCAACCATCAGTGGAGTTAGTAATACCAAAAGTAACGCTGCCACACTCCAGTCAAATAAACGTTTGAAGCCCCAGCTAATCGGATTCCGCATCCGGGGCAGTCCGTGGGCAGAAGGCAACCGTAAAAACGCTGGTTTATTAGCTTGCTCGCAGGCATCTGCCCAAAGCCTTAATTTAGCTTCGCTGAGATCTGGATCGAGTCGAACAAGGCGTACAGGCGAGTTTTGTAAGCATTTAACGAGTAGCTCTCGGTTCTCCAAGGCAGGTAAGTCGGGTTGATTTGTGCCTGGGCGGGAACTTACTAGTAACTTTCCTAGTCTCCACCTAAGTATATACTTAGGTTCGGAGTAATCGAGGTTTTGTCGATCGCCTGGTGCTAACTCTTTTAAGGTATAAATTGGAAAGCTGGTCATTTTCTTTTCCCTTCCCCTAAATTCCCTTTTGGGGAATTTTTAGCTAACTTTGCTATTAATAAACAGTCCAGTGCTTGAAGGTAGATCCACTAGTCTGATTTTTTTAACGCAATGACGTTTGCTTTCCCAGCATAGTTATGAAGTTTTATTAAAACCTCTATCTAAAGGATGAAGGATCTCAGAGTTTCCTTATTTAGAATCGTCACCAATTGAGTTGAATTAAAGCTCATTATCCTTCGGTAGTACTTGAGTTTGTATCTACTGAGGGATAGAGATATAACTCACCAGTTATTGCTAATTTGTTTGTAACTTGTCCTTGTAGATATAACAATTTTTAGATTCAGTATGAAAGTTGCTTTAGTACATGACTATTTAACCCAGAAAGGTGGAGCAGAGCGAGTTTTTGAACTCCTTTGTAAACGCTACCCAAATGCAGATATTTTTACATCGTTGTACGATCGCGAAAGAACCATCGACTTAGGCGATCGCACTGTTCATACTACTTTCTTGCAAAAAATTCCCCAAGCATCAAAGTACTTTCGGCTCCTAGCCCCCTTCTACTTTCCGGCATTTAGAGCCTTAGATTTACAAGGCTACGACTTAATTATTAGTAGTTGTAGTAGCTTTGCCAAAGCAGTAAGAAAATCTCCCCAAGCTAAACATATATGCTTCTGTCACAATGTGACTCGATTTCTATGGGATACTCAAACCTATCTCCGAGAGTATGCAGATTATAAATTATTTGCTCCGGTAATTGAACCAATATTTGATGCCTTACGGCAGGTAGACTTAAACTATGCCCAAGAACCCGATATTTATATTGCTAATTCACACACTGTAGCCAAGCGGATTGAAAAACATTATGGTAAACCAGCGATCGTAATTAACTATCCTATTGATACCAATCAATTTATCTTTTCCGAAACCAAAGAAAAATTTTACCTCGCTTCAGCCCGTCTACTTAGTTACAAAAGAATGGATATAATAGTCGAAGCTTTTAATTGGCTAGGATGGCCTATCTATATATTAGGTGATGGTCCAGAACGGGAAAATTTAGCATCAAAAGCTCTAGAAAACGTCAGATTTTTAGGTCATGTTAGCGATGCCGAACGCAGTCATTTAATGGCAAAAGCTTCCTCCGTAATTGTTGCGGCTCTAGAAGATTATGGTTTAGTTCCTGTAGAAGCAAATGCCAGCGGTACGCCTGTAATTGCTTACGGTGCAGGGGGAGTATTAGATACTCAAGTTCCGGGAAAAACCGGAGTCTTTTTTCATAAACAAACACCCGACTCACTGCAAGCAGCATTACTCGAAGCTCAGAATATTTCCTGGGATTACGCGAAAATACGTAATCATGCTGTCAGCCAATTTTCGGAAACAGCCTTCTTTAGTAAAGTCGATCGAGCGATCGCCCAATTTGTTTAATTAATTGTTTCGAGGTTAAATATGGTAGACGTAAACGCAAATAACTGGAATACTACTGCTGAAACCGAGCC
This sequence comes from Floridaenema fluviatile BLCC-F154, assembly GCF_041929135.1. Classification (NCBI taxonomy): domain Bacteria; kingdom Bacillati; phylum Cyanobacteriota; class Cyanophyceae; order Aerosakkonematales; family Aerosakkonemataceae; genus Floridanema; species Floridanema fluviatile. The sequence continues at coordinate 156,074 of NZ_JBHFNS010000084.1, read as the reverse complement.
AGGTTACGGACAACTTTTAGCAATTTTAATTCGTCGCCGTTACTGGTTGTTAAGTGTTTTCTCCGTAGTTTTAGCAATTACTACTGTCATAACTTTAACCACTAAACCCACATATAAAAGTTCCATGCAGCTATTAGTGGAACCCAACTACCAAGGAAAACAAGAAGGTACTAAAAATGCTGAAAATGAATTTGCTGATTCCAACGTAGAAATAGATTATGCCACTCAACTTAACTTAATGCGAAGTTCGCAATTAATCCAAAAAGCAGTAAATTTACTCCGTCCCCAGTACCCAAAAATTAAAGTTAAAGACCTTAAAGACTCATTAGTAGTTAATCAGTTAGAAGAAGATAAAGTTAACACCAAAATATTTGAAGTAACTTATATCGATAATGACCCAATTAAAACTCAAAATGTCCTCGAAACTATTAAGCGTGTTTATCAAGATTATAACCGCGAACAACAGCAACTTCGTTTAACTAGAGGTCTAGCTTTTATTGACACTCAACTACCATCAATGCGGGAAAACACAGCCCGAACAGAAGCTGCTTTAGACAAATTTCGCAAGAATCAAAACTTTATTGAACCAGAATTACAAGCAAGAGCATTAATCGAATCATTAAAAGATGTTCAATACGAACTTCGCACTGCTCGCGCCCAGTACCAAGAAGCGCAAGCACGGTTTCAAATATTACAACAACAAGTTAAGCGATCGCCACAAGATGCCGTAGTTTCCTCCCGCCTTAGTGAATCCAATCGCTATCAAACATTACTCAACGAAATTCAAAAAATCGACCTAGAATTAGCCAAAGAACGTCAACGTTTTACAGACGATAATCCTTACATTCAAAACTTACTAGAACAACGCCGGAGACAATTAGCTTTACTCCAAAAAGAACAGCAAACAGTTCAAGGAAACAACATACTTAACTCAAATGTTCCCAACACAAACCTAATGCAACAAGGACAACTAGGCAAACTTGATGTTAACCTTTCTCAGAAACTTTTAGAAGAACAAACTAATGTTCAGGGATGGCAAGCAAAAGTTCAAACATTAACCCAAAAAGCCCAGGAAATTCAAGCACAATTGCAGCGATTTCCGGGAATGTTATCCGAATACAATCGCCTAGAACCAGAAGTAAAACTGAATCGAGAAACTCTAGAACAACTATTAAAAGCCCGACAAGAATTAAGCTTAGAAATTGCCAGAGGTGGCTTTGATTGGCAACTAGTAGAAGAACCACAATTAGGATTAAAAATTGGCCCCAGCATCAAGCGTAACTTGTTGTTAGGTGCAGTAGTGGGACTAATGCTAGGTGGTATTGTCGCCTTTATCCGGGAAATGATTGATGATGCAGTTCACACCTCTGATGAATTGAAAAAACAAGTTGATTTACCATTATTAGGAATCATTCCGCAATTAACACCTCAGATTAGAACTGAACCAATTATTCACTTACCTTTCCGCCAACAACCAATATTAGCTTCTTCAACTATTGAGTTAATCAATTGGCAACCTTTTCGCGAATCTTTAGATTTAATTTATCAAAACATTCAATTAGTAAATTCTGCTGGTTCTTTAAAATCTCTAGTGATTACATCCGCCTTAGCTGGAGAAGGTAAATCTGCCATAGCTTTAGGTTTAGCAATTAGCGCCGCCCGTTTGCATCAAAGAGTATTATTAATTGATGCCGACTTACGCCGTCCTAGCCTACATAAAGAACTAAATCTTCCTAACGATCGCGGACTGTCCACATTATTAACTAGTGATGTTTCCTTGAGAGATGAAACTAACATTCAAATATCGCGACAATATAATAATATTTCCATTTTAACTGCTGGACCAACTCCACTCGATCCAGCACAGCTTTTAAGTTCCCAAAGAATGCGAGAATTAATGGCAAATTTTGAGCAAACTTACGATTTAGTCTTGTTAGATGCGCCCCCAGTTTTAGGAATCGTAGACTCAATTTTAACAGCATCTTTTTGCAATGGTGTTGTCTTAGTTGGACGTATTGGCAGAGTTACTCGCAGCGAATTAAACCAAGCTACAAATATGTTGAATAAGTTAAATGTAATTGGTGTTGTCGCTAATGGTGCTGAGGTATTTAGTAACGGTTACGGATCGTATCCGCAGCAAAATCAGGAATTATTACAACCAAGATCCAGAGGATAAAATCAATAATCATCATCAAATTCACCAAACTCGATCGTGTCAATAAATTCATAAATTTGGTCTTTTAATTCCTCAGCCTCATCCTCAATTTTTCCGGGTTTTTCCTCATAAAGAAAACTCCGCTGACAACTGACGACATACATATAATCGTCCACATCAAAACTAACTATTCCCCGATAAGCATTTAACCTTGCCGGAGGCTGGTTATTTAGGGAAACAGTCATAGTTGAACCTTGTGGCAAATCCACAATTGCAAAATAAGCACCAAAAATTAGGTCTGCTAAATATTCTTCATAAACTACTTTAGCATTAGGGCTAATAGCAAAAATTGCCTGAGAAAGATACTCATTTAATATAGCTTGCAGATACCTTTCTTTTCCCAAATTAGCGATTTTTTCTGCCTCCGCTTCTACATCATTTGCTTGCCAGTAATCAATCCTTAAGAAAGTACCAAAATCATCGGTAAAGGTAACATTATCAGATTGAGAAGCTATTTGCCCACCTTTTTCTAATTCTATGGGAACTGGAACCGCAAAATTACCTTTTGGTGCATCATAATACTCAAATGTAACTGCTTCTAAATCATCAATTTCCGATAAATTTTCTAATACATCATCGATGATTTCCTGGGCTTGCTCGTCTGGAATTTCCAGGGCAATTTGTAGTTCAGTTAAAAACTCTACTCCCTCGTCGCTTACCTCTCCCTTTTCTACTAGCATAATTACCGAAGCTTCAAACGCATCTAGTACTAAATCATCCGGGAGAAATGTATACGCAGTGTTAAATAATACCCCTAAATTTTCCTCATCAGCAATATCCACCACTCGATCGACCAGTACTGATATTTCCTCTTTGGAATATTCAGCATAAAGATCTGATTCCCAAAGAATGTTTTCTAACTTAGTTAATTCCGCATCATCGTAATCAGAGTTTACTGCTGCAATAGCAACTACTGCGATCGCTGCTACTGCTTCCTCCGAACTCAGTGTTTCTGTCAATAAATCTGAGTTGAAAATATAGTCATATTTGCCCATGAATTTAAATCTCAATCTGCACAGTTGAGCTATTTATACCAAATTCTCGATTCAAATCAAGAGTACATCATTACATCAGGTTAAATATTTTACCGATTGCCAGAAAATCACAGCTTTACCGTTAATTCCACTCATTTAGTTACAAAAACTACCAAAAAAGTTTTGCTTATAGTTCACAAAAACTTTAACCAATGATTGATTCTTTTTATCTATTTCTTCATTCAAAAACTACTTTTCTCGTTATATTAGTAATAGACATAGGTAAGCAGTTAAACTAAAAGGAAAACTTATGAATGGCTTATTGATTGACAATCGCAGCACCGCAGCACAACCAAAAACAACCAAAATTAGCCAATTCCGCCAACGCCAATTTGATTTACTTCAACCCTTGCGCCAATGGCTCGATCGACTAGAAATTGCCAACCCCAAATTAGCTAAATTCCTCTACAAAGCGATTCCTGCTCAATGTCCCTTTGAGCGTGATATTGTAATTTTCGATCGCAAAATCGCCCACATTCCCCCAATGTGCAAACTCAATCCCCTTTACGATCAACTAGTAGGCTTGCGTTTTCGCGCCCTTTGTTATTTAGTTGATCAATGTGGAATGGACATCAGCTAAATTTATGCAAAGCACAACAGAAATCAAAATCATTCATCAACCAAGTCAAGAACAACTCAACCAATTAGGCATAGCTAAATGGCCTATTTGGACAAAAGAAATCTCCGAGTTTCCTTGGACCTACGAAGAATCAGAAACTTGTTACTTGTTAGAAGGCGATGTAATTGTTACCCCTGTAAACGGTCAACCAGTGCAAATAAGGAAAGGCGATTTAGTTACCTTTCCTGCTGGTATGTCCTGCACTTGGAACATCAAAAGCGATGTCAGAAAGCATTACAAATTTGGTTAAAATATACTAACTCATCATAATAAAAATAACTGTGCCTCATCACTTTTGAGGACACAGTTTTTAATTTTTGAGAACTACCAACTACAAAACCTGCGTCATTGATGCCGCAAACTTGACTGCGATCGCCACCAAGAGTGCCTAAGATTGATTTTAATATGTTATCTCACTTAAGCTTTATCAAAACTAATCAAAGCGGAGAATTAAGTTTCTTAGAGATTAAGAAAGTTTTGCAACAGAAATCCTAAGATTTGCAATGTTAGGAAGTGATGTTAGGTATACTAACTATTAGGAGTTCTTTTAGTAACCTAATCTCAATAATTTTTAAGTTTTCGTTCTGTGGGCTCATCTTTTTCTGAATAACATTCTATTTTTACCCGAAGCGATCGGACTCTCCTTGATAAATTGGAGGAGTTTAATTATGAAACGCTTAATTTTAGGAAGCTTGTCATTTTTATTCTGGTTTCAAATCACCACACCTGTAGCCCAAGCCGAAATTCAAGCAACAGGAGCGACAATCCCAGACTACACTTCAAACCTGTTACAACAGCTGACTCCTTTCGAGTTAGTAACTATGGCTTACCAAGGGTATTTTCAAGAACAAGGTATTCCCAGTTATATGCTGTTGGTCTCGGCTCGTTGCACAGGACAATTGCGTGCAGAAACATTAGTTGAAGCTGCCATTAAAGCTAAGAAATTGCCACCACAAGCATTAACAAACCAAGGGTACTTAAACGCAGTAGAACTGCAACTTCGGGAACTCATTGTTCGTTAATAAATTTGCCTTAAAAGCTTACAATCCTGGGGACTTGACGATCGCTAGGTTAACCACCATCAAGCCTCCAGGATTGTGAGAAAAAATGTAATATTTCCTAACAAACCCGAAAATTAACGCCAAACTGCTCTCATTTATTCAGCAGTTGCCAATTCAGTTTCGGTGCTGCCACGAGTGCGTTTGCGGGTTAAGCTGTTGAACAGCATCATTCCGATCGCCTTAATCAAATTACCTTCTAATTCCTTGAACATATTCATGTTCATGCCAAAAGCAGCATTAGCTTCGTCAACAATGCGATCGGCAGTAGCTTCATCGATCGGCAAATCATTCAAAACTTGACGATATTGATTTTTAAAAGCCTTCTCATCAGGGATATCGTTGAATTCGTAGAAAGCAGTACCACCATCAGTTAAATTCATTGCTCGAACAGCAATATTTTTCAGAATTTGACCACCGGAAAGGTCGCCCAAATATCGGGTATAAGACTGAGCAATTAGCAATTCTGGCTCATTTTCCGAAACTTCGCGAATCCTTTGTACATAGGCTTGAGCAGCAGAAGAAGGAGCCACTTGATCGCGCCAGTTTGGGCCAAAATAATAGCTGAGGTCTTGTTCTAAGCTTTTTTTGCGATTCAGTTCCTTAAAGTAGATTTGAGACAGGATCGGGTGATCCTTGTGCTTTTCCATCTCTTCTTCGATTTGAGAATACACGAAGTAGAGATTAGCCACCAATTTCCGATAGGATTCCTTTTCTACTACACCTTTTAAAAAGCACTTGACAAAACCAACATTTTCTGCCATTGAGTGAGATTTTTTGGTGCCTTCACGCAATTTGGTTGCTAAGTTACTGCTCATACTAAATTACTGTCCCTTAAGTCTTTTGAGGAGCGTGTGATTTTTGCCAAAGGTTAAAAAACCCGCCTAAAAGTTAACATTAGACTGATTTGATGAGAAATTTCATTAAGTTTTTTTACAAAAGCGGGGACTGGAGAAAAGACATAATTTTGGAGATTGTATAAATTTTTCTAAGTAATGTAATGACGAATACCCTCTTTCGTTTTTTCGTACCAACAAAAGAGGGTTATCCAGGGAATTCAAATAGTGAGATTCGGTTTTCCAAGATTACAAAATGCTGTAAACTAAATTGCTAACTAAAGAGAGTGCCAAGGCTCCAATAACTGCACTCCAAATACCTGCTCGTAAGCGAAAACCTTGGACTAACGAGGCGGCGATCGCAAAAGTCACAGCCGCCATAATAAAGGTGAAAATTCCCGAAAACAAGTTAAATGTCAGCAAATTAGGCACAAAGAAAAATAGCCCTAAAATTGGTCTGACGATCGCCGCTACTACACCAATAACTGCTGCCGAAATGTAAGCTTTCGCTGGACTATCAATTTCTACACCAACTGGCAATCGAGTAATAACTAGCAAACTAGAAGCACTAACTATCCAAGCAATTAACAGATCGATAAAATCCATATTTAGTTTCCCTCCCATCTCATCTGTGGCTAATAAAAATTCACCACAACAATCACGTTAAATGTCTAAGTTCTAAAATTCCTCTATAAAAAGGCAGAAGCCAGTAAATCTGGCACTGAAGTGCCACAACGTACCTAATAAAATTCCCCCTAAACCAAGATTGTAAAAACACTTTAGGCAAAGGGGGTGAGGGAAAAAGTCTTTAGTTTTGCTTGCCAACATCAAACCTTCAAACCTTCAGCTGCTTGGGGACGGGCAAAAATCATCCTTCCGGCAGTAGTTTGCAAAGCAGAAGTTACTATCACTCGCAACTCACTACCTACGTATTTACTACCCTCCTCAACTACAACCAATGTCCCATCATCTAAATAACCAATACCTTGACTAGGTTCCTTGCCTTCCTTAAGAATTTTCAAATCCAAACTGTCACCTGGTAAGTAACTCGGACGAATGGCATGGGCTAAATCGTTAATATTCAACACAGGTACTTTTTGCAAAGTGGCAACTTTACTTAAGTTGTAATCATTTGTTAATAAAGTGCCATTAATTTCTTGTGCTAAACGCACTAACTTAGCATCTACCGTGGCAATATCTTCATAGTCAGCCGAGTGAATTACAATTCTTTCCTGATAATCTTCCTTCATGCGGTTTAGAATTTCTAAACCCCGCCGACCTCTAACTCTTTTTTGATCGTTAGAAGCATCCGCTACTTGTTGTAATTCTCGCAGCACAAATTGTGGAATTAAAATTTGCCCTTCTATAAAACCAGTAGCCAGTAATTCTTCAATCCGACCGTCGATAATGCAACTAGTATCTAACACTTTGGTTGCCACAGGTCTCAGCGTACCTTCCGCGACTAACAAAGTTTCGGCTGTATGGGGATTGATTAGTCGCAAGAAGTTGCGCCCATGAGTGTCTGCTAAACTAATCCCAGTCACAGCAAACATCACACTGCCCAAAACCGCAACTACTGGCTTGATAAAACCAAAGTCTGCGGGAATAGGTAGCAGAAAAATTGGTGCTAGCATCAAGTTGGCTACCAGTAGCCCCAAGACTAAGCCAATGGCGCGAGTTAAAAGAACGTCCACAGGCATTTCCCGGACTTTTTTTTCCACGCGACGATAGGTAGTCTGGAAACTCAAACCAATGGCAGCGCCGATAATTGCACCAAATCCGGCTAGTACTATTCGTAAACCGTCGATGTTGGTCACAGGTTTGAGCATAGTGCTGGGTAAGAGGTCAATGCTGTCGTACCCTATACCAGCTGCCGCGAGGATAAATAAAATAATAATGATTGCGTCAAGCATTGTTTTCAGCTGATTGTGTTTTTGTTTTCATTCTGGAAGAATGAAGAAATCATTAAAAAATCTCAGGGCTTGAGATTTATATCGTTCCATTATACTCCTTGCTATGTTTTTGGTTTGTTAGGACATTCTAGGGGAATACCGTACACCTATCTATAGTTCAGCGTTATTTTTAGCAAGTTAATTTATTTATTTTACAAGTGTTTACATCATCATTTTAGGTTTTTCTGCAAATTGGCGATTACTATTTTCTGAATAGCTATTATCAGGAATTGCCGGAATGACATCAGTCTCAAGTTTCAGATTTATCTGTTAATTCAATCTAAAAATTTTAATCGAATGATGACAAATTTAACCATCAAAAGTAGCAATTCTAACCTAAATTTAGATATTCCAACTGCGGCTTATATTCATATTCCTTTTTGTCGGCGACGGTGTTTCTATTGTGATTTTCCAATTTCGGTGGTAGGCGATCGCACTAAAGCCGAAAACTCTGGCACGATTGTCCAATATATCGATATCCTCTGCCAAGAAATTGCCGCAACTCCCTCACAGGGAAAACCTTTAACAACCGTCTTCTTCGGTGGCGGAACTCCTTCCCTATTATCTCCCCAACAAATCGCTAGGATTTTAACAACTTTAGTCGATAAATATGGGATTGTCAGCGATGCAGAAATTTCTTTAGAAATCGATCCGGGAACTTTTGATTTACCACAAATTCAAGGATATAAAGATGCGGGAATTACCCGGTTTAGTTTAGGCGTGCAAGCTTTTCAAGATGAGTTGTTACAAGTTTGTGGTCGATCGCATACTACCGCTGATATTTTAGCCGCAATTGATTTAATTCGCCAAATTAATCCTCCCGAATTTAGTATTGATTTAATTTCCGGTTTACCAAAGCAAACGATCGAACAATGGCAAGAAACTTTAGAAAAGGCAGTAGCGATCGCCCCAACTCACATTTCCGTTTATGATTTAATCATCGAAGATGGTACAGCTTTCGGACGCTATTATCAACCAGGTTCTCAACCTTTACCCACCGATGAAACTACCGCCCAAATGTACCGTCTTACCCAAAAAATCTTAACTAATTCCGGTTACGAACATTACGAAATTTCCAACTACGCCCAACCCGGACATCAATGCCGTCATAATCGAGTCTACTGGGAAAATCGCCCTTATTATGCCTTTGGCATGGGTGCAGCAAGTTATCTCAACCGTCAGCGTTTTACTCGTCCCAGAAAACGGCGAGAATACTACGCTTGGGTAGAACAATTAATTACTAACCGTGGCATTTTAGATGCTCCCCAAGTTGACGAACATGATATTTTATTAGAAACTTTAATGTTAGGATTGCGGTTAGCCGAAGGTTTAGAATTAGCAGTTTTAGCCGAAAAATTTAGCAAGGAAATCTTAAACAAAATTTGGCATTGTCTGCAACCATATTATCAAAAAGGTTGGGTAGCAATATCCGCAAATAATTGCTCAAATCTTTCCCTTTCTCCTACGGAAATATTACCCATAACTGGCAGATTAAAATTAACCGATCCCGAAGGCTTTTTATTTTCTAATACAGTACTCGCTGCTTTGTTTAGCCAGCTAGAAAAAATAGAAGCCGGAAACTAAAAAGCTAGGTTTTCAGGTGGCACTAAAGCCCAACAACTTACCTTTTTTGTTAATTTTTGCAAAGTTTGAGTTATTTCGTGCTGTTTGTGATATGGAATAGGGGCGATCGGGCAAAAAGTAAAAAATTGCTAAAGACAATTTGCCACAAGGCAAATTAAAGATCCCAATCTTTGCCAAGATTAATAATAGACCTTTGGCATTTGCCAGAAGTTTATTGAATTGCCATGAGGTTGAATTGGCAAAAAAAGGACATGGCTGACAGAGACATCGACAACAACGCCACAGGCGTTCTAATTCTAATTATCCCGATAGCGTTCGCGATCATACTCCTATTTAAGGCTTGGCCTATACTACTGTTCTTCGCTTTGCTCAGTAGTGCTTGGAGTTTTTGGCAACGCTACCAATTGCAAAAGTTGAGCCGACAACTCAACCCTATGTTCCATCAGTTAATCTTAGAAAACCAAGGATGTATAACTGCACTAGATTTGGCAATGAAAGCAAATCTTTCAGGAAGATCGGCAGAACGGTTTTTAAATGCGAAAGCTGAGGAATTTGCTGCCCAAAAACAGATTTATGAAGACAGAGGTACAGTGTATTACTTCATTACCGCAAACACTCTGGGCAAAATATTTGACGCGAGTGATACGGATGATGATACCGACAATATGCAATACCTAAGTCAGGCAAAAGAGTTGTTTTTAAAACCAATTCCTGAACCAGAAACTACCGCTGAAATTTCTGATGATTTGGACGAAGAATCTGAAGAGGATTATATTTCCGAATCAGATGATACAAAAGAAGCAATTCCGAGAAAACATCCGATTTTTCAATCTTTGATTCAATCGGAATTAGCCAGAAGGTTGCGCGTACATTCCAGTACGGTGATGAAGAGAAGAGACGATCCCAGTTTTACCGAATGGAGTCGCAGAAGAGATCCAGAAGGAATTGCTTGGGAATATTCGCCAGATACTAGGGAATTTTTCCCTATAGAATCTAAGTCACCATTACCGCAGAAGCGGAAAAGGTGATTGATGTTAGGTACGTTGTGTACTTCAATGCTCTGATTCCTACTGAGATGAGGGCGCTAAAGCGCAACAACGTACCTTTTGAGAATCTTCCTTTTCACCGATCGCAATCAGCAAACCAAATCATTAAACTGATGAGAGTGTAATTTTTCGCTTAGGTAGACTTTGATTAGCCCTCTCTCCCTCGCTCCTGATGATTGGCTGGGTTTAGTTTTTCGGTTATTTTTCTCCTTACTTCTAGGAGGAATAGTTGGCTGGGAACGGGAACTCAGAAATAAACCTGCTGGCTTCCGAACCCATATGTTAGTTAGTTTTGGTGCTGCTTTGTTTGTCATAGTTCCCATTGTGTTGGGAATAACCAAAGATGGTGACAGCATTGCACGGGTAATTCAGGGAGTAGCTTCTGGTGTGGGTTTTCTCGGTGCTGGAGAAATAGTCAGATCCTCTGGATCTGAATCTGATGGAATTCGCGTCCGCGGGCTGACTTCCGCTGCTGCGATTTGGGCTTCAGCTGCTTTAGGCGTTACCGCTGGTTGTGGCTTATGGCAATTAGGCTTAATCGGCGCTCTCTTCTGTTTTGTAATCTTAAGAGTGTTGAAAAAATTCGAGTTTAATTGATCTTGTCGCTTAAGCGATGCTTTCCCACGCTTGGGCGACAATTTCTTTCAGCCAACGCCGTTGCTGCAAGTCTAGTAAGCTGTCGTCAGCTAGCACTTCCGCAGTTAGTTGCTCTAAGGATTTGCCTTCGGAACGGGAGATTTGAATCACTCCGGCGATCGCAGCTGCCACTATTTCTTCATCTACACTTTTTTGTTGTAAAGCCATTACCTCTTCTGGGTTGGCTGGAATGGGATAATTCATAGCTAGTTAATTAACTTATCTCCGTAAAGATTTACAAAAATGAGAGAATTGTAAAGATTTTTAAATCGACATTAAGTATCGGCTATTATATCGCACTTTTAGTGCTTGTCAACACCATCTCGTTACTTAGCTTTACCGACCTTACTAAGCATGAAAGAAATCCTTTATTTAGAAGTCCCCACCCCGAATACAGATCTAGTTCGCACTTGGTTACAAGAGGAGTTTGAGCCAGGTTGGGGCGAAAAAGTAATTACTCCCGATGGCTTTTGCCTAAGTTGTTCTCAAACTACAAGTAGTACGACAAACTTTCCTGAAACAGATGTTCAGCTTTCAGCTTTTGTTTGGTCGGTACAGCGATCGACATATTTAAAGATATTCCGTTGGAACGCTCAACCTGTACCCCAAGAACCGCAAATTTTGCAACGGTTAACCGCCCAAATTAGAAGTCAGTTTCCCAATCAATATCCTGAATTACCTGCGATCGATCTTTCCCAACAATCCATTTTTGAAGCACTCGCCCCTCACTACCCCTTAACCGTCCGTTACTTCCAAAAAATGCCCAACGGTGAAAATGACTTAAAACGTGCTTACTGGTGGGAAATGCGTTGGCGTGAAGGTGTGCGAAATCCGCAGCAACCTAAACAAGTAATTTTTCAGTCAACAACCGCATTACAAAACAGCGAAATAACCGAAAAATACGACCTAATTTATATTGGTGGCGCTTTGGGAGTAATTCACGCCGCAGTCATGGCACAATTAGGTTATCGTGTGTTATTGGTAGAACGTTTACCTTTTGGCAGAATGAATCGGGAATGGAACATTTCCCGGATGGAATTTCAAAGTTTAATTGATTTAGGTTTATTTACTCCTGCGGAATTTGAAAGCGTCATTGCCAGAGAATATATTGACGGATTTAGTAAATTTTTTGATGGCAATAATCCGCCGCATTTAAAAGCGCCAATTTTACACACCCCTACGGTTTTAAATATCGCTTTAAATTCCGAAAAATTGCTGCGTTTGTGTGGGGAAAAACTTAAAGCATTAGGAGGGGAAATTTGGGACGAAACTGAATTTATCCGGGCTGATGTTAGCGAAGAACAGGTAACTGTACAGTTAAAACATTTGCCTAGCCAAACTGATAAACAAGCAACTGGACGATTGTTAGTTGATGCAATGGGAACCGCTTCTCCGATCGCTTGGCAATTAAATAAAGGTCGGGCTTTTGATAGTGTTTGTCCTACAGTTGGCGCAGTTTTAACTGGGATATCTCCAGAGGTTTGGGATTCAGAATATGGCGATGTTTTGTTGAGTCACGGGGATATTTCTAGAGGTCGTCAGTTAATTTGGGAATTGTTTCCTGGTGCAGATGATGAATTGACAATTTATTTGTTTCATTATCATCAAGTCCACCCGGAAAATCCCGGTTCTTTGTTAGAAATGTACGAGGACTTTTTTACGATTTTGCCGGAATATCGTCGTTGCGACCTGGATAAATTGGTTTGGAAAAAGCCGACTTTTGGTTATATTCCGGGACATTTTAGTGTGGGAAGTAGCGATCGCACTGTGGCGTTCGATCGACTAATTGCGATCGGTGATGCTGCATCCTTACAATCACCTTTAGTTTTTACCGGATTTGGTTCATTAGTGCGTAACCTTTCCCGCTTAACAGAACTTTTGAATACCGCCTTAAAACACGACCTTCTCAAAGCCAAACATTTAAACCAAATTCGTGCTTATCAAAGTAACATCGCCGTCACTTGGCTATTTTCCAAAGGCATGATGGTTCCCACAGGCAAATACTTACCACCCCAAAGAATTAACTCCATGTTAAATACTTTCTTTGGAATTTTAGCCGCCGAACCGCAAAATGTTGCCGAAACTTTCATCAAAGATAGATTTGACTGGTTAACCTTCAATCGACTAGCATTAATAGCAGCGAAAATTAACCCAGCTTTATTACTTTGGATTTGGGATCTCGCTGGCCCAAAAGATATTTTCCGCTGGTTGGGTAGTTACCTCACATTTACTTTTAATGCCTTAATTAGTTGGCTTTTATCCGGTTGGTTTCCCAACTGGTTACGCAGCCAACAACCTTGGTTAGAAAGGCGTTATCCCGCACTTTGGTTATGGTTACTCAGCCAAAGTTACGCTTTCACAACTGGCATGGGAAAACCGAAATTTCAGAGTTTTCAGCTGTCAGAATACCCCAATAAAAATCTCAAAGTGCAACATTAATTAAAGGCAGAAAGTAATGGGGAAATGGCAACTAATTTTTCAGCTAAGCTGTTACGCATTTAAAAGTCATATTGTAGGGTGCGTCAGATTTAGATATTTTCCTTTCTACATAGGCTTTACCGTCTGACGCACCCTACTCGTTAATAAGTGATTTAGTTAATAAGTGATTTAAATGCGTAACAGCTTATCAACTTTGGCAAAAAGGTGAAGTTGAAAAATCTGCCAATTTCCCATCCCGATCGCTTATTTAGCTTGGCTGGGTCGAGGAAAAGTAGGTAAATCCACAGCCGCTAATGAGGCAATTTTCTTTGGTGTACGCTGTGGATAAACTATGGGTGATGGCGATCGCAAATCAGGTTTAGAATCAGCCGATGGATCGTTTTTAGCAGCTACTAACTCAGGATCGGCGATCGGTGTTGCTGATACTAATTCAGCTTCAAGATTTGTTGGCAATACATTAGATGGTTGCGGAATTACAGAACTTTCTTGAGGAGTAATATTTACCGTTGTACCTTGAGTCAGTCTTTCTAATTCTTGCCATATAGCCTCTTCCTCAACACCAAAATTTGCTGGAGGGCGATCTGTTGCGTCTACGGGTAAATTTGCTGCTAAATTAGGATCGGATTTGGCAATTTCTAAAAATGGATTATTCAAAGATTCATTGCTTGGTTCCAACTGAGGTCTTGGTTTACTAAAATCAGGTAATATCAAATTTCTGCCAGTTTCTTCTTGAGAAGCATTTGCTTGTTCGCTAGTGATTTCTGATGCTGATGACCAAGGTTTGATTGGTTGAGGTTTGAGTAACAATTGCACTGCTTCGGAAATATTCTGGGGATTAGTTTGATTTTCGGAAGAGTTAAGTAGATTACTAATTTCGGCGTTAATTTCTTTGATGGTTGGCATATCGACACATTTGTCTAATGCCGCTTTAAATTGCAGAGTATAACGCTGTTGTCGCTGTAAACGGTCTTGTAGTTCTTGACGGGTAGTTTCAGTTTGCAAAAGTAGTTGGGATTGTTCGTTGTAACGTTGTTGAATAAAGGCACATTGCCTTTCTAATTCCGCAACTCTTTCTTGGCTATTTTGCAATTGACTATTTAAAGTTTCAATCAAAATCTGCTGACGTTGGGCGACTTGGTGAGAAGCTTCTAATTCTCGGAATAAACGAGCTAATTGTTCTTGGGTAGTATTTAGTTCTTTGGATTGTTCAGCAAATTTTGTTTCAGCGATTTGCGATCGCTTAATCTGGGAATCCAAAGCTCGGTTACACTCATCTAATAGTCTTTCTAAATCCTGAACATGAGAAAGTAAATCGTTGTTTTGTTGTTGCAGTGCTTCACTTAAATTGACCAATTCTAAAACATCAAAATTACCTGCTTCGGTTTCCGATACTTCAGAATTTACATTACCGATCTCTATTGTTTCACTGCTTTCGCTAACACTCGGATAATTCTCCGAAGTAGTATTTACTGGCTCAAATCCAAGTAATTCCTCTAAATTAATATCAAACAGATTTGACTCTTCTTCCTCTACTGTTTCTGATTCGGCTTTTCTAGAGGTATCAAACCGCAATCCCCCAGCATCTCCAATAAATGAGATCTTTTGCGGTTCTTCTGGTGTTTCCCCAGTTACAGGTGATGTTTCCTCGGAAGTCACTGGTTTTGGGGTGTTTGATGGTGTTGTAATCTGTTGCTGAATTACAAAAGATATTTCAGTTTGATTTGCTTCGGGTTGTGCGCCTAAATCTGCGACCGACTTAATATCATTGGATTCAGTTTCATTAGGGGGATTAGTCGGTTCGGGAATGGGATTATCGAAGGGGTTTTGGGCTTCACTCATGGCTCTAGTTAAAAAGAGTTAAGAATCCTGAATGCGTACTGGTCGTCGCTTGCTTTGTGAATAGACTATCTCAGATCGGCAGGATTTATTCTAGGTTATTAGGAATGTTTTTACCTTTCAACCACCTGCTAAAGCTTGATTTAACAATTCCCGATGAATCAATGCTCTGTCTACCAAGGACTGAATCTGTGCTGATGATAGGCTATCACCGTTAGCATAGCAGTCTAACCAAGTTTGGGTAATTAATTTGGGATCGTCAGGGATTTCTGTTAATTCCCATCCCGGAATCGACAATTCTTGCATCAGCTGGCTAACTTTTGGGTCATAACTGAGGGCGAAACAACGGCATTCCTGGGCTGCTGCCATAATCAGGCTATGGTAACGCATTCCGATCGCCATTTCCACACCTTGAAATAATCCTTTTAATTCTCTTGGATCGTCAAGTGTCAAAATTTTACTCGCACCTGGTAACTGTGATTGAATTGATTTGGCGATCGCTAAATCTTTAGATTTCTGAAATGGTACCAGTAGAATAAAAGTGTCCGTAGCTTTTTGAAAGTTGATTAAAGCTTTAGTTAAATTAGCAATTCTTTCTGGGGTTAATTGCGGATGTTGGCGCAAAGTTACAGCAACTCTTGGGGCTGGTAAATCCCAAAGTCCTTTCACTGGTAAACTTTCTAATGCCCATACAGGATCGGGTGCTAAACCACAAGGAATTTGCCAGTTTAATAGTAGATTAGCCGAAGCTCGATCGCGCACGCTCACCAATTCACATTTGGCAAAAACTTGTTTGGCAATTTCCCGAATTATCGGACGTTCTAAAGGGCCAATTCCTTGCGCCCAAGCAATTGTTCTTAGCCCAAATTGTTTGGCTAATCCCATTAATCCCGCATAATAAAGAGGACTAGCAAAACTTGTCACATCTTGCATCAAACTGCCACCGCCCCACATAAAAACATCAGCATTGCGGAGCACTTTGAAGACTTGCCAAGCTGACATTCGATCGAAACTTTCCACCTGATAACGTTTCTTCGTTTCCCGCGGATTTCCTGAAAGCACCAACGGCTTAACATTTGGGGGCAACATTTGTAACAACGAAGCCAATAAAGCCTCATCCCCTGCATTCCCTTTGCCGTAATAGCCACACAATACTGCTTTAATTTGCCCCATTTTTCATTATATTGATGTTTTCTTCATCTCAGTTTAGGGCATTCTGGAATAATTTTACATTTTAGTGGAGTATCAACGGTTGCCTTTTCACCACTTAACCTTTAATTAGCATCATTAGTCTTTAGTTGCTTGTTCCGGTTTCAACTAAGTATAAATAGCTAAAACAATTTTAACAGGATCGTATATTTTTCTGGCTTAGTAATAAATAACGACAACTTACAACAATTAAATAATTAAATATTATATACATTTGTAAATTCTATTCAAATTAACTGGTAAATTCAGCTAGCTAGTGAGTATTGTAAAACCATACTAAATCCAACAAAGTAGCCGAACAACCAATCACAAACATTCAGAAAAAATCAATTAATATCTATTCAATGATTTAGTTTTAGAGGTTGATTATGTCTAGTAGCCACGCTCTTGAATCGGATTTAATGTTTCATGCACAACATTTAAATCACCCAGATCACTTACATGATAAACCCGCAAACTTAACAGAGGGTGAACAAATAGATTTCCAAATAGTGAGAAAACAAGGTGATGCTTACTATCCAACAGAACCAAAATTTTATGTTGGTGGGGATATTTACACAGTTTGGGCAGATGCAGTAGAGACAAATCAAGCTTTTGTAGGTTTAGATTTTTACTTACCACCAAGAAGTTTAGATGTGGGAGTTCCTCAACATACTCACGCTTATGAAGCTGAAGGAAAATATGTTGCCGAAGGTCAAGTAAACTTTTATTTTGGAGATGGCACTTTCACTGCACCTGAAGGCAGTTTTGTTTATTATCCTGAAGGCAGACCGATGGGTTTTCAAACCACAGAAGAATCTGCCAGATTAGCAGTAATTTTAACCCCAGGAGCACCTTATTACGAATTAGCAGGAACACCCGTTACTGTTCCCCCACCACAAGCAGATATTGCCGCTTTACAACAACAAGTTGACTTGGGAAAAGTTGCCGAAGTTAATATGACTTATGGTGGCTCTTTTTACATCCCCGGAACTACACCCACCCCCCCAGGACTCAGCGATACAATTTTGGTAGTTCCTGACGCTTCCTTAATCAATGATTTTATTAGACAAGTTGAGGGAGTTAAGGTATTTTCTCTCGATCAGCGCCCGAAATCTACTGGGCCTTTTGGTGGAGAATATACTTCTTTAGCCACCTTGGAAGAAACCAATGGCAAAATGTCTTATTCCCTAGTAAATTTGCCACCAACTACAGCACTTCCCTCTCCAATTGTCAGTAATACAAATGAAGTTTTTTACATTGAAGAAGGAGAGTTGACAGTTCAAGTAGGCGATCGCACCGAGGTACTAACACCTGATACTTTTGCCACAATTCTACCAGGACAAACTTACTCATTTGCTAACTTAGGTACAACACCAGTTAAAGCCTTATTTTCCAGTGTTGTTAACACCTACACACCCAAAATTCCACAATACGTTCCAGGGCAAGTAGTTACTTCCGATCCGAAACCAATAGGTGATGGTTGGATTTACACTTGGGGCGCTTTTGATCCAGCCGGAAATCCCTCTTCAATAGGAGTAACTTTTACCGAAAATGCCCTCGACGATATGTTTGAGGTCACAGATCCTAACAATCAATTTCCCCGATTAGTACCTCATTTAAATATGCCGGATATGTTTGCTCCGGCGCGAGTTTATGACATTGAATACCCGCAAATAGTCAAAGACAAAACACCTTTTGACCACATGGGTTGGTATGCTAATTCTGAAGGACACGCACCACCAAGTATTTACGACGACCCCCATGTTGACGTTCACTTTTTCTTAGACACAATTCAAGAAAGGGAAAGAATTACTGGCGCACCAGAATTAAATGCACAACTTTATAAATATCCGCCAGATGGGTTTTTAAATCGAGATTATATTCTCGCCAATGACCCAACCACAGGAAGACCAGCAACAGGGGATGCTTTACAAGGATCGCATTGGGTAGATAGAGAAGCACCAGAATTTAACGGACAACCATTTACTGAAACCTTCATCTTTGGCACTTATGATGGTGAAGTTAACTTCTGGGAACCAATGATTACCAAAGAGTTTTTTGCACAAAAAACTAACTTGACTAAGCCAATTAAATTCCCTGACATTGTGGCAGAAGATGGTTTTTACCCAACTGAATACAGCATTACTTACAACCCAAATTTTGGAGAATATACCGTGTCATTGGATAACTTTGTCTATCGCGAAGTAACAGCAGAAAACTTCTTTAATGAAGGCTATTACTTGAGAAGAAATACCGATGTTGCCGCTGCCGTATCCCAAGGAATTTTTTCCAGTGCTTATCAGCATTTCTTAGCAGTTGGAGAGGTAGAAGGAAGAAATCCTAGTTGGCGATTTGACAATCAGTTTTATCTGCGAGAAAATCCTGATGTGGCAGCGGCAATTAGTCGCGAAGAACTGCGAAGTGCTTTAGAACATTACCTTCTATATGGTCGAAGTGAAAACCGCGAATCTGGAGGCATTTTTCATCGCAATTATTATTTGCAAAGAAACCCTGATGTAGCACAGGCGATCGCACAAGGTTTTTTCGCCAACGCTTGGACACATTTCGAGTTAGTCGGACAATTTGAAGGACGAAATCCGGGGCCAGAATTTAATAGCCAATACTATTTGTTGAAAAATAATGATGTTCAAGTAGCGATCGCACAAGGCTTTTTTACCAGTGCCTTTCAACATTATGTAGAATTCGGTCAATTTGAAAATCGCTCAGGAGTACCCGCTGCTTTTGGTACTACTTCTGAACCAATTTTAGGCAGTAACGAAACAGATGATGTACTCTATGCTGGCGCAGGAGGAAATTATTTAATCGCCGGAAATGGTGATGATGTATTAGTTGCTGGTGCTGGAAGCGATACTTTAGAAGGAGGAGCAGGAACCGACCAATTTGTATTCCAAGCAGCATTTGAAGGTAAAGGCGGATATGGTGGAGAAGACGTAATTAACGACTTTGAAATAGCCGCCGGAACTGGAGATACTATTAAACTGAGAAACGCCGATAACGGCATCCAAATTAACATCTTTGATGTCCAAGGAAACGCCGTAATTCAAATCGTCAACTCCCTAAACATTGACTTCACAAAAGGCGGAGATCCCGCCACACCATCCGGCACCGGAAACTTCTCACCATTACCCATTCAAACCATTACTTTACCCGGAATCACCGCTGCTCAATTAATGTCTCAAGGCATTTTAGAAATCAACGAACAGCGGATAAACGAAACCACATTAGGCGTATTCAAGAGTTTTGGCACTTACAGTTACACTGTGGGAAATGTCGCCGGAAGTAGCATCTTTGGCGACCAAAATAACAACATTATTGCCGGAGACTTCGTTAGCCAAGAACAAATAAACACCTTAAGAGCCAAACTAGAAGCCATTACCGAAATCATCATTCCTGGAGCCGCAGAAAGCACAGATCCCAGCGTGAATTTAGGTGGGACAGGTAAAATCCCAGACTCATTATTACCGAGAGAAGCATTTCAAAATTTAGTGCCAACTTTTGACAGTACAAGTGTTAACAATGAACTAGTTATTGGGGGGCCAGGAAATGATTTAATCTTTGGGGGACCAGGAAGTGATACCTTAGTTGGTGGTACTGGTGTCGATGTAATTGTAGCTGGGCCAGGTCAAGATTTTGTGATTGGTCGGGAGAGTGTGGATTATATTGTTTTTGATTCGATTTTGGATTTCCGCGATCGCGATAACAACCCCGAAGATCCGATTAGTAATGCCTTACCAGATGCGCGAATTGGCTATATTCGTTTAGAAGAACCTTACGGAACAATTTTAACTGACCCGAATACTACTCGCACTGGCCCAGATATTTTCTTAGTCAATTCTCAAGCATTCAATCGGGGAATCGATCCGACAACAAATCCTGAATTAGCATCACAAATTGGTTACTTAGTACCAGGAACAATGATTTCAGGAGATGGTACGGGAACTGCGGCAACTAAGAATGGTCAATTGAAAGTTGGAGAAGTCACAGTACCGACTTCTGATGGCCCTGCTGCTGATGATATGCAGCCGTTATTTTACTATTCGGAAACCGCCGGAAGATTGTTCTTCGATCGCGATGGAACAGGCACACAATTCGGTGATTTTTGGATGGCAGATATGGCTCAAGGAACAGTCCTTCCCCCTGGTACTCCTTCCGCTGTTCCTACTATTTTGATTTACGTTTATTAGAGTTGGGGACTGGGTATTGGGGACTGGGTATTGGGGAGATAGCGAGATGCGGAGATGGGGAAAGTTTTGAATTTTCCTCTCCTCTGCCCCCCTGCCCCTCTGCCCCTCTGCCCCCCTGCCCCCCTGCCCCTCTGCCCCTCTGCCCCCCTGCCCCCCTGCCCCTCTGCCCCTCTAAGAGTCGCTTTGTAAAATTGTCTTGGAAACAATGCGGGTTTTTTTGCGATCGGCTTCCGAAAGATCTTGTCCTTCTTGTAAGCGAGTGGCACTAGTTTGTAATACCGTTGCGGCGCTTTGATCTCCCATTTGTAAGGCAGTTTTTGCCGCAGTTTGTAACATTGTAGCTGCACCTGTGCGATCGCCTTGTTGTAATTTCGTTTCTGCTATTTGAGTTTGACGATACTTCGCTAAAGCTAAAATTGACTTTTGTACTTGCGGATTTAAATTAGGTTGATAATTCTGAACAAAATTACCCATTACTGGAAAAACTTCTGAAAGTAAACCTTCCTTACCTTGAACGGGATCGTCATAACGAATTTGTAAATTAGCCAAAGTTTGCTGACCTTCCGGCATTTGAGCAATATAAAGGTTAGCTAAAACTATCCGTTGTTGCGCTGTCATTAAATCTCCCAAACGCACCGAGAATTTATCACCCTCTGGTTGCACTGGTAATTCGATCGTATCAGGATAAACTTGAGCAATTGGTTTTAATTCCGCCAACCTAACTTTTGGCATTAAAGAAAATAGCAAATAAGCATTAGTTAAACCAACTGACTGCATCCGATTAAACAACCGACTAAAAGCATCAGACGCTTGTTCTGGTTGTTCAATATAAGACAAAGTACCGCCAGCAGCATCAGCAATTTTCTCTAAAACATCTTGGTTCCAATGCACCCCAAAACCCAAAGAATTCAGCGTTAATTTATAACTCGCTGCTAATTGCGCTAACTTTAAACATTTTTCATTACTACCATGCTCATTTTCCCCATCAGTTAATACAAAAGCTTGAGAAATAGCATCTTTTTTCCCCTTAGCCATTTCTTCAATTCCCAAGCGTAAGCCTTCATCGATCGCAGTGCCACCATCAGCTTTTAAGTGATTAATTTGCCGTTTAATTTTCTGGTGATCTTCAATTACTTGATTAGCAATTAATACTTTGGCACGGTGATCGAAAATGACAACAGAAAGACGATCGCCCGACTTTAACTTATCCACCAATTGTCCAGCCGCCTGTTTCACCGTTTCCAAAGGTCTACCACTCATTGAACCAGAATGATCCAAAATCAGACACAAATTCAGCGGCACATTCTCCACAAATTCCCCTGGAATCGCCGAAACAGAAATCTCCAATTGACGCTGACTCGTAGATTGAGTCGCATCCAGGTTACTATCATTTAACAAAGGTTGCAAACCAACTTTCATAATTTGTGCTCCCAAGGCAGAAAATCAGGATTATTTATTTACCTCACGGCAAACTCACGGGGTTACGCACCTAGAATTTTAGGATAATTCACCAAAGGTGTAGGGATCACTACACCAGTTATATTTCAGAGGTATCCCAGACCGCGTTACTATGAAAAATACACAATGCCATAAAATTAATTGGGCGGAACGCGCTTATGGAATCACCTATAAAGGCAGTACAAGCTCCATATTACGGAGATGCCTCTTTCCGAACACCACCTCCAGATTTGCCTTCCTTATTGTTGAAGGAAAGAATTGTTTATCTGGGAACTCCCCTCGTTTCCCCTGATGAATACAAGCGTCAAATTGGAATTGATGTCACTAAGCTAATTATTGCCCAGTTGCTCTATCTGAAATTTGATAATCCAGAGAAGCCGATTTTCTTCTACATCAACTCTACAGGTACATCTTGGTATACTGGGGACGCGATCGGCTACGAAACAGAAGCTTTCGCCATCTGCGACACCCTTAGCTACATCAATATCCCTGTCCACACCATTTGTATCGGTCAAGCAATGGGCACAGCTGCCATGATCCTATCCGCAGGAACTAAAGGCTGTCGAGCTAGTTTACCTCACGCCACAATTGTCCTCAATCAACCTCGCAGCGGGACAAGGGGACAAGCAACAGATATCCAAATCTACGCTCAAGAAGTCTTGGCAAACAAGGCAGCGATCCTAGATATTATGTCTAGAAATACCGGACAGTCACCGGAAAAAATTGCCAAAGACACCGAACGGATGTTGTACATGACACCCGCAGAAGCTAAAGAATATGGCTTGATCGATCGCGTCCTAGAAAGCAGGAAAGACCTCCCAGCGCAAATCCCCGCCCTAGTCTAAGGAACTGGAAATATTAATATGCCTGTTAATTCCGCACTTCGAGTTCCCTACAACATTCCTGGTAGTAGCTACTGGCAATGGGTTAATATTTACACTCGCTTGAGTCAAGAACGGATTCTATTTTTGAATCAGCCGCTAACAACTGATGTGGCTAATTCATTAATTACCGCCTTGTTATATCTGGACTCAGAAGAGCAGAACAAACCGATATATATTTATATCAATTCGCTCGGCGATCCAGTATTGGCAGGAATGACAAATGAAACTCTTGGGATGATGGCAATTACCGCTGGCTTGGCAGTTTATGATTCCATGCAGCACGTTAAATCAGAAATTGTCACCATTTGTCTAGGTCAAGCAGTGAGCATGGCGGCTTTGATTTTATCATCAGGAAGCAAAGGAAAACGCATTAGTTTGCCTCATGCTTCGATCGCTCTCACTCAGTTTCGCAGCCTAGCCCAAGGTCAAGCAACCGATCTGCAAATCAACGCTAAGCAAGTCTTGGACAAGAAAAACTTGATTTTGGAGATTTTTGCCCAAAATACCGGACAGTCAGTGGAGAAAATCGCTAAAGATAGCGAACGCATTCTTTACATGACACCCGAAGAAGCGAAAGAGTACGGACTGATCGATAAAGTCCTCACTACCAGCAAAGCCATACCCGCGAACGTTGCAGCCTTAACTTAAATTAAGTCTGTAGAACTCTTGCAATCTCATCAACATTCAACCCAAGCCCCCTGAATCACTATGCCTATCGGTATTCCCAAAGTCCCCTATCGTCTTCCCGGTGGTACCTACGAACAATGGATCGATCTCGAAGATCGTCTATTTCGGGAACGAATCATTTTCCTGACTCAAGAAGTAGATGACGGTATTGCCAATTCGATCGTCGCTTATATGCTCTACTTAGACTCCGAAGATCAGGGAAAACCTATTTATCTTTACATCAACTCTCCCGGCGGCTCGGTCACTGCTGGCATGGCAATTTACGACACCATGCAATACATTAAATCAGAAGTAGTCACCATTTGCGTTGGTTTAGCCGCCTCAATGGGCTCCTTCCTCTTAGGTGCAGGTACCAAAGGTAAACGCCTCGCCTTACCTCACTCCCGGATCATGATCCACCAACCTTCCGGCGGTACCAGAGGACAAGCAACTGACATTGACATCGAAGCCAGAGAAATTCTCCGCATTCGTCGTCAACTCAATGATATCTATGTCCAAATGACTGGTCAGCCTCTAGAAAAAATCGAAAAAGACATGGATCGCGACTTTTTCATGTCTGCTCAACAAGCAAAAGAATACGGTTTAATTGACAAAGTGATTGAACAACCTGCTGGTACTGAAGCCAAAATAGAAGCAGTTCGGTAACGATTAGTTAGGTGCGTTAACACAGCGTAACGCACCCTACTCACTAAGAAAGTTTATCAATCATCGCGATTAAATTGGAAAGATCGTAAGGTTTATTTAAATAATAGCGAATACCCAAAGAATCGGCTAATTCTTTGATGTCTGTGTAAGCTGTGAGCAGTATAACCGGAAATTTCATTCCCTGTTCACAGAGTTTTTCGTAAACCTTAGTTCCACTTAACTTAGGCATCCGATTATCTAATAAAATAATGTTTGGTTGTTCTTTTATGGCTTTTTCCAAAGCCTCTTGACCATCCTGTGCTTCTACAACTTCCCAGCCTTCGCTTTGGATGAAAAAAGCCAGTAGCATTCGATTATCATCATCATCATCAGCAATTAAGATTTTACCTTTTACTGGATTACTGATATTCATAATTTTTCCTTACTATTGGTATTCTTAGGACAAAAGAATGAGGCTGCGATCGAACCATTTTCAGTGCCGGAATTGGTACTATTGTAATTTCTCCTAATCTTAAACTTTTGATTTCCGAGATTTTTACTAATACCGATCCACCTGAACCTACGATTTCAAAAGCCCGTAAAAAATAGTGAAAAAGATTTTTGAAAAATTTTTGGTAATCTGCTTCTACCCAAATTTCCTCTTCAGTTTGAATGATTATTTCCAGTTCCCGAATTTTGGTTTCTGTCGCCAATAAATCAACTAGTTCCTGAACAGCATCACTTAAACAAATAGGTTGTATTTGTTCTGTTTCTGCAAATGTTGCTAAGTTACGCCAAAGTGTAGCTCGATGGCGAAATAACTGAATTAATTCTTCAGCTTGTAGAAGTAATTGTTTAGCATAATCAATTTTGTTTCCCGCTACGAAACGAGAGGTCATTTCTAACCGCAGACGTGCCGCAGAATGTGCTTGAATGATATCTTGATACAAGTTGTCTAATGGCTGAGCATCTTCTGGATTAGTTGTTACTACAGAGCGAATATCTGCTTCTAATCTTTTGAAAAGCATTTCCGCTTCAATACCGTGAGAGGCACAAATTAAAATATCTTTAAGTCTTTGTCCAACTTCCCGTTGTCGCACGGAAATACTTAATGCGCCAATTACTTGCTGTTTGTCATTTCGTAACGGAATTCCTTGACAAGTAAAAGGATGAAAGCCAACAATAAAATGTTCTGCACCAACAATTTCTACATAGCTATTTTCTGCTAAGGGAGTACCTAAACCATTTGTACCTCCTACTGCTTCTGAAAGCAAAGATCCAGGATCGGGAACTCTTTCCGGGCCGCTAACACTTTGTTCGTCTCCCAAAACATTTAGTACTATAGCATTTGACTCGCTCAGCATTACGGCATGGCGATCGGATTTTGCCGCTTGAGATAGTATTTTCATGTATGGATGAGCCGCACAAATCAGAGAATTGTGTTGTTCTAGTAAACGCTGCGTGTCTAATGGCGACAGTTTTTCTGCTTGCAAAGCTTGGGGATTTGCTCCTTGAATATGAGATCTTTCCCAAGCGCGATAAATTACATCGCGCAAACTATCAGCAGGAATTGCACCCTTAGCTAAATACTTCCTTCCGGCTTCTAATGCTTCCCTGGATTGAAAAAGTGTCATTGCCTGAAAACTAAAAAAATAATAGCTTACCAATCCTCAAAAAACTGTCTGTATTTATATTGTCAATCTCTCTCAAGCAAAAAAGCTCTTTTCTTCACGAATTTTTATAACCAGCCATAGTTATTTATGGTTATTATAGTAGCTTACCCAAACACCAGCCGATCTTTAGCCTCAGCATTTGCTATTATCGGCTTAAGTTCTATTCTAACTTCCATGAATCTGACAGATTGCTATAAGTTATTAGGATTAAATACGGGAGCTTCTAGAGAGGAAGTAAAAGCCTCCTATCGCCGCTTGGTAAGAAAGTATCATCCTGATGTCAATCCTAACGATCGACAAGCGAAGGAAAAGTTTATTGCAATTCAGGAAGCTTACGAATTCCTGATGGAAAATGTCAAGGAAGCGCCAGTTCCTCCAGAGCCAAAAACGCAGCAACAAAGTCAACAAAAAGTAGCGACACCCCCGAAAGTTAAAGTAAATAAAACGACTCATAAAGTAAAGACTATTGAAATTCAACCGCCACTTTCACCAGAAGAACAAAAGTTAAAGTGGCAATCTTATAATCAACTACAAGTTTTGTTGCGAGATCAGCGGTATCCTAGAGCGATCGCACTAGTAGAAGGATTAGCTCAACGTCTCCCGGAAGATATAGAAGTACGTCAATGGCAAGCAATTACTTATCAGCGCACAGGTCGGCATTTTATCGATCGTAAACAACTAGAAAAAGCCCGAATTTACCTGAAAAAAGCCCTAAAAATCGACCCCCACAACCGTTCATTATGGTTAGAAGTTGAAAGAGACTTCCGCCGCATCGAACAAATATATTAAAAACCATAGAAGCAGAGGAGAAGAAGGGATAGGAAGAAAATAATTTAACTACCTCTTCTTCCCAGTCCCCAATCCCCAATCCCCAATCCCCAGTCCCCTACTTCAACTAACTACCCAAAGATTTCAAGTAAGCATTAAGTTTAGCCGACAATTCATCAATAATCGGCTTAATTTTACTAGCTTGCTCCTGCGTAATTAACTTCCGATTCCAAGCCAATCGCAAAGCATGAATAGTCTCATATAAACAACCCCTAGCTTGTCGTACCAAATGTTGATTATCTTGCCGTTCTTGCACAGTTCCCGCCGCAATATTAGCCCCAATACAATCAGCAGAAATAATAACTTGTTTGCCTAAAGAATCCTGATTAAACTCATCCCAATCTTGCACCAATCGCCAAATTTCATTAGCCAACTTTTCCGATAATTGATAAACTGGCAATCTTTCAAATTCCGGTTTTTCCATATAACTTTTCTCCTTAACTACTAGAATTAATTGCTACATAAATAACATCATACTTAGCTACGATAGCTCAATTATATAATATAATATTTATTTTTCAGCTTTTCTCAGATGTAGAACATTTTCCCAGCTGTAGGACAGGTATCTTGCCTGTCAGTCAGAAATAATGGATAAGCTGTTACGCATTTAAATCACTTATTAACGAGTAGGGTGCGTCAGACGGTAAAGCCTGATATAGAAAGGAAAATATCTAAATCTGACGCACCCTACAATATAACTTTTAAATGCGTAACAGCTTAGTCAAGAATAATGGCAGACAAGATGCCTACCCTACGAGAGTCCTACGAGAGGATAATTTAAATGATGGAAGTTCCTAACTGTAATATGACTAACCCTAAAATTAAGGTCACAATTAAACTGTTTGCTGCCTATCAAGAAGCTTACGGCGTACCAGAATTAGTGCGGGAAATTCCCCCAGGAACTTCTGTGGGAAAAGTCTTAGAAAATATAATTACTGAACATCAAGAACTCGCTCAATGGCGGGAAATTACTCGTTTTGGTGTCAATCTTCAGTTTGTGGAACCAGATACAATTTTGCAAGACGGCGATGAAGTGGTATTCATTCCCCCTGTGAGTGGCGGATAAATTATCGGACTTACGCAGAACTGGGTTTTTTGGGCTATGGTGCATAAGTCCTACATGATTATTGATCTTTATCCTAAATGCTTTACCCAACAAAGGGCTAGAGCTATTTTTAGGAAAAACTTTGAGATTTATCTTGAGAAGTACGGAATCTGAGGATATAATAACTTTGTGAAAAAAAAATATTCAGAGTTCTAAATCGCCAGCAAAATTTTAGAACTCAAACATCTTTTCATCAAGTTATCAATAAGGAGAAAAAACAAATGCCGAGTAATACCGATGCCTTGGTATTGAATTTGCCTATTATCGTTCTACCAACTGGTGGATACTTATCAACCCCACCGTTAGATCTTCATGCAACTGACTTTACAATTGCCACAAAAGTTAATCTTAATTCTACAGCAAATCGAAATATCATTCTTGGCAACTGGAGCAACAACCAGAATGCGTGGCAATTACTTTTTGCGATTAACGGTGGTGGTGCTCCGGCAATCACTCTCCGCAAAGATTTACCAACCAACGGTTCTCAACCAAACCAGGATTTATTGGGATTAGTGGGAACATTAAAAGTGACTGCTGGGCAGTTTAATCATGTAGCAGTTACCTTTAGTTGGGGTAAGAATTATATGACACCAACAGCTACCCTTTATGTTAACGGAAAAGTAGCGGGTACCGTTTCGCCTACGATATCTCCTGATGAGCCAGGAGTGCAAAATCCCTACACGCTAAAACGTAGTTCTAATGCTTATCTGATTGGACGCAAGGAAGATAGCAATGGTGCAAGCGACGGAGTATTTGCCGGACAGTTTTCTGATTTTCGCATATACACTGCTGCGTTGACTGATGCCGAAATCGGTACTTTGCTGTAAAAAACCAGGCAATTTTGCTTAACCCAGATCCCCGACTTCTTGAAGAAGTCGGGGATCTGTCTAGGGATGCCCAAAGCATACCCGACAAAAAAGGTCGGGTATGTTTGACGTGCTCTTGCGGGCGTGATAGCATTCCAGAAAGTTGACAGTTCGACAGATTTTCAGAGCGAGAGAGAGCAAGATCATGACTCAGGCAATTACAACCCAAAACCAAGAAAAGATAACCGCTGTTAAAGGTTTGAAGTGTAAAGAGTGTGGTGCTGAATACGAAGCCAAGGCGATTCACGTTTGCGAATTCTGTTTTGGCCCGTTGGAAGTAGCTTATGATTACGATGCTCTCCGTCGCTCTGTGACTCGCGAAAGTATTCAAGCTGGCCCAAATTCGATTTGGCGTTATCGGGCACTTTTGCCAGTGGAAACTGATAACCCCATTGATGTGGGAACTGGAATGACTCCTTTGGTGCGTGCGAATCGTTTGGCTCGTCGCCTGGGTTTGAAAAAGCTTTATATTAAAAACGATGCTGTCAATATGCCTACCCTCAGCTTCAAAGATAGGGTGGTATCGGTGGCTTTGACTCGCGCTCGTGAGTTGGGTTTTACTACGGTTTCTTGTGCTAGCACTGGTAATTTGGCTAATTCTACCGCTGCGATCGCAGCCCACGCCGGACTCGACTGCTGCGTATTCATCCCCGCTGACTTGGAAGCCGGAAAAGTCCTGGGTACGCTGATTTATGGCCCTACCGTGATGGCAGTGCAAGGAAATTACGACCAAGTAAACCGTCTCTGCTGTGAAGTAGCTAATACACAAGGTTGGGGATTTGTCAATATCAATTTACGTCCCTACTACTCCGAAGGTTCCAAAACTTTGGGTTACGAAGTTGCGGAACAACTTGGCTGGGAATTACCAGATCATATAGTTGCACCTTTGGCTTCTGGTTCTTTGTTCACCAAGATTTACAAAGGTTTCCAAGAATTTATTAATCTCGGCTTAGTTGCGGATAAGAGCGTTAGATTCAGCGGCGCACAAGCAGATGGTTGTTCGCCTATCGCTCAAGCTTTCCGGGAAGAACGGGATTTTGTGCAACCAGTAAAACCGAGTACAATTGCCAAATCGATCGCAATTGGCAACCCAGCAGACGGCATTTACGCCTTAGAAGTCGCTCGGAAAACAAACGGTAACATCGAATCAGTCAACGATGCCGAAATTGTGGAAGGCATGAAGCTACTGGCAGAAACCGAAGGTATCTTCACCGAAACTGCTGGCGGAACCACAATTGCCGTCCTGAAAAAATTAGTCGAAGCTGGTAAAATTGACCCGGAAGAAACCACAGTAGTTTACATTACCGGAAACGGTTTGAAAACTCAGGAAGCAGTTCAAGGTTACATCGGCGAACCTTTAACAATTGAACCAAAATTAGACAGTTTCGAGCGAGCTTTGGAACGTTCTCGCACCTTAGAACGCCTCGACTGGCAACAAGTACTTGTATAAGTATTAACGCAAGTTGGCAGTTAGATTTTGTCAGGTGCGTCAGAAGTTTAAGATTTGTGTGCCTCGCATAAATTTGTCTTGTCTGACGCACCCTACAGATTACTCAACAAGTACTTGTATAAGTATTAGCTTTTTGCAGTTTGCGATCGTGCTAATAGATAATGGGTAATCGGTGCCAAGAAACACCAATTACCCATTAATAATCATCAATGACCAATTACCGAATTAACTATGTCCGTTAAAGTTTTAGTTCCCACTCCCCTGCAAAAGTTTACCAACGACCAAGCAACTTTAGAATGCAGTGCTAACAGTATCGCCGAATTAATTGATTCCTTAGACCAAAGTTGTCCCGGAATTAAAGCACGTTTATGCGATGAACAAGGAGAAGTTCGCCGCTTTCTAAACCTCTACGTCAACAGCGAAGACATCAGATTTTTAGAAGGAAAAGCCACACCCTTAAAAGATGGCGACGAAGTAAGCATCGTTCCCGCTGTAGCTGGCGGTTGAGTTCTTCGAGCAGGGGAGCAGGGGAGTAGGCGGGAAAAAATTCTGTAGGGGCGGGTTTAGTAGATAATCTTTGTACTGCACAAACAATCTCTGGGCAAAACCCGCCCCTACAAACTCAAAACTCTCTCCAGGGCGGGTTTTGTTGTTAATTATTCGGCTGTGTGGCAAGAATTTTCTGCTAAACCCGCCCCTACAACTTAAAACTTTCCCAGTCCCCAGTCCCCAGTCCCCAGTCCCTTTCTTGCAGATTATTCGATATTGTAAACATAAGTGTCTTGCCTCTTAGCTGGTGAGATTTCTTAGCTAAGTCTAGAATTACCAATTTAAATTAAAGGTTGAACTGAGTTATGGCAGAAGAAACCAATCATAATGAAGCGGGAGAAGTAGCACCGAGTACTGAGGAAAAGCAAGCGCCTACTGTTTCCGAAGAAAACGCTCCCAGCACTAACTCACCAGTAGCAACAGATATTCCTAGTGCTAATGCACCAGATCCTAACGCAGCTAATCCCGAAACAAATCCCAATGCAGCCACCGAGAAAAAAGCTGCCAAAAAACCCCCCGCTGGGAAAAAGGAAAAACCTCCCGCAGTTGAAGATAAACCTTTTGCCGAGTTTATTCCCCAAGATTATTTTCCGGCATTAACAGCTGGGTTAGCTAAACAAGGCGTTGCGGATTTAGAGCTAACCTTAGAAAAGCAAAAAATTCCTGTTATCGGCTATGCAGCACAGCCAGAATGCTGGCAAGTTATTGGTAGCTGGGGTAATGGTAAACGGCAATTCCGAGTCTACTTTTTGGCAGAAAATATTCAAGGACAAAAAGGTTTTTCATACTCGGAAAATGGCGGTAAACCTAGCACTCTTGAGCCTTTCTTGATTGATGAAAGAAAAGTAACTTTAGATTTGCTGGTGTTTGGCGTTGTGCAACGTTTAAATGCCCAAAAGTGGCTAGTTAGAAATTAGTTTTAAATCAGGGAAAGAGGGACTGGGGACTGGGGACTGGGGACTGGGGACTGGGGGAGTTTTGAGTTTTGAGTTAATGAAGTTCCCCTGCCCCTCTGCCCCCTTGCCCCCCTGCTCCTTCAGAGTTCTACAAAATCGTAAACTACAACACCAGTAATGGGGTCGTTGTCAATTCTTACATAACCAGCTTTGACTAATTGCATTAATGCGCCTTCTATTTCCGAAAAACTCATACCTGTATCCATAACTGCTTGAGTAACTGAGAGTTTGCCACCTCTAGCAGCTGCGGTTTTGACTAGTTTAATCATTAGTTGGTCGCGGTTTAACGGGATAGTTTGGGAAACTGCTGGTTGATTTAATGGAATGCCATTGGGTGCATAACCAAATTTGCCACGGAATTTTAAGTTATGCTCTTCTACCATTCCGGGAATCAGGAATAAATCAATAAATTGCCCAATTCCAAATAAGCCAAATGTACAAAGCCAGATGAAGCCTGTAAACATTTTACGGTTATAGATGCGGTGTAAGCCGTGTAGTTGTAGCAAGCAAGCTAACCAAAGTAGGTAGCTTGTGCCAATATTATTACCAACGTTACTGTTAACACTATTCATTGGTGAATTAGTTAATTTGCGATCGTGCATTTTTTTATGATAGTTATTCTGTTATTGAGTGTTCCATATCCCTGGGGTAGCGATTATTTGTAACAAAGCTTAATGCGATCGCTCATCTAATCCAGCCAATACCTTGGTAGACTAAAACCCATAGTTGATAAAGCGTCGCATCTGTGGCATCGATCGATCTTAGTGAGATCAAAATTACCTATGGTAGATTCCCTCAAGAAACCCAGTTTTGAAGAATTACGGCCAGGAATTAAAGTTCCGGCAAAAGAAACCATCCTCACGCCGCGGTTTTATACCACCGACTTTGACGAAATGGCGCGGATGGACATCTCACCCAACGAAGACGAACTGCAAGCGATTTTAGAAGAGTTCCGTACTGACTATAATCGCCATCACTTTGTCCGGGATGCAGAATTTGAACAATCCTGGGACCACATCGACGGGGAAACTCGCAGGTTGTTCGTTGAGTTCCTAGAACGTTCCTGTACTGCTGAATTCTCTGGATTCCTACTTTACAAGGAACTAGGAAGACGCTTAAAAGATAAAAGTCCGGTTTTGGCAGAATGCTTTAACCTAATGTCACGGGATGAGGCGCGTCACGCAGGATTCCTCAACAAAGCGTTATCTGACTTTAACCTGTCTCTAGACTTAGGATTCCTAACCAAGAGCCGGAAATACACCTTCTTTAAACCAAAATTCATTTTCTACGCTACCTACCTTTCGGAAAAGATTGGTTACTGGCGCTATATCACCATTTACCGTCACTTAGAAGCACATCCCGAAGACCGAGTTTATCCGATTTTCCGTTTCTTTGAAAACTGGTGTCAGGATGAAAATCGTCACGGCGACTTCTTTGATGCAGTAATGAGAGCACAACCGGAGACTTTGAACGACTGGAAAGCCAAACTCTGGTGTCGGTTCTTCCTGCTGTCGGTGTTTGCTACCATGTATCTCAATGATATCCAACGGGCTGATTTCTATGCGGCAATTGGTTTAAATGCACGGGATTATGATATCTACGTGATTGAAAAAACCAACGAAACTGCTGGAAGAGTCTTCCCCGTAATGTTGGATGTTAATAATCCAGAATTTTATGAGCGTTTGGATGTTTGTATCCAAAATAATGCCAAACTGACTGAAATTGTTAACTCTAAACAGCCCAAATTCCTGCAATTGTTACGGAAATTGCCTCTTTACATTTCTAACGGTTGGCAATTCTTACGGCTGTATTTGATGAAACCAATTGATGTCATGTCTTTACAAGGAACAGTTAAGTAATTGTTCATTAGTTGCTCCTTGATGATGACGGTTCTGCTACTAGCGGAACCGTTTTTTTTACCAAAATACAGTAATCTATTTATTTGGTAGCGGGTAATAGGTAGTTGGGAATGGGAATTTGGTAATCAGAGTAGATGTGGTATAATTCCTATCCAAAATCTTTATCTAATTTTTTAAATTACCCCTACCAACTAATTACTTACCTCCTAAAATTTTTACAAAATAAACGTTAGTCTACAACTTTTCTCCCCTGCTTGAAAGACAGGGGTTTCTAAACTCCCGTGAGGTTTTTGATGAAATTAAACTACTGGTTTGTATTAATTAGCGGTTGCTTAACTCTGGTAACGACACCTGCTTGGGCACAAACTCCAGAAACTCCTCAAACTGAGGAAACTCCGCCAACCCAAGAAACTCCTCAAACTGAGGAAACTCCGCCAACTCCTGAATCAGCAACGCCTAACTCGTCAGCGAGAGATTTAGATTTAAGTCCAGAAATTATCGAAAATAGTCCGGTGTTGCGGCGTTGGATGCGAAAAGTTCCTAATGTTTTGGAGAGTATTAAAAATGATCCTAGTTTTCGGACAAGGTTGCGGTTAGGATATTCTCAGTTTACTGCGGACGATCGCTCATCAGGCATTAAAGTAGGAATAGAAGATATATTTTTAGGCAAAACTGGATTAACTTTAAGTGGCGAGTATAGCACTTCCTTTGATGGTGATTACTCTCTCTATGGTGGAGATTTACGTTACTATATTTTGCCTTTGGGTGGTTACATTAATGTTGCACCCGTAATTGGTTATCGACACATAGATACTGATAAATATGATACTAGCGGTTTAAATGTTGGTGCAAGATTATTGTTTGTCTTTTCGCGCACTGGTGGAGGCGATATTTCTTTAACTCAAAGTTGGGTGTCTCCTGGTACTAGCGAAGAAGTTGGTTTGACTACTATTTCTGTAGGCTATGCTTTAACGGAAAATATTCGCTTATCTACAGATATCCAAAAACAAAATGCTAGACAAAGAAAGGATACTCGATTAGCAGTTGTTTTGGAGTGGATGCTTTAGTTAGTTTTCTGTTCCCTTTCTTGAGCAAGATGTTTTGCTTTAGATCGATCGCTAACTTACTTTGATATCATGAGTAAAAGTGTAATTATCGCCTAATTCCGGGAGAAAAATATGATAACTGCCAAACTTTCTCCTACGCTAACTATTCCGCCTTTAGAAAACGGGGATAAACTAACCCGTGTTGAATTTGAACGGCGCTATTCTGCTATGCCTAATGTGAAAAAAGCAGAACTAATTGAAGGAGTGGTTTATATGGCATCTCCCTTACGAATTACAAATCATGGCGAACCTCATGCTGACATTATAGGATGGTTAAGTTTCTACAAAGCATTTACCCCCAATCTACAATTAGGGGATAATTGTACTGTTAGGCTGGATTTGGATAACGAACCTCAACCTGATGCACTGCTGCGAATTCAAGTAGGCGGACAATCTACTGTTAGTCAGGATGGTTATGTGGAAGGTGCTCCAGAATTAATCGTCGAAATTGCTGCTAGCAGTGTTTCTCTTGATTTGCACCAAAAACTCAATGTTTATCGCCGCAATCAAGTACAGGAATATTTAGTTTGGCGTGTTGAGGATGGGGAATTTGATTGGTTTAGCTTACAACAAGAGCAATATATTAAACTTGAACCGTTAGAAAATGGGATAATTTATTCTCAGGTTTTCCCCGGATTATGGTTAGATAGAGCAGCTTTATTAACAGGGAATTTAGCCAAAGTTTTAACAGTAGTACAACAAGGTTTGGCAAGTCAAGAACATGAAGTTTTTGTCAAACGGTTGAGTCAAAGTTAAGTAAATATAAACTGAATCCCGAAATAAAATAATAAATAAAGGGCTACACTAATTAGTTTTAGTTGCAACCCTTGTTAAAACAAGTTATGAGTTTTGATGCGGATGAAAGGACTTGAACCTTCACTTCTTGCGAAACCAGAACCTAAATCTGGCGCGTCTGCCAATTCCGCCACATCCGCTTGAATCTGTATATTAACATATTCAGACAATAAATCAGTATAGCAGATTTTTTGTTTTTTTGGGAGCGATCGCCATCTCCCCAATTTCACCCAAAAGATGTAGCCAAGTACTCTCTCCAGACTGATAAGCGGCAAACCTAAATAGCCTACTGCCTTTATCTCATAAGTTCTATGTCGATTATGAGAAGTAAAGTTTACAAAAATTTAATAACCTGAAACTAGTTGACTTTTGATGCTACGAGGAACAGAACGTAATGAAGACTAACTATCTTACTCAGTTAACGAGAAAACTAGCTGTCGTTACTGGCATTGTCGGAGTTAGTGCCTTCGTCAGTGTTCCAGCAATGGCACAAGTTAATACTAACGAAATGGAGATGAACGATCGCACAAACACATCTCCAGGGATGAGTGTCGATCGAAATGCTACTCCTTATGTTCAACCTGGTGCTGCTCCTACCAATTTACTAGAAATGGCAGCCACGCGCAATTCCTTTGATACTTTGGTACAAGCTGCCAGAGAAGCGGGATTAGCGAATGATTTAGCTTATCAAGGGCCTTACACAATTTTAGCTCCTACCGATCGAGCTTTTGCCGCCCTACCGCAAGGTGCAGTAGAACTGTTATTGCAACCAGAAAATCGCGATCTTTTGCGGCAAGTTCTCAGCTACCATATTATTCGTGGCAGAGTTTCTGCTAATGAATTTAACACTGGGCCTGTAGAAACTTTAGGTGGTGGAATTGCCGTGCGAGTTACACCAAATAATCGAATTGTTGTCAATGATGGTAGTGTGATTCTACCAAACATTGAAGCCAGCAACGGTATAATTCACGGCATTAATACAGTATTGCTGCCGCAATCATTGCAAGACACTATTGCGTCTCGATTAGCAAATAGATAATTGAAGTGAGTTTTGGTGGGAAGTGCGATCGCTCCGATTAGTATTAATTGTGGTTAGTATTAGTTGGGGCGATCGTACATTAGCAAAACCCCAAACCACCGCAATTAAATTTAAGGTATAGAAATATAACTTAAAATTTTCTCGTATAGAAGAAGACTGTTTTTTGATTACACATATTATATGATAAAAATAGAAATAAATAAATTTAAAAACCCGAAAAGAAACCAACTTTAATTGGGTTCAAGATAATGAAAACCATCATCCCAACTACCCTAGTAGTTTTAGCCTCTACCAGTATTGTCCTCGCTAATTCCGTACAAGCTCAGTCTCCAACAATACCCAACCAACAAACAGAAAATGTCACCTTATCAGGAGACTCTTTAGAAGGAATTGAAAATCGCACCGTAGAAGGCGACTATCGCCAATTCTTCGGCTCAAATGCTGCCGCTAGTACAATTAATGAAAGCTATGAAATGACCAAAAAAGGCAGTCGCAACCTTTTACAAGTAGGGAGAGATGCAGAATTACAAATTAATCGCCAAACTCCCCAACCAATTAACGCCGTACCTTTCCGAGAAAATGAGCGAAATGACACTAACAGAGTCGAACTAAAACTCGACTTAGCCGAATAAAAGAGACTGGGAAAAATTTTATTTGTAGGGGCGGGTTTAGCAGAAAATTCTGTCATCACAACCAAAGAATTACAACAAAACCCGCCCTTAATCTAGGGATTCACAACCAAAGAATTACAACAAAACCCGCCATTGCTAAACCAGACCTCAACAACGGATTTTCTTGATTTCCTGTTACCCGACGAGGGGGTTTAACGCTAAAATCAGGTTCAACCCAAAGACTGCGACTTAACCCAGTTGGCGGCGATGTCGATTAGTTTTACAGCTAGCTGAAATGGTGCGTTACGTTATCATTAAGGCACCCTACAGGTTTTCTGATTTTTGTTCCCAGGTTGGGGGGCGGGTTTTGTTTGAAATTCTTTGGTTGGGATGAGAGAATTTTTGGCTAAACCCGCCCCTACGATTCAAATTTTGGGTTTGGTTTTGTTTTTTTAAGGTTAGGCTTGGACTTTTACGCCTTTCCAAAATCCTATGTATCCTTGAATTTTTTTGGCGGCATCTTTTGTTTGGGGGTAGTACCAAGCGGCATCTTTGTTTTGTTGTCCGTCTACTTCAATGGTGTAGTAACTGGCGACTCCTTTCCAAGAACAGGTAGTGTGTGTGCTACTTTCTTTAAAGTATTCTTTGTTGATGGTGTCGGGGGGGAAGTAGTGGTTTCCTTCTACTACCTCGGTGCGATCGCTCTCTGCTAAAATAGCACCATTCCAAACTGCTTTCGCCATCTGTGATTTTCCCTTGCTAATTTGCCAGTACAATTATTTAGGATAAACTAATCGCTGATAAAATTTCATCACTGTCTGGCGATGGATCTAAAATATTCTTATCATCAGCGCACTACTCTTTAAATCATGTCCCAGTTTCCCACCCTGGAAAAGGCACTCAAACACTATTTTGGTTACGATAGCTTTCGCCCCGGACAAAAGCAAATTGTCCAACAAGCTTTACAAAATCAAGATTCCTTAATTGTCATGCCAACTGGCGGGGGGAAATCTCTTTGCTTTCAACTGCCAGCCATGTTAAAAAAGGGTGTAACAGTGGTGGTATCGCCGCTGATTTCTCTGATGCAAGACCAAGTGGAGGCATTACGAAATAACGGAATTTCCGCGACTTTCCTTAATAGTAGTTTGAATGGTTGGCAAGTGCGTCATCGAGAGGAAAGTATTCGCAATGGGCATACTAAATTACTTTATGTTGCCCCAGAAAGGTTATTAAGTGAAAAGTTTTTACCATTTTTAGATTTAGTCCACCATCAAGTAGGAATTGCAGGTTTTGCTATTGATGAAGCGCACTGTGTTTCTGAGTGGGGACATGATTTTCGTCCTGAATATCGGCAGTTAAAGTTATTGCGTAAACGTTATCCAGATTTGCCAGTTATGGCATTAACTGCTACTGCTACCGAAAGAGTTCGTCAAGATATTATTCAACAGTTACATTTACAAGATCCTTTTATTCATATTGCTAGTTTTAATCGGCATAATCTTTATTACGAAGTTCGTCCGAAAGCTAAAAGCAGTTACACAGAATTACTATTACAAATTCGTCAAGCTAAAGGGGCAGTAATTGTTTATTGCCTTAGTCGGAAAAGTGTTGATGATTTAACTCTTAGATTGCAAAGAGATGGCATTAATGTGTTGCCTTATCATGCGGGTTTAAGTGATGAAGAACGCAGCACTAATCAAACTCGGTTTATTCGAGATGATGTGCAAGTAATCGTTGCTACCATTGCTTTTGGCATGGGTATTAATAAACCGGATGTGCGGTTAGTAGTTCATTATGATTTGCCGAGAAACATCGAGAGTTACTATCAAGAAGCAGGTAGGGCGGGAAGAGATGGGGAACCTGCTCATTGTACCATTTATTTTAGTTATGGTGATATCAAAAAAATTGAATGGGCGATCGACCAAAAAAGCGACGAACAAGAACAAATGATCGCCCGTCAGCAGTTACGGCGAATGATTGATTATGCGGAAGGAACGGACTGTCGGCGGACAATTCAGTTAAGTTATTTTGGGGAATATTTTGCGGGGAATTGTGGGAAATGCGATAATTGCGCTAATCCTAAACCTGTGGAAGATTGGTCTATTGAAGCGATGAAGTTTCTTTCTTGTGTCGCTAGATGTAAAGAAAGGTTTGGGATGAATCATATTATTGATGTATTGCGAGGTTCTAAGGGTCAGAAAGTTTTACAAAATAAGCATAATGAACTTTCTACTTATGGTATTGGTAAGGATAAAACGGCTGATGATTGGAAGTTTTTGGGTCGATCGCTAATTCACCAAGGTATATTAGAACAAAGCACCGATGGTTATGCTATTCTGAAACTTAATCCCTTAAGTTGGGAAGTTATGCGGCGACAACGGCAAGTTTTTCTAGCAATTCCTACCCAAAAGAAAGAAACTCAAGAAGAGAAGAATCTGAAAAAAGCTGGGATGGAAGTATTGTATGAAAGATTGCGTTCTCTGCGGAAAAAACTTGCTGACGATCAAGGTGTTCCCCCTTACGTAATTTTTCATGATTCTACTTTGAAATTAATGGCGCAAGTGCAACCCCAAACTTTATTAGCATTCGGAGAACTGTCGGGAGTTGGTAGCAGTAAACTCTCTCAATATGGATCGATATTTCTGAAGGAAATTCGCGCTTATCGCCAAGAACAAGGTTTACCGATAATCACTGATGACGGGAGAATTGAAAAACCTGCACCTTCCACAACTCAGATGGTTAGTTTACAGTTATTTCAACAAGGTTTGACGGTGGAAGAAATTGCCCAACAACGTAATCTTAAATCTTCGACTATTTTCGGGCATTTAGCAGAATTGTGGGAAATGGGGGAAGAGGTAGATATTGATAAATTAGTTCCTCCAGAACGGCAAAAAACTATTTTGCAAGCAATGGAAGAAATTGGTGTTGTGGAAATGTTAAAACCAATTTATGAATATCTTGACGCAGAATTTAGCTATGGAGAAATTCGTATAGTTCGATCGGTGTGGAAAAAACATCATAATAGTAAATAAAGAGGGCGCAACTTCTGAAAATTGCATCTCACCCTCTTCAAGTAGGAGAACAAGCTTTATGGTAAAGCTTTAGCTTTGGCAAACTTAATTTACGTTTATTGTGCTTTTAGCTTGATTCAATTTAACAAATGACACTACTCTGGGCAAAGTAACGCAGATGACAGTGTTTACTAAAGTCAGTAACAGACAATCTGTTAATGTCATATTGATTGCCCCCTTGATAAAATTATCTACAGTATTATTTTTAACTTGAAAATCTGGAGAATGGTTAAAAACCGAATTTTAAATTACTTGTGAATGATATAAGCTAAGCTAAACAGTAGCTTGATTGTGCATGAATTATCAGTAATTCCGATAGACAAAAGTGATTCTGTCTACAGATTATCGCTAAAATAACCTAGCTAGGGGTTATGTTGAAAGCGGAAGTGGTTAAAGAAATGGCTATGAAAAACCCTGTTAGTTCTTACAGAATGTCCGATCGGGAACGAGAAAAGCTGAAACTCGTTGTAGATTACTCTTTTGCTCAATCTTTGCCGGAAATTTGGTCGATCGCATCCCAAAAATTCGCCAATGCGATCGCCTTACACGATCCGCACAGTAAACCAGAGATTGTCCTAACCTATCCTCAACTTTACCAACAAATCCAACAATTCGCAGCTGGATTGCAAGCCAATGGCATTTTACCAACAACCACCAACGATAACAGCGAAGATCCGATCCGCGTCGCCTTAATTTCCGACAATAGCCCCAGGTGGATGATTGCTGACCAAGGTATTATGATGGCAGGGGCAGCGGATGTAGTTCGCTCCTCGGCTGCGGAAATAGAAGAATTACTTTACATTATTGAGCATAGCGGTAGTACAGCTTTAGTTGTAGAAGATGTCAAGACGCTGAAAAAATTAGGCGATCGTCTTTTGAATTTTCCCCTGCAACTGATAGTTTTACTCACAGATGAACAACTGGAAACTTTCGGAGAAATCAAGGTTCTCAACTTTTCGCAAGTAATGGCAGCTGGAACATCCCAAGAATTAAAACCAGCTAATCAAAATTACAATACCCTCGCCACTTTACTTTACACCTCTGGAACTACTGGAAAAC
This sequence comes from Floridaenema fluviatile BLCC-F154, assembly GCF_041929135.1. Taxonomy (NCBI): domain Bacteria; kingdom Bacillati; phylum Cyanobacteriota; class Cyanophyceae; order Aerosakkonematales; family Aerosakkonemataceae; genus Floridanema; species Floridanema fluviatile. Next base: position 114,803 of record NZ_JBHFNS010000084.1, on the reverse strand, counting down.
CCAAAGGCGTAAGATTAACTCACGGAAATTTACTGCATCAAATTACCACCTTGGGCGCAATTATTCAACCTCATGTTGGAGATATTGCCCTTTCTATTCTTCCCACTTGGCACACTTTTGGACGGACTGCGGAATATTTTGTTCTGTCTCAAGGTTGCCACCAAATTTATACTAGCATTCGCCATATTAAACAAGACTTCAAAGACTTTAAACCGCAATATATGATCGGTGTTCCCCGACTTTTAGAATCAGTTTATGAAGGAGTGCAAAAGAAATTCCGGGAACAACCAGCGAATAAGCAAAAGTTAGTTAATAACTTGTTGGAATTTAGTCAACGCCATATTCAAGGAAAGCGAAATTGGCAAGGTTTAGTGTTAAAACCTCACCCCCCTGCATTCCCGGAAAGGTTATTAGGAGGACTGCAAGCAATTATTTACTGGCCCTTGCATTTTTTAGGGGAAAAGCTAGTATATAAAACAGTCAGAGAAGCTACTGGTGGAAGAATGAAATATTTTATCAGTGGTGGTGGTTCGCTGGCGATGCACTTAGAAAACTTTTATCAAATTGTCGGGTTGGAAATATTGGTGGGATATGGTTTAACGGAAACTTCCCCTGTGACTCACGCCCGTCGTTATTGGCATAATATCAGAGGTTCTGCGGGACAAGGCATTCCTGGTACGGAGGCGAAAATAGTCGATCCAGAAACTCGCCAAGCTTTACCTGTGGGTCAAACTGGGATTGTGTTGCTCCGGGGGCCGCAGATTATGCAAGGATATTATAAAAACCCGGAAGCTACGCAAAAAGCGATCGATTCCGAAGGTTGGTTCGATAGCGGTGACTTAGGATGGTTAACCGAAAATAACGATTTGGTGCTTACCGGAAGACAAAAAGATACAATAGTCCTCACCAACGGGGAAAATATTGAACCCCAACCAATTGAAGATGCTTGTTTGCGTAGTCCTTACATCGATCAGATGATGTTAGTGGGACAGGATCGGCGATCGCTAGGTGCTTTAATTGTGCCAAACACAGAAGCCCTCAAACAATGGGCAACTTCGCAAAACTTCCAATTAGTGCTACCGAATGAAACTTTCTCCGCTACCCAAGAACAAATCAAACTCGATAGTAAAATTGTTCAGGAATTATTCCGTAAAGAATTGACTCGTGAAGTGCAGAACCGTCCAGGTTTCCGTCCTGACGATCGCATTGGCCCTTTCAGATTGATCGAAGAACCGTTTTCGATCGAAAATGGAATGCTGACTCAAACTTTGAAAGTTCGCCGACCTGTCGTTATGGAACGCTATCGCGATATGATCGACGGGATGTTCTAAAAAATCAGTGAGAAGTTCCCCTGCAATTGTAGATTAAATCTCAGTATCAGGCAAAATAAAGGTGAAGTAGAAAATAACCTATTTCACTCTTTCACCTTGAGGAAATATAATTGCATATTGTAGGTAAAAATGCAAATTAAAACTTTAAATATATTTGCATTTTTCCGGCAACTTTGACTGATGAAACATCGCTCCTTAACCAGAACAAAAGATAAACTTAGTCATGGATACTCCGAAAAATCAACTTCTACTAAAGCGCCCAGTTAACATTAAGGCAATTGTGACTCCTCGTTGGAAGGAAGAAGCACAACAACAACTGCAAGGACAGCTGAATCAAATCGATCAGCAATTGCAACAGTTAGAAGTTCAAGGACAAAGGGCAATCACTGAACTGCAAAAGCAAAGTGTGCAGCCCCCAGGTCCCCAAGTAATCCAGCAAATTGACAACATTCAAAGTCAAGTAAATCAAAGAAAAAGTGAATTACTAGAACAGAAAAATCAATCCCTACAACAACTCCAACAAGTGCAATTGTTGGAACTCAATCAAGAGGTGAGTCAAGGCACAATTGAAAGCATTTTCACTGTGGAATTGGGAGACAACTTATTGGATAAATGGCAAGTAGAAATCCTGCTACGAGATGGAGTAGTAGAAGAAATTCGGGGTGATATTTAGCATTAAAAGTCATTAGTCATTGGTCATTAGTCATTCGTTAAAAATAATGACAAATGACAAATGCCAACTGACAAATGGCAAAATTCAATTAGTAATTAGCAAGTAAGAATTAGCAATGATTCATGAAGTTTTCATGCCCGCCCTCAGTTCGACAATGACTGAAGGCAAAATTGTTTCCTGGGTAAAATCTGCCGGAGACAAGATTGAAAAAGGCGAAACAGTGGTGGTGGTGGAATCCGATAAGGCGGATATGGATGTAGAATCCTTCTATGAAGGATATTTAGCCATCATTATTGTTGAGGCGGGTGGAGTTGCGCCTGTGGGTGCGGCGATCGCCCTAGTCGCAGAAACCGAAGCGGAAATCGAAACCGCCAAACAACAAGCAGCAGGTAAAACCACTCAAGCAGCTGCGCCAACTCCCGCACCTGCAAAGCAACCTGAACCTGTAGCTGTAGCCGCAGCAACTTCCAATGGCGCAGGACGTGGTAGCGACAGAATCGTAGTTTCCCCCCGTGCCCGGAAACTAGCCAAAGAACTGAAAGTAGACTTAAATAGTCTCCAAGGTAGCGGCCCTCACGGTCGGATTGTCGCCGAAGACGTAGAAGCAGCTGCCGGAAAAACGCCCGCCCCAGCTGTATCTGCTGCACCCACCGTTCCCACCTTTGTCCCCGCAACAGTTCCACCCGCTGCGAAAGCTGCACCCGCACCTGCACCCATTCCCGCAGTTCCCGGTCAAGTGGTAGGCTTTAGCACGCTGCAAAATGCTGTTGTGCGGAACATGGTAGCTAGTTTATCAGTGCCGATTTTCCATGTTGGTTACACGATTACTACCGATAAATTGGACAAACTGTATAAACAAATTAAGTCCAAAGGTGTAACAATGACGGCATTGTTAGCTAAAGCAGTGGCAGTAACTTTGCAAAAACACCCATTGCTTTATGCGAGTTATACTGAGCAAGGAATTCAGTATAATTCGGCAATTAATGTGGCGGTTGCCGTGGCAATGGATGATGGTGGTTTGATTACGCCTGTGTTGCAAAATGCTGACAAATTAGATATTTATTCCTTGTCGCGGAGTTGGAAAGATTTGGTCGATCGCTCTCGCAGTAAACAACTCCAACCCCAAGAATATAACTCTGGAACTTTCACTCTTTCCAACTTGGGAATGTTTGGTGTCGATCGCTTTGATGCGATTTTACCACCAGGACAAGGGGCGATTTTAGCGATCGGTGCCGCCCGTCCCCAAGTAGTCGCAACCGCTGACGGAATGATGGGAGTCAAACAGCAAATGCAGGTAAATATTACCGCCGATCACCGCATTATTTACGGTGCTCATGCTGCCGCCTTCTTACAAGATTTGGCGAAATTAATCGAAAATGACCCCCAATCTTTAACCCTGTAAAAGCTGGAAAATTCCCCCTATTTTTGGGGGAATTCGATTTTGAATTTTACTTTCTATAAGACTTAGAAAATGCTGAATTAGATCGCACTATTAGAAGTAGAAGAAACAGAACGATCGCACCCACCAACTAGTTTTGAAAGAAATCTCTTAATGGTATTCTCAAGCTGGGAAGATATAATTTTACAGTTCTGTCTTGCGAATCGCTGCCTTCATTATTCCGCAGAAAAGGTGTCTCAACCCACTGAAGCCTAAGCTTTCTGGCTCTCAATGGATGGTCAACTCCAACCCAGGAAGGGCACCTTACTTATCGTTTAGTACTGTTAGTGGAGGAGTGGCTTGCTGATGTCTAATCGTCTATCGACAGGAATTCCGGGACTAAGCGAAGTTCTTTGCGGTGGCTATGTTCCCGGTCGTGCTTACCTGGTTCGAGGAGGACCCGGCACTGGCAAAACAACCTTGGGACTGCACTTTTTAGCGTCAGGAGCCGCCAACGGCGAATCCGTTTTGTTCATTACGCTGGCAGAAACGGTTGCCCAACTCCGAAGAACGGCTGAAGGATTGAAGTTTGCCACTCAGGGCATCACTTTTCTTGACCTTAGCCCCACTTCCGAGTTTTTTGCTCAGGTACAGACCTACGATATTTTCTCACCTGCTGAGGTCGAGCGCGAACCGACGACCCAGCGCATTGTCGAGCAAGTTGAAGCCCTGAAGCCGCAGCGGATTTTCATTGACTCGATGACGCAGTTTCGCTACCTAGCTACAGATCCCTTCCAGTTTCGCAAGCAAGTTCTGTCGTTTCTGCGATTTTTGACAGAGCAAGACATCACAGTTCTGTTTACCTCAGAACATAGCGTTGAAGCGCCCGACGATGATTTACAGTTCATGAGTGATGGAGTACTCAATTTAGACTTTAATAAGGGCGATCGCACCCTATCGGTTTCCAAGTTTCGCGGGAGTAGTTTTCGGGATGGCGACCACAGTTTCCGCCTCACCAGTAACGGAATGCAGCTGTTTCCAAAATTAGTACCCCAAGTATCTGAACAACTGCTGAGTACGGAAGCGATTTCCTCTGGGATTCCAGAAATTGACGAACTGCTACATGGTGGGATTGAGCGTAGTACGATTACGATCGTCAGTGGACCGAGCGGCGTGGGAAAAAGTACTCTGGGGCTTCAGTTTCTCAAAGAGGCAGCCGGAAGGGGAGAGCGATCGGTGATTTACACCTTTGAGGAAAACAAGGAAACGCTGTTGCACCGTGCTGAAGGAGTCAATGTTCCAGTTCGTGCGATGCAAGAGCGCGGCACCCTGTCGATCGTGCAAATCGAACCGCTCCACTACACCCCAGACGAATTTGCCAGCCTCGTGCGACAGGAAGTAGAACACCAGCAGGCGCAGATTGTTATGATCGATAGCGTGTCTGGCTATCAACTCTCAGTTCGAGGCGAAGACTTAACGCCTCACCTCCATGCCCTCTGTAAGTATCTACAAAACATGGGGGTTGCTGTCCTGCTGATCAACGAAGTTGAATCGATTACGGGAGAATTTCGGGCAACCGAAATTGGCATTAGCTATTTAGCAGACACCATTATCTTTCTGCGCTACCTGGAAATCCGAGGCGAATTGCGACGGGTGATTGGCGTGCTTAAGAAGCGGATGAGCGATTTTGAGAAAAACCTGCGCGAATTTCAAATCAGCCGCTACGGAATTAAGGTTGGCAGTCCGCTCAATCAGCTTCGAGGCATCCTCACGGGTGTCCCCAAATTGCTAGAAGGTGAGTAAGCGATGAACCGAATCTTGATCTTTGTTGAGCAAACGGAAAATCGCCGCCTCCTGGCAGAGTGGCTTGGACGATATTACGATGTCGTAGTCGGAGAATCTATTGTGCAGGCAAGAAATGCCGTTCCATTGCTCAACGAATCGTTTGACCTGTGCATTCTAGATGGTCCAGCCTTGCATCATTTATGGGAATGGGTACAGGCAAGAAAACATACAGAGCAGCCTGTATTTTTACCTGTCTTGCTGATTACACTTCGGGCGGATGTCAAACTGTTGACGCGACATCTCTGGCAAACCGTTGATGAACTGATTAGCAAACCGATCGAAAAGTTAGAGTTGCAGGCAAGGGTGGAAATGCTGCTGCGATCGCGGCGGCTTTCCCTTGAGCTTCAAGCTGCACTGGAGCAAGAACGCGAACTCAAAGAACTAAAAACTCGTTTTGTCTCAATGGTTTCTCATGAATTTCGCAATCCGCTCAATATCATTTTTGGATTTACTCGCCTGTTAGAGCAGCACGACTTGCCATCCGAACGACGAGCCGACTTTTCCCAACGGATTCTAAAAGCGGTTAAATCCATGACGGCTTTACTCGATGACGTTTTGGCGTTTGGCAAAGTGGAAGCGAGTGTATTGACTGGTAATGCTGCGCTGATGGCGATCGGGCCGTTCTGCCACAATTTGGTTGAAGAAATTAAAGTCGGCATCGGAAGCAATCACATAATTCAGATCGACTGTGAAGAAGAATGCTTTACGGCTTGCGTCAATGAAGCACTACTGCGACAGATCCTAACGAATCTACTCTCTAACGCGATCAAATATTCAGCCCCCCACAGCACCGTTTGGCTTAAATTGCAGTGTCAAGCAGGGGTGGCAATCCTTCAAGTGCAGGATGAGGGCATTGGCATTTCCCCAGCCGATCGAGCCCGGTTGTTTGAATCTTTCTACCGTGCGAGCAATGTTGGTAATATTCCGGGAACTGGCTTAGGGTTGGCAATTGTGAAACAGGTGATTGAGCAAGCGGGTGGAACGATCGCAGTGACCAGTGAGGTCAATGTTGGGACAACGTTCACCGTAACTTTGCCGCTCAACCAATATAGCAACCGCCAAGGCGGATAAACCACCTGGTAGGGAGTTAGGGGAAGCTTCAGGGGCAGAGGATGCGCCTTCTGCCTTCTGTCTTCAAAAAGCCTTCTGCGTTTCTTTAAACTAGTTGAGCAATGTTGTTAACTACATAATTAGCAACTGCTTGACCTGTAGTTACTGCATCTTCAACAGCTTCGCGGACGTGAACGCCACCGTACAAGCGACTAATAGCATCTTCATATCCAGCTTGATTAAAACTGCTAAAAGAGCGAGTAACACCAATTAATTCTTGAGAAACGGCAGTAAATGCGTAATTATCACCGAAAAAGTTGGTCATTACTTCACCAAAAGCACCGCCAAAAGTGGAGTGACCGGAGATAAAATCAGGGAAGGGAGGAGTGGGTAAAAGTGACTCCCATTCTCGATCGGCAATAGTCTCCGCAATACCATCTGTTTCTGCCATTGGCGCGACATATTCCCCAGTTATTGGATCGGTCCAACCTGCGATCGCATCATCTGGTCTAGGCTGATTGTAAGTGTACTTAGCATCCCAAGCAGTAATTGCCGAATCAGCGAATGCTACACTTAACTGCAAGAACAAACGGGCATTATCAGAAATCGTATTTCCCTCGCGCACAGCTGCTTCTTGGGCAATTTGAATTAACTGTCCGTAAGGGCGGAAGGTGTCGGCGCGATCGTAAGCCCAAAACTGAACTAACTCCGTTTGGTCAGCGGTACGATTTACTGTTGTAACAGCAGTATTTTCCTTCGCCCCCAAAACTCGCACTTCTTCCAAATCTTGGGCATAAATATCGCTGTGATATAAACCGTCAAAGATAGGTGCAAAAGTATCGCTGTCAGGAACAGCAAAGGGAACAGCATCCTCGCCATATCCCGCACCCAGAGCATATCTATTCGGTACATCAACGTGCCAAACATAGTCGCCCACATTAGCAGTGTAAGGATAACCCAAATCTGGGTCAGCGACACTCAGCGCCGTTGCTTGGGGAGAAATCATTACTGCTTGAGCGATCGATCGCCCAAAATTTGCCCCAGTAGTTTTCTCTAATGCAGTGCCAGAAGCCTCAGCCAGAGAGCGTTCCAGTTGGGCGTTAATCTGATCCGCTTCTGCTGGATACAACAAACCTAGCACGTAATGTGCCGCCCCAGCTACGGCAGCTTCTAAAGATGCGCCAGTAGGTGCAATTTGATTGACTAAATAAGGAACGTGAGTTTGAGTAAAGGCATTTACGGTATCATAAATCGCCGCACTCATCAAAGCAGCGGCGCGTGTACCTTCCGGGGGTGCCGAGCCCACAGGATCGCCTGATTCGGGATCTTCTTGCACAGCATTTAAGAAAGTTGACATCCAATCAATTACTACATCTGTTCCCGGTGCAGAAACGTGCTGACTAACTGTTTGATTCCCGCTACTTTGGAATAAGGGATCGACTTCTGCGATCAGGTGATATCCTCCAGGGGAGACAACAGAAGTTAGGTTTTCATAGGGAATTTCAAAAGTAGTTGATTGTCCAGGGAGCAAGTTAACATTTTGGGTAAGTGTGGCTAATAGACCATCATTTTTTAAGTCTTCTTGTCCGTCAACTAAGGTGGTGGGAGTTGCGCGATCGATCGTTTCATCTGTAGAAATCACCAAGTTAACTGTTACAGGTCGATTAACCGTATTAGTTCCTTGATTAGTAACAGTAACTCTTGCTATCCCATTCGCACCAAAATCAATAGTTTCAGGCAAATCAATACTATCAAACCCTACTTGTAAAATATCTTCCGTTCCTGAGTATTTGATTTGCTGCACTAAGAAATCAGAACTGTCACTGAAACCAAACTGATTAGTAGGCTGAGTACTATTAGGACTTTCATAAGGTCTAGCTTCAAATCGCAATTCATCAAAGTTGCCAGTTACTCTGAATTTAAAATCCCCCCCAACTCCATCATCAGCAGTAAATCTGACCCCTAATTGAGAATTATTAATTGCAGATTGATTGCTGCTTTGGGTAGTTTCATTAACCATCCGCAAGCCTGTGATATCAACTTCTTGACCATTTTTAAAAGCCCGCAAAAATCCAACTTCATTCCCCCATTTTTCCGCATTTTTCGGAGTAAATGCGCTCAAATCAATAAAGGCACTAGTAATACTTTTATTGGGAGTCCATTTATAAGTTAGCTTTTGTGATTCCCCAGTATTAGGGTTATAGTTAATTTCCGCCCGAATTTTGCTAGTGTCAGTGTACCAACCTGCATAAGAAGCTGCCACACCCATACCATTTATGTGACCAAAACTTTGCCAGCTATTGTTATCCAAGGTGAGATTATTTAAGGGAGTTGGGTCGAAATAGTTGGTTTTTAACCCGTTAAAATCATTACTGAAAATCTCGATTCCTTGGTTTTGCGCTGCTGTCAACCATTCACTTTTGAAAGCACTTAATCCTGTAGCTTCGTTTGTGTATGCAAAATTCCGCCCTAAACTACCAGAAATAGGGTTAGCCATGTTTCTTCCTTGTGTGAATTAGTTATGAAAGTTAGCAAAGAGAATTGAGAAATAGCGGATTTGCTCATGTTGCTTCCGCCGTTTCTTATCTGTTTAAATTTGTTTGTAATTGGAGATGCCTGCGTATTTTTATCTCTATAGGGAAGGTCGATCCGGAAAATTTTATACTGAAATTCTCTAGTTAGTAATTGTTTACAAAAAAAGAGTGCAATCAAGCACTCTTAAGCTGTATTTTGTTTTAGAATATCCACCCGATCGCGAACTGAAATTGTCCGAATAAGGTTTAGCCACTACATTTTTCACTCTCCCCACCTCTCCATCCTCTGCGATTCAATTATGATAAATCTGGATGAATAAACACTTGCAGAAACAGCCGTGAAAGCAGTATTAATGACAACAGCAGGAGAACCCGAAGTCCTACAACTTCAGGAACTCCCAGATCCTAAAATTGAAAAAGATACAGAAATTCTCGTGCGACTCCACGCCGCAGGAGTCAATCCTATTGATACCAAACTGCGGAAACGAGGAACCTTTTACCCAGACCAAATGCCTGCTATTTTAGGTTGTGATGGTGCAGGAGTAATCGAAGCAGTCGGTAGCGGGGTGGAAAAATTCCGAGTAGGGGATGAAGTATACTTTTGTTGTGGCGGACTCGGAACCAAACAGGGGAATTACGCCGAAAAAGTCGTTGTCGATGAGAAATTCATTGCTTATAAACCAAAAACCCTGAGTTTTGCCGAAGCAGCAGCCGCACCTTTAGTTATTATTACAGCTTGGGAATCATTGTACGATCGCGGACGCTTAGAAGCCGGAAGAAAAGTCTTAATTCATGCAGGTGCAGGTGGAGTGGGGCACGTAGCCATACAACTAGCAAAATTACAAGGCGCAGAAGTTTGCACCACCGTTAGCACTCAAGAAAAAGCCGATTTTGTTCGTCAACTAGGCGCAGATCGATCGATCTTTTACAAACAAACCGATTTTGCCCAAGCCGCCTTAGACTGGACAGAAGGAGAAGGAGTAGATCTCGCCTTTGACACTGTTGGCGGCGAAATTTTCTTTAAAACCGTCCCCGCAGTCAAAGTTTACGGAGATCTCGTCACCATTTTAGAACCCGATACCACCCAAGGAAACTTAAAAACTGCCAGATTACGTAATTTGCGAATCAGCTTAGAACTAATGCTGACACCGATGCTGCAAGGCTTAATCGAAGATCAACGACATCAAGCCAAGATATTAACAGAATCAGCCCGATTAATTGAGCAAGGTCAGCTAAAAATTCATGTTAGTCAAACCTTTCCCTTAGCCGAAGCTGCTGCGGCTCATCGCTTGCTAGAATCCGGTTCTGTCACAGGTAAATTAGTGTTACTGATTGACAATTAGGATTTTGATTTTAGATTTGCGATTTTAGATTCTCAAGTGAAATCTAAAATCGGCAATCTAAAATCTTAAATGGTTAAGCTAACTTTGCTTCCAAAGACTTGAGGAATTCGGTATTAACACCAGATTCACGAGTCAGAGAAATTTTCCCAGTGCGAGCAATTTCCCGAATCCCGAATTTTTGTAATACTTGGACGATCGCCACCATTTTACCAGGATCGCCCACCACTTCTATAGTCAACGAATCTTCCGAAACATCCACCACTCGCGCCCGGAAAATTTGCGCCAACTCAATCACTTCCGAACGAGTGCTTGCAGTAGCATTGACCTTTATTAACATCAATTCTCGTTCTACACAAGGAACCTCAGTCACATTCTGAACTTTCAGGACATTGATTAACTTGTAGAGTTGTTTAGTCAACTGTTCAATTACTCGATCGTCCCCTGGCACTACCATCGTAATCCGAGAAATGCCCATTTGTTCCGCAGGTCCCACAGCCAGACTTTCGATATTAAAACCCCGGCGGGCGAATAAACCTGCAATCCGAGATAATACCCCGGCTTCATCTTCAACTAAAACAGAAAGTGTGTGTTTCATTATCGGTAATAAATCCTTCAGCGCAGGGCAGCTTTTGCTGCGGATAGCACGATGCACTGACCGTAACACCGAACTTTCTGCTAATCCAGACATCGCAAAAGCAGCTTTAGTAATAATTACTATATTACTGCCACTGTTGGGCTACAAAAATTACTTAAGCATCTTTTATTGATTCTAGAGGAATTCTTTTAATTTTCGATTTTCAACAAACCCTACAATCGCGAAATATTTCTAGAGATTCATGCCATCAAGTGGCAAAAGTTGTTTAATTGAGTATTGTTCATGTTAATTGCTATTGGAGGAAAATTCTCATGGGTTGGTTCGATCGAATATTTGGATTCGGGAAACCCGACAATGCTCAGACAAACCCAGAACCGACTGGAACTGATGACCAGGGGAACGCCATCCCACCAGAACGGGTAGGATTGAATGGTGAGTATGACCAAAGCGGTTTAGCCAAAAGGGTCGCTCTTGCTTTCGATGAAGATCCTAGCCTAGATGATATCAGCACTCTTTGGGTAGCTCAAACTGGCGGAACTGTAGTTTTGAAAGGATCGGTTCCCAGTGAAGATATTCTAAATAAGGTGGTATCAATTGCTGGTGGGATTAATGGTGCCACATCAGTAGATACAGATCAAGTTACTGTTGGTTAAGCATTTTTTGGTTCTTTGTCAAAGATGATGAATGCCTAAGAGTGTTTAACCACTAGTTGCTGAGGTGTCACAGAGAATTGATTTGTGGCTATCTGCCATGAATCGATCCAGTCGAGGATAATTTGGTTAACTTGCTCTGGGCATTCATCATGGGGGCAATGTCCAGCATTTTCGATTTCCATTACTTGCAGGTTGGAATTGTATTGGGTGAAGTGCTGGGCTAAATTTTTGGGAACCATGCGGTCTTGTGCGCCCCACAATAACAACAGGGGAATGCTTAAACCGGGAAGTAAGGATTTGACGCTGGGGTTAAATCCCGAAGTGGTCATGGCTTTGAGGATAGCGCAAAAAGCTTGTACTGAGCCGCGGTCTTGGGCTGGCCCGGTGAGAATGTCTACTAATTCGTCGGTGACAGCTTCTGGATTAGAATAAGCGAGTCCCGCCCAACTTTTGACTCGCTTGGGATGTCGGACCCAATAAAAGAGAGTTTTTAACAGGAGTGGGGATAGGACTAGATTTTTGATGCTGGCTACTAGCGATCGCAACTGCTGCGGAATCATCTCTTCTTCCAAAGAAGGATCTGGTAAACTCATCATGACCACACCTGCAACCATCTGGGGATATGTAGCCGCTGCCGTTAAAGCTACCAAAGAACCGATCGAATTACCCACCAAAACCACAGGTTGACGGATAAAAGTTTGCCAAAAATCATAAACTTGCTCTACCCAAAGCCGAACATTGTAGCTTGCAGAAGCTTTTTCCGAAGCCCCAAAACCTAGCATATCCAGGGCATAAACCGGATGAGCTTGACTAAATACATTTAAATTTTGCCGCCAATGCCCGATCGAAGTCCCAAAACCATGCAACAAAATTAATGGTGTAGCATTGACGGCTGGCTGTGGAGAACGAATATAAGTATAGCGAGTTTGCCAACCTCGCCAAACCCAATCTCTCTGACTTCCTATTCTTTGCTGCCAATGCAGGGAACTTGTCACACTAACCTCTGCTGCAAAAAGATTTACAAAACTGACCCTTGAATTTCATTGTAGTCTTTGTTTCCAGCAATAGCAGGAGGACACAGGAGAGTCAAATTCAAAACTCCAAACTTCCCGACCTCCCCACCTCAGCCTTCAAGAGAGCCAAAACAGGCAAATGGAAATTGACACTCTCCCGTTAAGCTAACGCTTTACGGTGTGATTCTTGTTTCTTAGAACAACGCTTTTTAGCAGGATTGCTAACGAGTCTTACTTGCTCTCCACAAGCTTGAAATTCGGTATGCCCTACCGTATTTGTTGAGAGAATCTTGATGCCTTCTTCCCGCAAATTCCTCGCTGCATTCTCATCCCTGTCATGATGGGTTTGACATACTGGACAAACCCATTCTCTGTCTTTTAAGGTGAGAGAATCGTTCTTATACTTGCAGCAATGACAAAGTTTGGTACTGGGGAAGAACCTGTCAAGTTCCACAAGAATTCCGCCAACTCTTTTCAGTTTGTAGCCTAAGAAATTAACCAGCGTTCCAAATCCAGCATCCAATACGGATTTAGCTAATTTGGTTCGTGCTAGTCCTTTTACACAAAGGTTTTCTACTACAACAGTTTGATTTTCACTGACTAACTGATGGGAGAGTTTATGAAGGAAGTCTTGTCTAGTATTTGCGATTTTCTGATGAACCTTGGCTACTCTCTTAACCTGTTTTTTCCGGTTACTAGAGCCAAGCTTTTTCCGAGATAAAGATTTCTGTCTACGCCTTAATCTTTTGGCGTATTTCCTGGTAGGTTTGATAGGGTCAACTTTATAAGTTGTTTCCCCATCAAACACCGTAACTAGGGAATTAAGACCTAGATCGATTCCTGAAATCTTTCCCTCTTTATTAACTGGGACATCTTCAACTTCCAATAAAATAGCGGCAAAATATTTATCCGTACTGTCCTTTGAGACAGTCACAGACTTTATTTTGCCGCTTATCTTTTTAGAGATTACTGCTTTTACAATTCCCAGTTTAGGGAGTTGGATACCATTACCTTTGATTGAGCAACCTGCTGGGTATCTCAACGATTGCTTCTTGTGTCTACTTTTGAACTTCGGGAATTTAGCCCGATGTTCAAAGAAGTTCTTAAATGCTGCTTCTAGGTTTTTAAGCGATTGCTGCAATGCCGAAGATGACGCATCTTTTAACCATAAGAACTCTTCTTGCTTCTTTAGTTGCGTCAAATCTTTCGCCATGTCGCAATAGCTTAATCCTTTTCCCGTTTCTTGATATTGAGTGTTGCTTTTATTTAGGTAGTAATTCCCAACGAATCGACAGCAACCAAAGTTTTGGATTAGGGCTGTTTGCTGCTCTTTATTTGGGTATAGTCTTACTTTCAAAGCTGTTAACATCACTCTATTAATCCGGGAATTAGTAATAGTATAGCTTGGGAAAATGTCAGCGTCAAATTATATTGATTCGCTACGCTCAGTCTGAGTCCTTGGTCGCAATTCATCTCCCGCTAACCCTGTCGGGTGTAACGGGAGATGAATTGCGACATTGAGATAAAATTAAGAATAAGCCTAAAAAAAGTCGGCTCAGTAGAATCGTAAAGACAAGCTGGTAGATGATTTTGTCTGTAATCTTAGATAACTGCCGCTTGTAGGCTCAATTGAGTTGTTAGTTAACTTGATACCCAAGTAAATGACAGTAATCGAAAAAAGACGCACGAACAATCAACCTCAAATCAACGAACGGATTCGATTTCCCAAAATTCGGGTAATTGATACCGATGGTGGTCAACTAGGGATCATAACTCCTAGAGAAGCAATGGCTCTGGCTAACGAAAAAGAACTAGACCTAGTTTTAGTTAGTGATAAGGCAGACCCCCCAGTTTGTCGCATCATGGACTACGGCAAATTCAAGTTCGAGCAGGAGAAAAAAGCGCGAGAAGCCCGCAAAAAGCAGCACACTGCGGAAATCAAAGAAGTAAAAATGCACTACAACATTGACAACCATGACTATAACGTGAGAATAGCTCATGCCAAACGCTTTTTAAATGATGGCAACAAAGTAAAAGCTACCGTCATGTTCCGCGGTCGAGAAATTCAGCACAGCAATTTAGCCGAAAACTTACTCAACCGCATGGCTTCAGATTTGCAGGAATTTGCAGAAGTGCAGCAAGCGCCCAAAAAAGAAGGACGCAACATGATGTTACTGTTAGCCCCGAAAAAGTAGGGTAGGGGACTGGGGACTGGGGACTGGGGAAAGTTCTGAGTTATCTCCCTTGCTCCCCTGTCCCCCTGCTTTTCCTCAATCATCGGCCAGAAAGTCAGTCGTCGTGATACTCTCGTATTATTGTGGTGCAATCATCGGCAAAAATTGTCACACTAGACATTGCCGGGAATTTTTGCCATGAGTATCAACAATAATGAATTGTTGATGGTTCATTGTTCATTGGTCTGGTAGGAAATGGTGATGAACTGTGAATCGCTTAACAGGGTGGCTAAATTTAGCAGGTGTGCAGTATCGATTCGGAGATTCAGATGACGCTGAAAAATCCGTTGTTTAATAGCCGTGGATGGGGACGGATATTGCTGCAAGGGCTGAATCTTCGTGCTGAAGAAAGCGAACGTACCTTGCTGATGTTTGCCGTTTACACTACCACTTCGGTAGGTCTTTTGTGGTTAGAGGCGACGACGGTAGCTCTGTTTTTAGAACAGTATGGCTCGGATAAGTTGCCTTGGATTTACATGGCTAGTGCGGTGATGGGTTCAGGTTTGGGAATTCTTTCTACCTGGATGCAAAGGGTTTTACCGTTGCGGCGGTTTGTGGTTTTAATTGGGTTAATTTCGGCTGTTCCTTTGTTGCTGTTTCGCTTAGGTTTGGAGGTTGGTTCTTTAGGTTGGTTGACGATATTTGTCTTACCGCTTTGGGTAGATGGGGGTTATTCTCTTAATCATTTAACTACTTCATTAACAGCTAATCAGTTATTTAATATTCGAGAAATTAAACGGACTTTTCCTTTAATTAGTAGCGGTGTTTTAGTAGCAGATGTTTTGAGTGGGTTTTCCTTGCCACTTTTATTAAAAGTTGTAGGTTTAAATAATGTAATTTTGGTATCAGCAGGAATGTTGGTGCTGGGTGCGGGAATATTATTTTATTTGAGCCAACGTTATAAACAGGCGTTTCCTGATGCTCCTTATCGAGATTTACAGGATGAGCAATCGGATTATACTAATCGTCGATTGAAGGGGCCTTTACAGGAATATGCGATTTATTTATTTGGGTTTTTTATCATTTCACAAATTTTGCTGTTGTTAATTGATTTTCAGTATTTAACGCAGTTGGAATTAAAGTTTGATGTGAAACAAATTGCGAGTTTTTTGGGGTTATTTAGTGGAATTGTCGGGATTTTTGAACTGATTACGCAATGGTTTGTTTCGAGCCGGGTGATTGAACGGATGGGGGTGTTTATCACTGCTATGTTACCTGGTGCGGTGTTAAGTGTGCTGGGTTTACTGCCGCTGACTGGGTTGTTACAATTATTTATTGGGATAATTGTTTTAAAGTTTGCTGATGAGTTGTTGCGCTACACTTTTGTTGCTAGTACGGCTTCGGTATTGTTTCAACCAATTCCTGATAATTTCCGGGGAAATGTGGAGACGAAGGCGCGTGGTATAGCTGAACCTGTGGCAACTGGGTTGACGGGAGTGGGGATTTTATCGGTTATTTGGGTGTTGAATTGGGTGGGTAATGGGAATGGGGAAACCGATCGGGTAAGTCTGCTAAGTTGGTTAATTGTTTTAGGAATTGTATTGTTTGCTTTGGTTTGGTTGCTGATTGTTTGGTTGTTGCGATCGCGTTACTTAGACCTACTAGTTTTAAGTGCCCAAAGAGGACAGTTAAGTGGAGTTGGAGAGGTCGATTTACGCATCCTAAAACGAGCAGTAGTTGAAGCTTTAGAAGGGACAACTTCGGAAGCAGATAAACGTTCTTGTATTGAGTTGCTGACGCAAATTGACCCGGAAAATGTGGGAGATGTGTTGGCACCATTACTAAAAGTGTTACCGCCAGCTTTGCAGTACCAAAGTTTGGAAAGTATGCTGATTGCTCCTAATATTAATTATTTACCTCATGTTCGGGCTTTGATTGGGGATGAAGTTGGAGTTAGGGAAGAAAATTTTTCTGCCAACTCCCAACCCTCAACCCCTAAAAGTCTTCAGCCGGAAGTGCTAGCGTTGGCGTTGCGCTATGTGTGGTTGACTGAGCCTAATCCAGATTTACGGGCATTAAAACTTTATCTCGATCCTGATGTCGATCCGGTGGTGCGGGGAACGGCGGCGGCTTTGTTGCTGCGGTTGGGAAATACGGTGCAAAAGGCTGAGGCGACTTCGGCTTTACGACGAATGCTGACTCATCCTGAAGAGGAAGAACGGGTAATGGGTTGTCGGGCGTTGGGTGATGCGGTATATTTACAGGCGCTAAGGGTGAATATTCCGGGTTTGTTACAGGATAAGTCTTTGCGGGTAAGGCGGGCTTTGTTGGAGGCTATAGCAGCTACTCATTTAGAAGAGTATTATCCTTTCCTGCTCCGAGGTTTGGAGTATAAATCAAGTAGAGATGCGGCGATTCGGGCTTTGGAAAGGTTGGAAAATGAAGCGATTCCAATGGTGCTGAATTTAGCAACTAATGTTCAAAAACCAGATTTAATTAGAAGATATGCCTGGGATGTGTTGGGGAGAATTGAAACTAAAGAAGCAGAGAGTGTGTTGGTAGCTAATTTGATGACGGCTTGGGGAAAGACGCGCCGACATATTCTGCAAATTTTGGTGAAATTGCCCCAAGAGGCGGGAATTGAGGCGGTTCTCGATCGCTTAGGTAGGAGTGGTGTGGAAGCATTAATTGGTCAAGAATTAATGTTTATTGGTCAAATTTATGCTGCTATGGTAGATCTGAAAGCAGCAATGTTAGAAGTTCCAGAAGTTGATTTAATTCTTCAGGCAATGAAAGGGGATCTGGCTGATGCGGCTGAAAGGTGTTTTTTGTTAATGAAGTTCCTTTATTCTCCAGATACTATCCAGGCAGCGGCTTTTAATTTCCGATCGGGTTCTCCATCAGATATGGCAAGGGGGTTAGAAATATTAGATCAAACTGTTGATATTTTCAGTAAACGAGAGTTATTAACTGTTTTAGAAAAGCATCCAGAGGAAGAAAAACTACGGAATCTGACAGGTATAATAGCTTATCAACCTTTGGAGGCACGCGATCGCATCCGGCGATTGCTATCTTTGAGGCACTTTTTGTCAGATTGGTCTTTAGCTTGTTGTTTCCATTTAGCCAGATCTCTGCGCTGGAATCTTACGGCTGAACCAACTTTAGCTTGTCTGCGTCATCCCACTGGTTTTGTGCGAGAAGCGGCAATTGCTTACCTGAGAGTAGCTTCCCCGCGTGCTTTGTCTGAACTACTTCCGAAGCTAAAACAAGATCCCGATCGCTTGGTAGCTGCTCAAGTGCAGCAGATAATGGCAGAGTTAGGTAATAGGTAATAGGCATCTACCTACTACCCACTACCCTTGGGGATTTTTGATTTTTGACTTTCGATTTTTGATTAAGGAATTAACTTCAAGGTAGATTCATTAATCTAAAATCTAAAATCTAAAAGCTAAAAGCTAAAAGCTAAAATCTAAAATCTAAAATACGACTACCTATTCCAGCAATAAGTAATTAGCAGTCAATGTTAACCAGTGTTGAACGATTATTATTTGTGAGAAACGTGCCGATCTTTCAAGAATTGCGGGATGATTTTCTTGTGAGGTTGGCTTCGGTAATGGATGAGTTATCTTTTCCCGCTAAACATACGATTTTTACTCAAGGGCAAGAAGGGCGATCGCTCTATATCGTAGTACTTGGTCAAGTAAAAGTTCACATTGGCAGCCAAGAATTGGCTCAACTTGGGCCTGGTGCTTGTTTTGGTGAAATGTCTTTATTTGATGCTGAACCTCGTTCGGCTTCTGTTTCGACGTTAGCCAATTGTGAATGTTTAATGTTAACCCAACAACAACTCTATGATGCTATTGAAGAAACACCCGGAATAGCGATTAATATTATTCGTTTGCTTTCTCGTCGGATTCGAGAATTAAATGAAAAAATCAATGCTCAAGCGATCGGAAGAGGAATTGAAGATTCAACTGCGGTGCGGCAGAAATAAACAATCAGTTATTCTGCCAAAATGCAATATTTATTGATGCTCGCGATCGATTTCTAAAATTTTAGTGACTAGGCGATTTCTCCCTTGAGCTTTGGCTGCATAAAGTGCTTCATCTGTAACATCAATTAATTGATTTGGAGCTAAATTCAGTTGGGGAATGATGCAAGAAACGCCCATACTTAAAGTGACAATTTCCGAGACAGAAGATTGACTATGAACGATCTGCAATTCCTTGATGTTTTGCTGCACTAATTCTGCTACATGAATTGCGCCTTCCACAGAGGTATTAGGTAAAATAATGGCAAATTCTTCTCCGCCATAACGTGCTACTAAATCAGCCGGACGCTTTAAGGTAGCATGAATTGTTTGTGCTACTTGCTTTAAGCAACCATCTCCGGCTAAATGTCCATAAGTATCATTGTACAGTTTAAAATAATCAACATCACAAAGAATCAAAGATAAGGGTGCTTTTTCTCTTTGCAGTCTTCGCCATTCTAAGTTAAAGTATTCATCGAAACAACGGCGATTAGCTACTTGGGTTAAACCATCTAAAGTAGCTAGTCGATGTAACTCTTGGTTGACTTTTTGGAGTTTAGCTTCAGCACGTTGACGTTCTTTAATTTCTTGGGATAATAGAGCATTTTGTTTTTGTAATTTCTTTTGTAATTCGCGAATAGTGAGTTGATTTTTAACTCTGGCTAATACTTCTTGAATTTCAAAGGGTTTGGTGATGTAATCTGCTCCGCCACGGGAAAATGCTTCTACTTTATCTACTACATCATCAAGGGCGCTAATAAAAATTACTGGTATGTCTTGAGTTTCTGAGCAAGATTTCAGTTTTTGACATACTATATAACCACTCATGTTGGGCATATTAATATCTAGTAATATTAAATCTGGTGGCATAATTTGACAAGCTTTGAGAGCTAATTCACCACTAATAACTTTTCTAACTTTATATCCCTGTTCGGTGAGCATGGTGGATAACAATCGTAAGTTATCGGGTTTATCATCAACAACTAAAATATCGGCTTTGGATGGGGTAGATTTGTTAGTATTCATTCGGCAATTTTTTCGGTGATGCTGATTATTTGATCTAGACGGAAGTTATTAACTAAATCAGTTAAAGTCTTGGTTAGGTTAGCGTTAGTTTCCGGGATCTGACTGAGGAGTTGAAAAATTAATTCTTCATCGGCACAAATAGCTGCTTTATGTAATTGTTGAATCCATTGATTAGGCATGATCTGCAAAGCTTGTTGATTGAGTGTTAAACTTTGTTTTCCAGTAGTTTGAGTAAATAAGTTGGTTGCAGACAATTCTGACGTTGATGGATTTGGTTCACCATAGATATAGCGTACTCCTAAATATTTAGCTATTTTTTCAAAAAGTACATTTTCTCGGAATGGTTTACCGATAAAATCATCGCAGCCTGCGGTTAAACTGAGCGATCGATCTTCATAAAAAGCACTGGCAGTAATGGCAATAATGATTGTATCTTTTCCTTTGGGTGTTGCTTTAATTTTTTTGGTTGCTTGATAGCCATCCATGACAGGCATTCGCATATCCATTAAGATTAAATCTGGTTGCCAGTTAGCCCAAATTGCGATCGCTTCTGCGCCGTTGACTGCTTCTTGAATTTGGAATCCTAAAGGAGAAAGTAAACTGCGTAATAGTTGACGATTTTCTAGTTTATCTTCGACTATTAAGATGCGATATTCTTTTTGATTTCTCTCTAGAGAAATTACTTTTTTCGGATTTACTTGTTGGTTAATTTCATTAGTTTCAGCTAAAGTCACTTGAATATTAAACTTAAATACAGAACCTTTTCCCTGAAGACTACTAACATTAATTTGACCTCCCATTAATTTAATAAACTCTCGGCTAATTGGTAAACCTAAACCTGTTCCTTCTTGGGAATTCCTTCCAGTTTCAGTTTGGACAAATGCTTCAAATAATTTGTCAATTTCTTGAGGAGAAATCCCCGATCCAGTGTCTTCTATTGCAAAATAAAGTACACAAGGAGCAGATGGATTTTCATTTTCTGTAGCTGATTTTTGTACACTTAAGGTCACAGAACCAGAATTTGTGAATTTGATGGCATTGGAAAGTAAGTTAATTAAAACTTGGCGTAATTTACTTTCATCAGTTTTGACATATTGGGGTAGATCGCTAGCTAAATTAAATATTAATTGTAACTTCTTAGACTGAGCTTTTAACCGGAACATATCTTCTAAATCATCAAGTAACCGATAGAGATCGAAGCTAACTTCATTAAGGTTAATTTGTCCGGCTTCTATTTTGGACATGGAAAGAATATCATTAATTAATGTAAGTAAATGTTCGCCACTGCGATTAATGATATCTACATATTCTTGTTGTTGAGGACTAATTTTAGCATCCCGATTCATTAACTGAGTAAAGCCCAAAATTGCATTAAGTGGAGTGCGTAATTCATGACTCATATTGGCTAAAAATTGGCTTTTGGTGCGGTTAGCGGCTTCAGCGGCGTAGGCGGCTTTTAGTAAGGCTTCTTCGCTGCGTTTGCGATCGCTAATATCCCGAATTACGCTTAACAAACGCTCTTTACTACCTAATACGATCGGTTTCATAATTATTTCTGTCCAAAACAGTTTTCCTGAAGCGTGCTTACTGTGCCATTCAAATTTTTGTAGTTCTCCTTTAGCGGCTTTTTGCATATATTCCCAAGCTTCTTTTTGGCTGTAAGGAGATTCTCCTAAACTCAAATCATTGAATTCTAATTGCAGGACAACTTCTCGTTTAACGCCAAACATTTGGCATAGCTTTTCGTTGACATCAAGAAGTTTTCCTGTATCAATATTGAGAATTGCAATGCCATCATAAGAAGCATCAAAAATGGTGCGGTGATTTTGTTCGCTTTTGTGGCGTTCAATGGCAACTTTTGCTAAGTGAACAGCTTTAGCAATCAAATGTCGATCGCTAGCGGAAGGACTCTGAGGTTGTCGATAATACATAGAAAAGGTTGCCAACACATCACCTTCACTGGAAAATATTGGGGTAGACCAACAAGCACGTAATCCGTGACTTAAGGCTAAATCTTTAAATTTTACCCATAAACGGCTAGTAGCAATATCTTCAACAATTACAGCGGTTTTATGGTAAGCAGCTGTGCCACAAGAACCTACCTCTGGGCCAATTTCTATACCATCAATAGCTTGATTATAACTGTCAGGAAGACTGGGGGAAGCACCAATATGTAATCTATTAGTGGAGGTATCTAACATTAAAAAAGAGCATAATGCTTGCTGAGATTGTAACTCGATAAATCGTGCTAAAACTTCTAATATTTCATATACAGGCTCACCTTTAGCAATTAATTCTAAGATTTGATTTTGCCAATCTAATAAGACGTGCATTCTGTGGCGCTGGCGAATTTCTTCTTGAAGTTGAAGATTTTGGTTATCTAATTCTAAGCGTTGTTTTTTCTCTTGTTCTAATAGGTTAGCTTGGGAAAGAGCGATTCCCACTTGTGCAGCAACAGCTTCTAATAATTCAATTTCATGTTTTTTCCAATGGCGGAGACGATCGCATTGTTGTAAACAAATTACTCCGTTAGGCAAATCTTGATAAGAAGTCCGAACTGCTAGTACAGATAAAAGCTTAATTTCTGAGTTAGATGTTAACTGAATATTAAAACGTGGGTCAGTAGAAATGTCATCAGAGGCGATCGCGCGATCTTTTAATAATACCTCTTGAATAAAGAGATTACCAGAAATTAGTACTTCTAAATCCATTATTGAGTTATAACCTGATTTCAGATATTCGGCGACAGAGACAATTTGCGGTTCTGGATCGTTAATATAAGTATGAAGCAAACAGCGACTAACATTAAAAGTTTTCCCAATTTGAGTAACAGCAGTTTGAAAGATTTGTTGAGGATCTAAACTGCTGCGAATTTCTTGGGTAATTTCTCTTAGTAAAGATGCCCAAATAATTTGTTGTTCTAAAGCAATTTCTGCTTGTTTGCGATCGGTAATATCTTCAGCAATGCCTACCAAACGATAGATTTCTCCGGTTTCATTTTGAATCGGAAAACACCTTGTCCACAACCAACGAATTTCTCCATCAACTCGAATAATCCGATATTCTTCATTAAATACTTTGTGACTTTCCAACTGCTTTTGAAATGCAGAAATTACTTGCCTTTTATCTTCTGGGTGTATAGTCTCAGTCCAAAATTGTGGGTTTTGATAAATCCGATCGCAACTGTAACCAAAAATTTTCTCATAACCTGGAGAAACATAAATCATTTCCTGAGAATCAGGAGAAATAACAAAAAATACTTCCCGGACATTTTCCGCAATTTCCCGAAAACGTTCCTCTGTTTCTTGTAACGATCTAATTAATTGTAAACGTTCTGCTTCTGCTTTTTTCTCACTCGTAATATTGCGGAAAGTGACAGCAAAACCATCATCTAACTTCACCGCTACATTTTGAAACCAGGCTTCTATTCCTTCAAATGAATAGTAAAATTCCATCTTTTGAGGTTTACCAGTTTCCACCACTTGGACATATTTTTTAAATAAGCCAATTTCTCGATTTCCAGGCATTTCTTGTAACAGTTTTTTACCAACTAAATCTTCAGCACTACAACCTATTATTTGGGCAGCTGCTTGATTAGCCAAAAGCCATTGGAAATCAATAATTTCGCCTTGACTATTTCGCACTGGGGAAAATGCCATTACCCCATCCAGGGAACTATTTAAAACTCCTTTCAGTAAAGACTGAGAATTAGCTAAGGCTGTAGAACTTTTCACGAGTTCAGTAACATCTGTATGGGCTCCCACCATGCGAATTACTTTGCCAGTTTCATCTTTAAGATGAATAGCACGGGAAAGAATATAAACCGTGGAGCCGTCTTTATGATAAAAACGCTGAGTTGTTAAAAATTGTGATATTTTCCCAGAATTGTAATCATTTATTAATTTTAAAGCCGTAATTTTATCTTCATGGAAAATCACTTTTTCCCAGGAAGAAAACTCATTTGGGAGTTCGCTATCTGCATAACCAATCATTTCCTTCCAACGGGGAGAGAAGTAGATTTTTCCGGTGATAAAATCCCAATCCCAAAAACCATCATTTGCAGCACAAATTGCTAATTCAAAGCGTTCTTTAGCAATTTTAAGTTCTTCTTTTGCCTGTTTGCTTTGGGTAATATCTGTTTGAACACCGATAAAATGAGTTAAATTACCCGCTGGATCTCGCACTGGAGAAATGGATAATTCATTCCAAAAACAAGTACCATCTTTGCGATAGTTACGTAGGGTAACTAAACATTCTTTGTGTTCCCGAATTGCGTTTTTTAGTTCTCTCAAACCAGGTTGATTAGTATCTCCTCTTTGTAAAAAGCGACAATTTTTTCCAACGACTTCTTCAGCTGTATATCCAGTCAATTTTTCAAAACCTGCATTTACGTAAATCACGGGGTTATTGGGTTTAGTTGCGTCAGTAATGACAATGCCGTTACTGGAAGCTGCGATCGCTCTTTCCCATAATTTTAAACGTTCAATAATTCTCTCTTCCTGTTGTGGCTGAAAAGAATTAATTATCGTTAATCTACTGGCAACTTTGCTAATTACTTCTTGAGCCAGAAAAGGTTTTTTAATATAATCTATGCCACCAACTTGAAAGACTTTAGCTCTCGTTTCTAAATTGTCATCCTCTACCAAAAAAATTACCGGGATTTTTTGCGTGTTTTCTCCCGTTTTTAATGATAAACAAAACTCGTAACTGTCCGTTTCAGTTAACGTATTGTCAAGTAAAATTAAATCTGGCAGAGTTTTCTGTAGTATTGATAACATGAATTGTTCAGTCTGCACCTGCTGGACTTGATATCCTTGGCTACTCAAAGTTAAAGACAAAAAATCTTGCTCATCTTGACGATGAGCTACAACTAAAATATTTATTCTGCTAGATTTTACTTGATTGCTATTCATGTAGAATGTTCATTACTAACTCCAGACTATAAATCTATAATAAATAATTCAACTAGCCATTAGTTAAATTAAAATAGGTTACAAAGTATTAAAAATCATATCAATTGCCGGAAAAGTGTAATTTTTTTTATCAAAATATGTAAGTATTTCGGGTTTAAAAAATTGAGAGGTGATAGTTATGACTAATTAACCAAACTCATCGGATAAATGCAGTAAAATAATATATTATCAGGGTCTAAAGCTAACAAGTAACAGAAAATTGACAGTGTGCTTCTCTCTTTTGTTGGTATCGGCTCAGAATTTATTCTTTAATCCGACAAAATATAAATGAAGCGAGGTGTGAATCGATAATAAAAAACTAGATAAGACTGGGCAAAGTCTAGATGTATTCGTAAACCATCTCTGTAAATATCTGTATTTATACGCTGTGAATTTTATCCCGGTTCAAAATAAAATATTTCTTTCATATTTTTACAGCAAATGAATGCTTCCATTTTGATAGTTGGAAGTGTTGAATTTCACGCCACACTTCTAGATCGTTTGCATTATTTAGCAACTTGTAGCGTTGAAGTGATACCTTCTACCAGGGAAGTCATGTCTTCAATTCAAGTGAAAAAACCGGATTTGTTGATTTTTTCAGCAAACCAGGCAAGTAGTTGGGAAATTTGCCGCATGGTTAAACAAAATTCCAG
This sequence comes from Floridaenema fluviatile BLCC-F154, assembly GCF_041929135.1. NCBI lineage: Bacteria > Bacillati > Cyanobacteriota > Cyanophyceae > Aerosakkonematales > Aerosakkonemataceae > Floridanema > Floridanema fluviatile. The sequence goes on along the minus strand of NZ_JBHFNS010000084.1, from coordinate 89,553 downwards.
TTTAGCCTGGATATATTGTATTTTCGTGTCAGACCAACCAGCAGAAGCTTTGTCAGAAATTTTGCCTGGGTGGAATTGGGAATTAGGATTGAGAGCAGCAGCGTTAGAAGTAGGGGCGGATGCTTGTTGTTGGTTGTCGTCAAAGAAAGACAATTGTAAGATTGCCGAGGCGGAATGGAGATTACAAAATTGGCTGCTTACTTCTCAGATTCAAACTGGAATCAGGCAAGTAGAAATTTACCGAAATTTGATGCAAAGTAATGATTATTTGTCAGCGATCGCGCTTGCCGATCCATTAACAGAATTAAGCAATCGTCGGGCTTTAGACTGGGAATTACCACGACAAATTAATAATGCTCGGACTCGTTCCACACCTTTAAGCTTACTAATTTTAGATGTGGATTACTTCAAATCTGTGAATGATACTCATGGTCATTTAGTGGGCGATCGGGTTTTACAATTACTCAGCGCCCGGTTGCGGCACAATCTCCGTTTTCAGGATACACCATTTCGCTACGGTGGCGAAGAATTGGTAATTATCCTCAATAATACCAAACTTACTGAAGCCAAATTAGTTGCCGAAAGAATTAATTTCTTAATTGCTACTCAACCCTTTATGATTGACAAAAAATTAGCTTTAAAAATTACCGTTAGTATTGGAGTTGCTACTCTCAAAGCTAACGATGATGACCAAGGAGTTAGCTTGCTCGATCGCGCCGATCAAAACTTACTTAAAGCTAAAAGTAGCGGAAGAAATCGCGTCGTTGCTCAACCAGAAGAAGGAGATTGATGTTGTTGAATAATTTGCTGACAAACAGCAACAGATTCGCGTTTTTCCATTGCTGTTACCAAAGCTTCATAAGCAGCCCAATTAGATTGTAAAAGAGTCCGAGCTTGGAGAATAAAATAACGTTCTTGTTGAGCATAATTTAATCCTGAATTACCCAATTGGGTTAAAGTAATTCCCAGTTTTTCCCGGTCTTCCGCGCCGCCTGAAGCATTACCATAAACCAAAACTTCCGCTGCAATTCCCGCCATCCAAATTGTGCCGTAACGATGGAAAAGTTGAGATGATAAAATACCTTTTTGTAGCTGAGAAGCTAATTCGCGATCGGTAAATCTCACGCCTCCTCGTCCCGGATGTCCTTCCTGTAAGGCTGACCAAGCACTCAGGGAATAGCCAGAAATCGGAATTTCTAACAAAGTCGCTACTAAGAAATGCCCTGCCTCATGGCGTACTATCCGGGCACGATACTCCGGCGAGGTACTAGCTAGCCAATCTATGATTAAATTCCCTCCTTGCCCTTGCCAAGTGAAAGTATCGAGGGTAGTAAAACCTAAAACGATCGCCGTAGCGATCGCTGGCAGATAAGGCGATATCTGTAGCCAGGGACCCAAAAGAACCGAAAAAGTCATCGCAAAAACTAAAATCGCGATTAAATTCAAGCTAGTTTTGCTCATCTTAGTGGGTAAACTAGATTCTCAAGTACAACTTTATTTATTATGAAACAAGGTTGAGCAGTTATCTATTAGCAATCGTGCTTTAGTGCTTTTGATTACAGTTTCCTAAGTAGATTGGCTGATTGCTGAAGTATTAATAGTTTTATTTATAATAACTATCGATTTTTTGTAGCTATTTAAGCTTGACTTAACTGGAAATGGCTGCTAAAACAGTTAATTAATTCATTCTTCACACTTAGCAATTATGAAACTGAATTTACCTCTAGCAACCGCTTTATCCACAGTGGCAATCAGCAGCGGTATTTTACTTACCAATATTGCTCCTTCCGAAGCAGTTATTGGCTGCGCTTTTGGCAAAAATAAGGGGACAAATGCGGTAAATGCGGCTAATTCACCTAGTTTAATTGCCAAAAAATTGAATTTTCCTAAATTGGCGATCGCAGGCGCAGGAATTGCAGCTATTGGCGGTTTAGTAGCTGCGGGAATTTCCTATAAATCACGTCTGGCAAATAAAGCTGATGCTACCACTGCGGAACTTCCTACTGTACATCCAGAGGTTCCAGTTGATACTAATTCTACCGATCTTCTCTTTGCGCCTAAAGTAGAAGATCTGGCTTCAACAACAGATAAAAAAGATTTAACTCACATTAGTTAATTAATTTCAGATAATCCCCAAAAACCCGGTTTCTTGAAAAAACCGGGTTTTTGAATTAACTACCTTTTAATTCTCTTGTTAGCCGTTTTCTGCAAATCTTGTAATCTCCTTTTCAAGCGTTTTAAATTGGGATTTTCTCCACCATAACGCCAGCTAATGTAGGCTTGGGAAATTTCAGCGATCGCTTCTGCGCCTTCAGCAGAACAATGGGAACTTACCTCATGGACATATTCTAAAGGTGTTTGGGCTGGATGTTTACGTAAACCTTTTTCTTTCAGCCATTTCAACATTTGCTGATAAATACTTTCCATTGCTGGCAATTTTCGTAACCATAAATGATAGCGCCACATTTGCCAACCTTGCCAAGCTAACCAAGCTACAAAAGCCAAAATAATCGTTAAAATCGATCCAAAAAATAACCCCGTCCAACCTTGAGCAAATAAACCGAAAAACCAAGCAATTGCACCAAATAAAGCAGCTGCGATCGCCCCAAATACCGTATTTAAAAACCCCGTAACTGGCGAAGGTAGCCAACCTGCAATCCATTTCCAAAATCGCTCAATTAAAGAATAACTTTGACTTTCATTAACCGACGGTGGAATTAACGGATGTCCGGGTATCGGATCGAAAGCAAACCAACCATAATTCGGGAAATATACCTCAGTTAGCAAATGAGCATCCGTATTTTTCACAATGTATAAACCTGTGAATGGATTGAAAGTTCCTGGCGAAAAACCTGCGGCTACTCTGGCAGGAATGCCAATGGAACGTAACATAATCGTGTAAACTGTGGTAAAGTGGTCGGCGTAACCTCCGGTAATTGTTTTATTAGCTGGACTGTTTTTGTAACCAAACAAAAATGCTTCTACTAAGTCTTCATTTTCTTCTAAAAATGGGGGAAATCCTTCAATTTTATAGTTAGGATTTTGTTTGAGATATTGGGCTAAATAAAGTGCCTTTTCGTAATTAGAAGCAATTTTCTTGTTAGATTTTGACACCTTTTGTTGATTTACTAAAATCTGTTCAGTGCGTTTTCTGACCTTTTCCTTAATTGCTTCAGGAACTTGCAGATAGTATTTTTTAACATTTTCAGGATAATCAGTAGAAGCTTTACCTAAAGCAGTTCGATCGCGCAGAGCCACATCAGAAATTACCGTATAAGTCAAACCTTCATTCAATCCTACAGGCGATCGCAAACTTCTTTCCGCATCCATTGCTATTTGTTGCGTGGGAAAATACACCTGTCTCGGTTGTGAAAGCGCCGGAATAATATTTGGCATTTCTGACACAACCGTATAAGTTTGGACAACTTCTTGAGTCCTACTTAAAGTCGCTAAAGTTGGTAAAATAAATTGGAAAGACCAACTCGGACGATCGATAGTTTGAGTTTGCTTATTGCGCGAAACTTCCCAACCTTGTCCATTATATTTATCAAAAGCCATAACTCGCCAAAAACCTTCCGCTTGCGATCGGACTCGCATCACAGTTTGTGGCTTCATTATGCCTCGCAAATTCTGATTAATTACCGCATTAAACCCATAATAAAAAGTATCATCTAACTCTCCAGCACCTTTTTCTCGGTTGCTTCCCAAACCTCTACCGTTACCTTCTCCAGAATTTCTCCCCCGGTTATAAGCAGGATTATTAATATTACTCGGATCGAAATTTTCCGTTAACTCGATCGGAGAACTTACCGGAAAAGTTCGCAACTGATAACCCGGAACTCGCGGTAAGAAAGCGAAAATACTCAACCCCAAACCCACAACTACCAACAACAATACACTTAACCGTTTTAGCGAAAAAGGAAAAACAATCTTCTCCTTCTTCCGCCGACTTATAGTGATTGGTTTTAATCCTAATCTAGCACGATAGTCTAGCACTAAAGCTGGTAAAGCGATCGCCAAAAACAACAACAACAAAGGTGCAAAAGCCATCGTCTGACTGAGAGTAGCAGCTACCCCTAATAAAATCAGACCAATCACCATTGAATAACCTAAATCCTTACGCCTTGGCAAGTCAAAACTGTGTAAAACTTGCAATTGAATTAACAGTTCACCTAAAATTAATCGCGTATCATTCAAAGAATCTCGGAGATTCCATAGAAAAGAAGCTAACGCCAACAACATCCCGATCGCAATACAAAACTTCACCGGAATATTGCGTTTACGGCGTTGATACCAACTCCAAGTAGCACCCAAAATACTAGCAGGAACCGCCCACAAACTAATACTAGTCTCAGCCGCCACATCTGTAGCAATAATTCCCACCACTACCAACAATTGCACCAAAATTCTGAACCAGAGGGAGTCCTCAACCTCTTCATTAGGTTTCGCTTGTAGCCTTTGTCGAAATTGGCTGAAAAAAGGACTATTTTGCAGTTGTTGCATCGCCAAATCACCAGTTTTATATGATTAATAACTCCCAGGTGTTAGGTGCGCCAGAAAAGGGAAAACTTCACTGAACTGAAAAATTCTTAGTCTGACCCACCCTACTAATTAAATCTAAAATCTAAAATAGCTAAGTAGTCGGACAAATAGCAAAAATTAACGAATTATTAGCTAACTGGTGGAACTGCACCTCTAGAGGATAACTCTGGTTAGGCATTAAATCAAACAATTCTACACTCAAATAACCCGGATCGGGTCTTTCAGTTTGAGCACAGGCTTGACCTCCCTGTAATTTTAGAATTCCGCCGCAGGGAAATAAACATTGGATTCGCATTGACCTGATTAACTCAGCTTCCAATTTATATTCTGCTTGCAGAGTCAGCATTCCCAACTCACTTAGCCATTCTCGTTCCACTAATTTGTTAGTTGGAGATAAAGCCAAAGTCAGAAAATCAAAAATTTGTTTAGCCGCTAGCAACAACAACACCATGCGTTCATTTTCTTTCGCCATTTCGTAACTCCGGGGAAACTGAGATTTAACGGCAGAAAAGTCAACTTGCGCTAAATTTTGGGAAAAATTAATGATTTTGTGAGCAAACTTCTTTAATAAGTGGGAATGATTCGGAAATAACGCTTCTACAGCCTGGACTATTTTCACTTCCTCCGCGATCGAAGATTGTAGTACGGACTGCGATCGATGAAATAACCGCAGTAAAATTTCTTGGGGAATAGATACAGGTAAACCTAACTTTTCTACTTGAGCAATCCATAAATGTTCTTCCACCCTAGCCACCGGGGAAGCAAACTCATCCATTTCATATTCCCAATCCTCCTTTTCCCAAGGAAACAAAGGCGGATTGTTTTTTAACTCTGACTTAATCCGTTGCTTAATCAAAGCTTGAAAACGATCGCGTACCGCCGGAATCTCTCCCACTTCCGTTGGCTGAGGCGATGCTTCAGGAAAATCCCAGTCTGTGGTGCTACTCAATATTTCTGACTCCAGCAAGTCTAAATCATCTAACTGCCAATTTTCTATATCACAATCTAGGTCATTAGTGCTAAAAATAGAAATTTCCTTATCTTCAGCAGATAAGGTGGATCGATCGCTCTGGAGTAACCAAGCGAAAAAACTTTCAGGGAAGGTTTCAATGTCTTTGTTCATCAGTTGATGCACCCGATCCGGATCGGAAAAGTCACGGTAAAAAGTTACGTATATCCCAGGCTTGTTCTAAAAGCTTAAACCACTGCTTCTGAGTCTGGGTAACAGTCCAACCAAGACGCTGTGCGATTTCCAGATCGGACAATTTCTCCCGTTTTAACTCTAGTAAAGTTACCTGCTGAGAATCTAGTCTCGCAACAAAAGTTTCCCATTGTTGCGGCGTTAAGCCAAGATTTTTGTCTAACTCAGCCTCTAACCACTCATGTACCAACTCCCACCGATGCAACAGCGCAAAACGAATCAAATGATACTTAAAGCGTTGTTGTAAATAATCCCTTTGGCGGGGTGTTAAATTCATGATAGTTTCAATCTCTTTAGTATTGCTATCACTAAGACGAAGTACAAAGTACTCAACGCAGTCTTGCTGTTGATGCTCCTCTAAATAGTTAATTAACTCAGTAATCACTGACTGACGCAGTTGCGCTTGCTGATTAATCCCCTGTTCCTGTACTAACATCATTTCCCCGACTTGGCGCAATAATGCTTCATCCATTTTCTGAGATGGAGATTCTGAACCACCGCTATCAGCCACTTGTTCCATATCAATCAGTGTTTCTGGCGGTTGTTGTTGAACGAAAGCCTGTGCCCGCAAAACAATTAACTGTTGACGGCTTTTACTGGTAATCGGAATTCGACGTTTAGCGTAACGTTCTGTAAAGCTGAGGAACTCTGCTAACTCCAAAAGTGTCGTTGGTGTGTAGGTAGGGCTAATAGGAGCAGTTTCACAGATTGCTCCTTCCCGACGAAACGCAGTTAACGCCTCTACATAAAATCCCTGCAAAAAGTCTTCGATCAAAGTCAAGCGTCTTTGATACGCCGGAGAAGTGCGCGAAGGGGTGATGTAGCGATAAACAATAGCACTCAAGGTACTGTGTAAGTCCAATCTCGCCGCAGTTGCCCTGAGATAATAGTAATGGAGACATTGCTGTAAGCGATGACGAGCTAATTTAACAGCCCAAACTTCCACATCGCCCAGATTTTGGATACGTTGACTTTGTTCGCAAATCCGCATCACTTCAGTTGCTAAACGTGCTGCAACTTCACGGCAATTCGGCTCTGAAGCACGGGTAGATCGTCTCAGTTCGTTGAATAATAGCTCAAATATAGCCTCCACGCCAGCAGATTTCTCCTTGGCTAGTTTTTTTTGCTGGGGTTCCGGCGATCGCTTTTAATCTACCTAAACTACGACTAGTGAGGTAAATCGCTAGACTCGAAGGTAGACTACCAGAGCTTTGCCTTATGGATTTAGATCAACAGATTCAACTTTTAATTGATAGCGCACCGAATGATGGGCGGATACCCCAGGCTATGCAAGCGATCGCACCAGCACTGAAGCTCGTGGCAAGTCAGTTGGAACATCCCCAGTACTACGTTCTCCAAACCTTGGATGAAGCCTGGGTACTCACAACTTTCAGCAATCCTGAGCAACCGCAAGAAACAAAGCATATCCTTTACGCTTTTCCCACTCTCCAAGATGTCACCACCCAGACGAGTACCTTGGAAGATCCCGAAGTCATGGCGATTCCGGTTCCTGTGACCCATATTTTGTTCCAAATGGTAGCTATGGACACTGTTGATAGCGCGATCTTTTTTGAAACCCCTGGTAATCTTACTGAAGGAATTCAACTACGTCGGGAAGATTTACAAAATTTGGTGCAATCTTACTTAGAACAAGGATTCCCTCCTCCGCAATCTCCTCCTGGGAACATTCCACCCAATATTGCTTAGGGACGATTTTAGATCTTTTAGATCCCCGACTTCTTGAAGAAGTCGGGGATCTGGATAGCGAGTTTTGTCAAATAAATGGTCAGCTAGTATCTTTTGGCAAAGAGCAAATTCAACTGGGGATAAAATATGACCAAAATAACAAACATTTAAAAGCAATTGAAAAAGGACAGGTATCCCCTCGCGGTAATATTGGTCTTGTTCCTTCCGAAGTAGAGGGTTACGATTGGAAATCAAAAATTTTAGGAAAAGGAGGCGATCGCCGTTTTCACAGAAAAATCATAGATGGAGTTTTGCACTTTCCTGGTTTACTAACAGAACATTAATTAAAAACTATGACCAAGTTAGAATTAAAAAATCACCAAGTTTGGCAGGACTTGACGGAAATATTAGAAAATATAGATGCCAATAAACTTGTGACGGAACATTTAGAGTTATGTGATTATAAAGTCTGTGGTTATTGGGATGAAGATGATGAATTTCATGAAGAAATTCTCTTGCCTCGTTCCCTATCTGCTAAGTTAATCAGCAGTTCTATTGGTGTTACAGGCAAAAAACGATGGATTCAAATGAAATTTGTTCTCGAAGCTAATCAGATTAAGTTTGCAGATCAAAAAATAGGCGAATTGCTTCTTATTTATGATGAAAACCTGGAATTTATTGATGAAAATTGGCAGATAAAGGCATCAGATCCCCGACTTATTCAAGAAGTCGGGGATCTGGGGAATTTCTCAATTCATTAAGCTTGACGAATACTAACGTAATCCTTACTTACATTTCCTCCGGTTTTGGCAGGAGTTTTTAAGGCTTCATGCAATAACTTATTGGTGATTGTAAAACCAAGCATTTCTACTCGCGTAACTTTTACTCCCCAAGCTTCTGTCGCAATATCCAACTGTTCTACTAATGCTTCATTAATTTCTGCTCTCGCAGTGAAAACTCGATCGAGTTCCATTGTGGCGATTTGGGAACGAATATTACTAATTAATAAATTCATCATCGCTGCTTTCAAATCTTGTACTTTATAGTACGCTCTTTCTATGTCTGTGATTCGCCAGAACACCACAAAGTTAGTAATAATGCAAGTCTTATCTTCGGTAATGCAATCAAGCGGACGCATTTCTAAAATTTGTTCTCGCGTCGTTTGTTTGTACGCCACATTTTCGATATAAGGAATCAAAAAAGTTAAACCAGGTTCTAGCTTTTTACCTTCATATTTACCCAACATTTCTACTACAGCTTCGTCACCTTGGCGAACTATTTTTACACTGCTGGCTAGGGTAGTTGCACCTGCAATTGTTAAGAAAGTAAATAATGCTAATGGATTCATGGTAAAGTTCCTCAAAGATTAACTAAGCTGTTACGCATTTAAATCACTTATTAACGAGTAGGGTGCGTCAGACGGTAAAGCCTATGTAGAAAGGAAAATATCTAAATCTGACGCACCCTACAATATGACTTTTAAATGCGTAACAGCTTAAAAGTGAACGGTGTTTGTTTAATTCTGGGATTATTGGCGAGGCGAAATAATTAAAGTATTTGCTTCGCGACGGAGAACAGAAACTTTTTGGTTAGGTGCGATCGCCATTTGTTTATCCACACAAAATGCTTTCCAATAAGAGCCTTCGTAAAGTACTTTTCCGGGCTTTCCAGGCAAAACTTCGGTAATTGTTTTCGCTTCCTTCGCATCAGGAATCACAGTTTTTTTGCTCTTGCTTAATCCCGGACGTACCCAGATAACGGAGGCTAAAGAAATTCCCATCCAGTAAACGATTTGAATCGGAAAATCTTCGTCATAATTATTGGTGAGACTCCAATCAACTTCCATAAATACTGCCATTTGCCAGACGGAAATCGAAGTGACAAATGCACTAATTCCGAGAAGTAAAGCAATATTTTGGAATTTTTTAGGCAGTTTTTTGGCTAGGAAAAATTCTGTGGAACAAAGCACAACTCCGACGGTAAACCATAACCAAGGCGGACTAAAGCTAAAAGATGAATTAGCAGTCGTTTGGGCGATAAACTGAATAAAAATAAAGTACACAACACTTTAATCTCCTTAATTACAATTGGAATAAATTTTCTGGCGCAACAATTAGCGTGTTTCCTTCTCGACCTAAAACATAAACTGTTTGATCGGGTGCGATCGCAATAGTTTTGTCGTTACATCGAGCGTGCCAAATAGCTCCTTCATAAATCACTTTTCCGGTTTTTCCTGCTAAAATATTGCTGATAGTTTTAGCTTCAGTTGCATCTTGAATTTTAGACTTTTTGCTTTTGAAAAACATCGGACGCAGCCAAATAACCGAAACAGCTGATAAACCCATCCAATAAGCAATTTGCCAATTCCAATCTGGTACATAATTAGCTCTTAACAAGAACATCGATAATATAATTGAGTTAATTCCAATGATTAAGGGTACAAGTTTGTAGTTTCTACCTAACTTTTTGGCGAACAACAATTCAAGTAAGCAAAGAAGAATTCCTAGTACAAACCAAAATAAGGTAGGCGCTAATCTTGACCACATTAGGTAAGAATCTGATAGCACATAAACCTCCTAAAAAAGTTCATCTACACTCAAAATTTTTTTGATTTAGTAGGGTGCGTCAGAAGTTTAAACTTAGCGGTAATCGCCTAAAATTATTTTGTCTGACGCACCCTACTATTAAGCTGGATGTTTGATTGAGTTCTTAACTGAGTTCTTTTAGATCTCATCGACTTTCCATCGACTTTAGAGATAAAATTTGAAAAGTGTATTTTTATTGTTATGGCGCGATCGCTCAGACTGCGTGAAGATTTGATTCCCACAGTCAAATCATCTCTACTGAGAAATGGTTTTCCCAGTCAGAAAATTTTGGCGGAAGATTTAGGAATTTCTCAATCCACAGTCAGCAACTTTCTGAATGGTAAACCTGTGGATTATGCTAATTTTTTAGAAATTTGCCGAATTTTAGCCCAAGAATGGCGAAATATTGCTGATTTTGCAGATAATCACGCTTTAGATGTCATATCGGATCGGAAAGTCAGCGTTTTGATTAGCGATCGCTCTTCTCACCCCACCCTCGCCTACCACTTGCAGCAAGAAATCTGTAACGCAGTACACGAAGTAACAATACTTAACGCAAACAGTTTCCCATTATCATCTTTACAAATGTGCGATTATCTGCTGTTGCTGCTTTCACCCAATGCAGCAGTCAGCGAAATGATTTTAGAAGAAGTTTTATTAGTAAAAGAAACGCAAAAATCGCACCAGCAGAAGCCAACAGTTTTACCAATTTGTATCAATTTACCTTGGAAAAATGGGCTATCTTTTGATTTAGTGGAAATGTTAGCAGGATGTCAACCTTGGCAATGGCGATCGACAGAAGATACAAATGCGATCGCTTCCGAACTTTGCAACATTTTCCAACAAAATCGCACTTCTTTTAGCGCCAATCATCAATTAGCAATTAACTGGGAAAATATCACTATTTCCGCTTTCACTTCACCAACTTTATTGCAACCTTTACCAGTCGCCGCCCCCGAATTACCAGAAGGGCAAGTTGAGTTAGCTTCCTATTTTTATATCGATCGTCCGCCTATTGAATCGCGTTGTTATGAAGCGATCGATCAACCGGGCGCATTAATTAGGATTAAAGCACCTAGACAAATGGGTAAAACCTCATTAATGGCAAGGATTTTACATCATGCAGAACAGCAAAACTCTACTACATTAGCCTTAACTTTTCAGTTAGCTAACAAGCGAGTATTCACCAATTCCGATACATTTTTACAATGGTTTTGTGCCAGCGTCGCGCAAGAATTAGGAATTTTAGAGCAATTAACAAAATGTTGGGAATTAGCCGAAATTATTGGCAGTAATCAATGTTGTAAAGCGTTCTTTGAGCAATATGTATTACCGGAAATTCCCAATTATTTAACTTTAGGTTTAGATGAAGTCGATCGCGTATTTGAATCCCCCGAAATAGCCGACGACTTTTTTGGTTTGTTACGTGCCTTACACGAAGAAGCCAAACGGAGAGATATTTGGAAAAAATTCCGTTTAATTGTCGTACATTCCACCGAAGTTTATATCCCTTTAGACATCAATAAATCACCTTTTAACGTAGGATTACCGATCGAATTACCAGAATTTAATTCTCAACAATTACAAGAATTAGCAATCAAACATGGCTTAGATTGGCATCAAGAACAAATCGAAAAATTAATGGATTTAGTAGGAGGACATCCTTATTTAGTCCGACTAGCAATGTATCATATTGCGCGTCAAGATGTGACTTTAGAACAAGTCCTCGCAGAAGGCGCAACAGCAGCGGGAATTTACAGCGATCACTTACGAAGACATTTATGGAACTTAGAAAAATACCCAGAATTACTAACAGCAATGAAAGAAGTTGTTAGTAGTGAAGGAGGTGTGAGATTGCGATCGGAACAAGCCTTTAAATTAAATAGTATGGGTTTAGTAAAACTCGATGGCAATAATTGTACAGCAAAATGCAATTTATACGCCCAATATTTTCTCTAGATCCCCGACTTCTTGAAGAAGTCGGGGATCTAATTTGGGGATCTAATTCTCTCCTATTCCCTCACAAATACTCTTATCCCGCTGATTAAGATGAGAATTATTCTGCAAATATTCCCGCAGCGAATTACAACCTTGAACTAACATTTCTCCTAAATTTAAATTCCACAAAATCACCCTTTTATCGGCACCAGCAGAAGCAAGAAATTTACCATCTGGCGACCAATTTACACTCAAAATTTCACCTTGATGATTCTTTAAAGTTCTCAATAAACTACCATCAATATGCCAAATTCTTACCATTTTATCTGCACTTGCTGTAGCAATTGTTTGTCCATCGGAACTAAAACTAACGCTATTAATTTTACCAGGATGTTTTAAAATAGCGATTAAGTTGCCATCAATATGCCATAGTTTCACAGTGCGATCGCTACTACCAACAGCAATTAATTGACTATCAGCACTAAAACTTAAATTATTAATCGCGCTATTATTGTCTTTTAAATCTCTTAACCAAGTGCCATTTCGTTGCCAAACTTTCACAACTCCATCATTACCAACTGAAGCAATAATTTGATTATTAGGGCTAAAAATTACGCTATTTACCCCAGCTTTATGACCTTTTAAAGTGCGTAATTCTTGACCGTTCGATCGCCAAATTTTCACAGTACGATCTACACTTCCCGAAACCAACATTTCCCCATCTGGGCTATAATTAACACAGGTAATTTTCTGGTTATGCGCCGGGAAAGATTGCATTAATTTACCCTCTAAATCCCAAATTTTAATAGTTCCATCATCACTTGCTGAAGCAATATTTAGATTATTTGGATTGAAACTGACGCTGGTAATTTTACTACTATCTGGATTAATTGTGGTTTTCAATGTGCGATCGCGATCCCAAATTTTGAGCGATCCGCGATCGCTAACCCCAGCAATTAATTGGCTATCATTACTAAAAACAACCAACTTAAAATAATCGCTCTTATCTTCTATTTGTTTAGGCTTTTCTCGATTGTAAACTGCTTGATTTAAAGCCATCAAAACTCGCATTTTAGTTGCGGGATTTACATCTAATGAACTTTGCATCCTTACACCTGCGCGAATACTTTGCAGCAAAGCATCTAAACTTTTCCCAGATTCAAACAGGTTTTCCGAATATAAGCTTAATCTATTTAGTTCGGTGTTTCGGCGATCGATAAATAACTTTAAGAAAATCAATTCTACAATCAATATAAAAAACAACAATAAAACTATAATTGCTCGAATATTAATTGCTAGTTTTAATCGTCGTTGATGAACCAGTTTAGCCTCAGTTAACTTTCGTTGTTCTTGCTCTTTACTCAATTGAGAAACTAAATCTTTTTCTCGACAAAGCTGTTCAATTTCCGCTTGACGCTGCACTTCAATTTTGCGTAAATCTGCCAAAGCTGCTTCTTGACTAGCAGCTAAAAACTGATAATCTTGATTACTTAAACTTTTGCCAGTTGACCAATTGAGTGCATCTTGTAAAGCTTTTCCCCGCAATAAACGCGATTCATCTTGACAATTAGAAGCTAGCCAAGCTGTTAATGCTTCAGCATGAGGACGTAAGGCAAAAAAAGTTTTTTCTACCCAATTTTCATCAAATATTGTCTCGTAAATCCGATTATAAACTCTTAATTTTCCCTCCCACATTACCACTAAACCTGATAATCTTAATTGAGTTTGTTCAGTGGTTTCATTAACTGAAATTTCTCCTTTTTGCAGTATTTTCTGGTATAATCCTAATAGTCTGCCAGCAGATTGGCTATTTCTAGTTAAGCGATCGCGAATCGTCTTTATATGCGTTGGCTCATCTTGAGATTCCCAATTATCAATAATATGAGATTTTACTAATTCAGCAACCGAAACCTCTGCACCAGATGGCAAATATTGAACCACCAACTTACAAAGTTTTTGCGTCAGAAAAGGTTGTCCCCCTGTCCATGCCAAAATCTCTTTTAAAATTGCTTCAGGACGATCGACTTTTCCTTCTAAACCTTGAATTAAAGGTGCAACTTCCTGTATTTTAAAACCCTCTAAATTAATTGCTCGACCAATATTAAAAGGCGTGCGTGTTGGATCGGAAATTAAATCTGATGGCGTTGCCACTCCCAGCAAAGCAAATGTTAATCGCTGATATTCTGGATTCTGAGCGCGTTTATTATGGCAAGATCTAATTAAGGTAAAAAAATCATCTAACGGTTCCTTAAAACTGAGAACACTATCAATTTCATCGATAAAAATAACAATGTTTTGAGATATTTTGACTAACAGAACTTCGCCAATTAATTCACCCAAGCGTTGTACTGGTGGAATAATTTCTCTCTCTTTCCACCAAGTCATAAATTCGATCGCAGAAAACAGATTGAAACTAGTTAATAATTTGTAAGCAACACCACCATACCATTTATCAAGAGAAACTTGTTGATTTCCTAAATCAGAAAGGTCAATTGTAGCACAAGCAAAACCATCTGCTTTTAACCTTTGCATCGTTCTTACTAACAAGCTTGATTTCCCCATTTGCCGAGAATTTAGCACATAACAAAATTCCCCATTTTTCAATGCTTCGTAAAGTTCATTATCTGCTTGACGCACCACATAAGTTGGTGCATTTTCAGGCAAACTTCCACCTATTTGATATTGATAGTTTTTCATAAAATAGGAACTCCTTCATCTTGAATTCCAGATTTTTACTTTGTTTTTTTCAAAGTAGGCACACCGTCCAAAAATGAACCTCTCAGAGTTAAAACTGTCGGCGGATCTAATTTACCAGTAACTTGCAAACCCAGATTTTTTTGCCAGCGTTCGATCGCCAACTCCAACTCAGACTCATCTTTAATTTTATCGCCTAATTTTTGCAGATAGGTAACAGCTTGAGCAGCAGTTATTGAGACATCTTGAGGGCGAAAAATCGGCAGATATTGTTTCCGCCAATCTTTTTCAAATTCGGGGCGATCGATCTCGTTAATCAATCCTATTTTCTATTTAAACAGATGATTTATCGAGTTCTTAACTGACTTCTTTTAGATCTCATCGACTTATATCAGTAAGTTGTTGCGCTTGGGTGCGAAAATTGACACCCAAGCGCAACAACTTACCTTTCGATAGTTCCTGTCTAAAACTTCAGTAAAGACGACTCAAAACATAATCTGCCATATTAACTAAAGCTTGACGAGATTCGGAAGCTGGTAAATCTGCTAAATATTCCACCGCAATACAAGCATTCTGAGTAGCTAATTCTCTTGCTCTCTCAATACCCTTTGCTTCATTAATCAGTTGTAAAGCTTGTTCTAAATCTCCTTCTTGGGAGAATTCGCGATCGATCAAAACTTCCAAAAAAGGTTTTTCTTTAAGAGCAAACAGCGTTGGCGCAGTTAAATTGCCACTGCTCAAATCAGAAAGCGACGGTTTCCCCAAAACATCCGTAGAACCCGTAAAATCTAAGATATCATCGACAATCTGGAATGCTAGACCAAGATGACGACCATAGTAATACAAATTCTGCGCCATTTCGCTACTCACATCACTAAGTACTCCAGCTGCTTTAGCACTATTAGCAATCAGCGAGGCAGTTTTGTAGTAGCTTTTTTGTAGGTAAGCCTCGATCGATAAACTAGCATCAAAGCGATTTAAACCTTGCTGAATTTCCCCAGCTGCCAAATCCATAATCACTTCCGATAGGAGTTTGACAACCTCTAGATTATCTAGATTAGCAAGATACCAGGAAGATTGCGCGAATAGAAAATCTCCCGCTAATACCGCAATTCGATTACCGAATAAACTATGTACCGTCGGTACACCCCGACGCACGGAAGATTCATCCACTACATCATCATGCACCAAACTAGCTGTATGAATCATTTCGGTAATCTCAGCTAGTCGTCGATGTCGGGAAGTAATGTCCTGTTCTAGCATGGTAGCTCGCGAAATTAACAGGACGATCGCTGGTCTCAGTCGCTTTCCTCCTGCTCCAAACAGGTGTTCCGCTGCGGCAGACAAGATAGGGTGACGATTACCAACTAGCTGCTTTAAATTCTCCGACAGCAAACGTAGGTCTGCTTCAACAGGCGAAAAGAGGGAGGTAGTTGAGGTCATGGATCTGCCAGTTCAGGCTTTATTTACGAAATTTAACATATTCTCTCCCTCATTTTAAGCTAAGCACCCCACAGATGAAATCCCGTTTCCCATCCTCTTTACCGATCTACCTACTCTACCCCTAATACTCCGGTTCTCCCAGAGAATTCCCGTATTATTTATCCAAAGTAGATATATATCATATCCCCACGGAATTCGATACCTAAAATTTGTGTAAAATCTTTAAAGATTTTTCCGATCCACCTTAAAAAGCCGGGAAGCTTGTGATAGGCTAGTTAGTAAGGATTTCACTAAATTTGAATAACACTCCAAGGAAACTAACTACCGTTAGTTGCCAATGGTGATATGGAGTGACTCCTTTCATTTACAAAGATAGATGTAGCTACTGATTAGTAGTTGCTTAAACCGATTCATAAAATCGGAACTCTGTTTCTTAGAGCTTCTCTAAGACTTTTTCAGGATAGGTCAATCAACCTAACCCGCAATTCCTTAGTACTTATCTAGGGTCTTCCATAAGCAAACAAAACACTAAGCGGAATTAATTCCGTTGCGTGACTTGTTTTGCTAACAGCTTTCCAGTGCTATTCCCGTAAGTACTCGTAAGCTGGAGTTTTCTATAGCTAATCAAACATACCTCATTTCTCTACCTACTAGTAAATTGATTATGGTTTACCGCGATATGCCTCTAATGATTCCCTTGTTAGCCACAGGTTACTTACTGGCGATTTATCTCCTACTGATGATCGCCCAAAGATCGAGAGCTTGGAGAAGACCCCAAGGTTAACTCCAGAGCTCTGAAAATAGCTTTTGACTACTCTCTTTCGAGTTTTTCGAGAGATTCTCCGATCGCTGGCTGTAAAGAGACAGCTGGCAACCATATTTGCTCCACAATAGGGGTACAACCTAGCCACTGCACCGACAATTGAGCGAAGTGATCTGGATCGCCACTCACACAAAAGCGCGTCGGTAGCGGTGGACTAGTGTTTCTTAGCCCCAGTAAATCTAACTCTTGAGCAGCTGCTCTCACCACATATACAGCAGGATCGACGGTACGTACTGTTCGCGGCAAGATAGTTTTTAACACTGGTGCTAAATGGGGATAGTGAGTACAGCCATAAACCAAAGTATCAATCTGTTGCTCCAGCATCGGAGCTAAGTATTCCTTGGCAACTTGGTAGGTATCAGGGGTGTGAATGCGGTTTTGTTCGATTAACGGGACAAAAGCCGGACAACCGACTTGCCAGACTTGAACTGTAGAGTCAATTTCGTGAATGGCGCGACGATAGGCATTACTAGCAGCAGTAGCAGGGGTAGCAATTACGCCAATTCTTCTGCCTCGTTGTACCGCTGCCCTAGCTCCCGGTAAAATGACTCCTAAAATCGGGAAATTGAATTCCGATCTGACAGTTTCCAGTGCTAAAGCCGAACTGGTATTACAGGCCATTATTACCATTTTGACGGACTGTGCTTCCATCCAGGTGAGAATTTCCCGGACAAAGTTTAAAATTTCGCTTTCCCGACGGTTGCCGTAAGGTAATCTAGCCGTATCTCCAAAATACAGGATCGATTCAGAGGGTAATTGACGATAGAGTTCTCTGAGAACTGTAAGACCACCCACACCACTGTCAAAAATCCCGATTCTTTGAGAGGTCATTGGTATTGCTTGTCCTTTTTAAATTGATTTTGAATTGTAGATTTTAGATTGTTAAGAGTCAAACTAATTAGGGGATAGGTGGTAGAAGTTGGGGGTTGGGGAATTTTTCTTCCCTAACCCCTAACTCAAATCCAACGGCTATCTGTAATATTGAAGGTACTGAAGAATACCACGGGCGATCGCTTCTGCCATTTGGCTTTGGTAAGCCGGAGTTGCCAACTTAGCCGAATCTTCCAATCCAGTGACAAATCCAGTTTCCACCAACACCGCAGGCATCGCACTATGACGTAGCACGTAGAATCTAGCACGGCGCACCCCGCGATCGGGAACATTTATACTTTGGAGAATGCTATTGTGAATAAATCGAGCTAGAGTCAGACCACTACTCAGGTAGTAAGTTTCCAAACCGCTGACATCCGGGCGATTAGCTACTGCATTAGCGTGAATACTGACAAATATATCAGCATTGGCTCGATTAGCCATTGCCGTTCGCCCAGGTAACTCGACAAAATAATCAGCATTGCGAGTCAGAACTACCTGAACACCCTGTTGTTCCAACAATCTAGCTACTTGAAGTCCGATCGGCAACACCACATCCACTTCTCTTAATCCACCAATGCCGATCGCACCCGGATCTTTCCCCCCATGTCCCGGATCGATCACCACCAAAGCACGCGCATTAGGACGGCGTTGAGGTAACTGTTGGTAAGGATAATCTGTAACCCCTTGATTTACGGGCGGATAATTAGGACTCGTAGGAATCTGTTGGACTCTGGCACTATAAAACGGTAAAGCCAAAAGTTGCGGACTAGGTTGACTGACCTCCCCAATTTGCACCCCAGAAGCAGGTAACAGCAAAATATTAACTCGATCGTTTTCCTGACGGACACGCAAGCGTAATACAAGCCCACTGCGCTCAAATTTCGGTTCTGAGAAGCGTTCAACCAACTCAGAAGAATTCACAGTAATCCGATAAGCACCAGAAGACCTATCCCAACCATTAGTGTAGGTAATGGGCCGATCCGATCGAATAATCAATTGATTTCCATTCAGTTCCACCGATTGAACTTTCGCCCTTTGACTTTCCCCTCTTTGAGCAGTAGTAGACTGTCCCACCCCAGGTAGCAAAACAATCCCACCCAAACTGCTCACACTAGCACCCCAATCCGGGCTATTCGCCCCTACCTTCAAAGTCAAACGAACCACAGGCGGATTATTATTCACCTGATTAAGTTGAATCGTACTCGCACCATTCCGGTTCACCGAAAATTCCCGATTCCGAATTTGCGGCGACAAAATCGCCCCTTTCAACTCAATATTAATCTGCTCTCGATTCCGGTCAACTTTAATCTCTGGATTGCCCCCATTTGTCCGCAAGAACAAACCATCAGGAGTTACCTGTACATATTGGATTTGTGTAATTGTCGGCACTACAGAAGCCGCAGCAGTCGCCGGAGGGAGAACCGGGGGACGAGTTGCCGCTTCTGGAGTAGGTAAAGTCAGACTAGTGCCAGAACTTTGTTCTCCCACAGCCACATTCGGTGCAGCATCAGTTCGGATCGGAGTTGGTAGTTGAACTACCCATTGTCTAGGGGAAACTCCGCGAAATGACACTTGTTGGGGGTCGAGAGTATACCCATCTACCAACTCAACCACTAAACGAGTTGTTCGAGAGTCTACCTGTCCGATTCGTACAGAACGGATTAAACCTCCCACTTGTTGATTAATGCTACGACGCAGGGTAGTACCGGGCAAATCAATCACCAAGCGAGTTGGATTAAACAATAATTGTGCTTGGGGTTGAACGCCATCATCTGTGGTAAATACCAATAGATTACGTTGCGGATCGAAACGCCATGATTGCAGTCTACCTGCGATCGCTGGAGATGAAAGTAAAAGTAGGCTTAAAAAAGTACTGGGTAGTATCCAGTGAAATTTCACGGTTTATTTCTCCATGATTTACATAGCCCAGCAGTAGAACTTTTCCCAGCTGGTGAGGAGCGAACGATGATGCCAAAGAAAAATTTTCGTTGGTACTTTCCATTGAATTTAGGCTTATCGGTTAATTCAGTACACCGCCTCATTTGAACTACCTTACCCAACAGCACAATAAATTCCTTATGTCAACTACCATCAACTTTCAAAAAACACCATCAGATTGGAGAGCTTACACCAATGGCTAACCAGAATCAACTGAGGCAGGGGGGCAGGGGGGCAGGGGGGCAGGGGGGCAGAGGGGTAGAGGGGCAGGGGGGCAGGGGGGCAGGGGGGCAGGGGGGTAGAGGGGCAGGGGGGCAGGGGGGTAGAGGGGCAGGGGGGCAGGGGGGTAGAGGGGCAGGGGGGTAGAGGGGTAGAGGGGTAGAGGGGCAGAGGGGCAGAGGGGTAGAGGGGCAGAGGGGTAGGGGAGAAGTTAATTAACTCAAAACTTTCCCAACTCTGCTTCTGCTTTTAGACGAAAAAGGGAAAAGGGGAATTTAATCTTTGTTCTCCCTTTTCCCTAACGCTATTTATTTGGAGTTTTAAGTTGCTAGTGCAACTTGTTGAACTTGTTGGATAATTCTTTGGATCAACTACTGGCTTGTTCTGGCTTTTCTGCCATTGGCTTTTGAGATAAAGCTTGTTTCACCATTTCCGATTCTAGAAGAACAGGTGATTGATTGTGACCATTTAAAGCTGGTGAATCGGAGTCTGTAACAGGTACAGGTTCGTCTTTAAAGACAACTCGCAACAGGGGAGGAGCCATGAAGGTGGTAATAATTACCATCATGATGATCGCAGCTTCTAAAGGTTTAGATAAAGCACCACTTGCTGAACCAATGCCAGCAAATACTAATCCTACTTCACCTCTAGGAATCATACCCACACCGATCGCCAAGCGATTAATCTTATCTTGACCAAATACAGTCGCACCAGTCACAATTTTACCGATGATGGCTATTACAATCAGAAAAACAGCCATGATCAGACCTTCCCGATTTGTAGGAACGGCTGGATTGAGTACGCCGATATCAGTTTTCGCACCCACACAAACAAAGAAAACGGGTACCAACATATCCGAAATTGGCAACACCAGTTTTTGTAATTCTAGAGTCTCATCACTCTCATCTAGAACTAAACCAGCAGCAAAAGCACCTAAAATCGCTTCTAAGTGAATCACTGCTCCCAAGTAAGACATGACAAAAGCAAAAACTAATGCCGGAATTAGCAGTCCACCTCTAGTTTTCAGGGCATTAGCTACTCGGATAAAGCTATTGTGAAAGAAACGACCCAGTAAAATTGAGCCAAGTAGGAAAACCGTTGCGCTGACAATCAGATAGATAACGTTCATTACGTCTACTTCGCCAGTTTTTGCCAAGCTAGCGACAACAGCCAAAACGATAATCCCCAGAACGTCATCGATGACAGCAGCACCCAGAATAATTTGACCTTCTTTGGTGCTTAAACGTCCAATTTCCGAAAGAACTTTCGAGGTAATCCCAATACTAGTAGCTGTAAGAGCCGCACCAGCAAAAATTGCTGGAATTGCTGGTACACCAAACAGTAACATTAATCCGGCTGTGCCACCAGCAAAGGGTACGGCAACCCCCACACAAGCAACAATGGTAGCTTGATAACCAACTGCCATCAAATGTCTAATGTTTGACTCTAAGCCAATTTCAAACAGCAGTACAATAACACCTAGCTCTGATAACACAGAAACTACTTCGCTTTGAGCGTTAAATACTGCTTCTGCTGATTCTGGGCTTAATCCAGCAGTTGCTTGTAACAGCTGGATAATTGCGGAATCTGCGCTATGGGCTCCGCTTTCTGGAAACACTAGTAAATGTAGGGCTGATACGCCGACAATTACACCTGTAACCAGTTCGCCTAAAACTGGCGGAAAGCCTAGTTTGTTAGACAATTCACCGCCAATTTTACTAGCGATGTAAACTACTACTAGACTCAGTAATACTCCTGGCAGTACCAGTGCAGCACTATCTGCATCTAGTTCGTGAGTGGTTGCTAGGATGGGTGCAGCTTGTCCCCAAGCAGGGATAGCTATTCCCAAGGAAAGTTTCGGGAACAAAGGTGTGAAGAAATTCGACCAGGCAAATACGTCAGCCATTGGTTTTACAGAGTGTCGTTTTTTCTAATGTACAGGTTTCTTTACAATTTCCATTGTTTATTTTTTTTGGATGTTTCGTGTATTCGGATTTTCTAGGGAGTGTATAAAGAAACTTTATGTTGAGTGCATATCGGAATTTGCAGAACAAAAAACCGAAAGAAGAAAGAGTTAAGGTCAAACTTTCTGCTTGTCTCGGTGTTAAATTTAACCAAATACTTTTGACAATACCGATCGCTTTAGCTCTAGGATTGCTAGGTATATTTATTGACGATTTAGTTGTAGCTCAAGAGCAAAAACAAATTCCCAGTCAGTTAATCAGAACTATAACGGTGACAGGTCGGGGTGTAGAATCAATTCCAGCTACTATCGCTCAAGTGAGTTTGGGTGTGGAAGCGCAGGGGAAAACGGCTCAGGAGGTGCAACAGGAGGTGGCGCGGCGATCGACAGCGGTGGTAGAGTTATTGCGATCGCGCAACGTCGAAAAACTCCAAACCACTGGCATTCGCCTCAATCCCAACTACTCTTACCAAAATAACGTCCAGCGTCTAGTCGGATACACCGCAGTTAACACAGTCAGTTTTCGCATCGACACCCAACGAGTCGGCAACTTGTTGGATGAAGCAGTAAAAGCCGGAGCAACCAGAATCGACGGAATTAGTTTTGTAGCCGCAGATAGTGCTATAGCCAAAGCCCAAGAACAAGCATTACAAGAAGCTACCCAAGACGCTCAAAGACAAGCTAACGCCGTTTTAGCCACTTTAAATCTAAAACCAGAGCAAGTAGTCAACATTCAAGTTAATGGCGCAGCCGCACCACCCCCACCACCGATACCACTCGCTGCTGCCCCACCAACGGATAAGTTAGAAAATCGGTTTTCTATTCCTGTAATCGGTGGAGAACAGCAAGTCGAAGCCTCCGTAACCCTGCAAATTCGGTATTAAAAAAGACAGAAGGCAGAAGGCAGAAGGAAAGAAGGGTAAAGGTGAAAATTCCCCTGATTCCAACAGTCTCCTTGTCACCTGAACCCTTCTGTCTTTTGCCTTGATTTAAAACTCGTCGTTGCTTTGATAGTTGCCCATAGCACCTGCCTCGTTATCTCGCTTAGAACCTAATAAATCTAATCTTTCGACTCGGATTACAGGTTTAGAGCGATTAGCCCCAGTAGCTCGATCTTGCCAGTATTCAAACTTTAGAGAGCCTGTAATTCCGATTAAGCTGCCTTTACGGACATAATTAGCGGCAACTTCGGCTGTTTTGCCCCAAATTTGTTACAGTCGATAAAAATGTCACCATTTTTACCTCTGATTCAGAACCGGACATGAGACTTTCACCTCATCCGGCTCCTCAATGACTTGGCTGCATTGGGTATTTTCGCGTACCTCTGCTGGTTTTCTTTTCCACTGTTTTGCCTCTTCAGAAGTTTTTGAACTCTCATTGGCAACCCCGTAGGTTCCTCAGTCTTTCGCCCCAGTACACCCAGTTGCCATCGTATAGGCTGCTACCGCCTTTGACTTTAGTATGTCTTTTTATGCGGTACTGATTATGAGTCTGGAGCATGATTAGCTCTCCTCCCTTTGGCGGGTTACTGGCAAATACTTTTGCACCTTTTACTTCATGCCAATACATTTGGTAGGTTTTGTCGTATTTACCAGTTCTTCTCTTACCCCATTGCGTGAGCATCATATACAAGTCATGATGCACCCTTTTGAAGGTTAGAGAACTGCATACCGTCCTGTAGTAGTTTGCCCATACCCTGATTACGGGGTTAAGCTTTTTGATTAGGTCTACCGTTTTAGCACTTTTATGTGCCTTGACAATCTCCCTTAGTTCCTGAACGTGCTGTCTGACGCTCTTTTCACTAGGTTGGATTATCGTTTTGAAGCCAAGATGTGTATTGTTGTCAGAATATTGTTTGATGTTAAAACCCAAGAAATCAAATCCGGGTTCTTCATCTATTGATTTGTTCAGGGTGTGACACAATCTGGTTTTTTCATCCTTCAGAGTTAGACCCATTGGTTTGAGCCACTGGTTGATTTTTCCTTTAATCTCCATAATTGTGGGTCTATCTGGATGGATGACCACAAAATCACCCCCATACCGAACGATACATGGTTTCCAGTTCGTTTGTTTGCCATTTACCCTTTTCGTTTCGGGATATTGGCTTTCTATATCCTGCATCATGCCGTGAAGGGCTATATTCGCTAACAAGGGTGATATAACTCCTCCTTGAGGCGTTCCTTCAGTGGGGGGGAATAGTTCTCCTCTATCCATTACTCCAGATTTCAACCAAGCTTTAATTTGCCTCCTCATTGTGGGAAAGGTGCTAATTTTCCTGAGAAGTTCTTGGTGGTTGATTTGGTCGAAGCATTTTGCGATATCCGCTTCTAGCACATATTTTGAACTTTGTCCAATGCTTATGAATATATGTTCAATAGCATCGTGCACGGAGCGTCCTGGTCTGAAACCATAGCTGGTTTCTTCAAATTTTGCTTCCCACTCTGGTTCTAGTGCCATTTTTGCTAGTGACTGTTTGGCTCTATCTTTAATGGTAGGTATTCCCAGAAGTTGTTTTTCATCACTTCCTGGCTTAGGTATCCATATTCTTCTGAGCGCACTCGCTCTGTGGTCAATTTTCAGGTTTTTGGCTAAATTAAGCCGTTGTTGGGGGTTAAGAGATTTAACTTTGTCCACTCCGGCTGTGTTCTTGCCTTGATTATCCTGAGTGACCTTACGGACGGCTATACATTGCGCTGACCATGAGCGCATGAGAGTCTTCTGAAGCTTTTTAACAGCTTTTACATCACCACGTTGAGAGGCTCGATAGATTCTTTTTTGCAACTTAGTTACTGCTCTTTCTAGCTTGCGCCAGTTGAGAGTTTCCCATTCCACCGTAGTTTTGACGCTCGTTTTAGACATTTTCATTGCTACTCGTGATTCTATCTCCAAGTCATCGTGGGACTATGGGCTTATCCATAACCATTACGGTTAGGCTTTTGCTTGGGTCCCAATCCTCGCCTTTCTGACACCTTGCGGTTAGCTACCTGCTTGAGCGATCGACCAAGTACCCAAGAGATGTCAGAGGCTCCACGTTCCGAATGTCCATTGGTTTGAGGGTTTAGGGTGGTACTATCCGCCGAGGTTATTGGGGATGCAGACTGCCCCACATTGATGGACAATCCTTTTAAGTCAATTACCTAGATATTGACTCCTCAACCTGTTGCCTTTTGGCTCCAGCGTATCAACCTCTTTCGCTGGCTCTGGTTAACGACGGTTACATACCTTCGCGTTTGCTACCCATATCCTCCTGCTAGAAGGGATTCTCCATTAGGTTTGGAGTTACCTCCGTTTCTTCCCGGCTGTCATTACGCAAGATTGCTAGTCTCAAGTAATGGGGAGAGATGCTTTCACTCTTGCATCCTAGAGGATTGGACTTGCCGATCGAATCGGCTCACCAATATGGACATTCAGTTGTCAAGGTTGGCTTTGATGCCATTTTCCTTGCAGCTAATCCCCCGTATCCATTGGATGCGGTTTCTAGCTAACGAGTCACACCCAAATTAAACCAATCTGGTTCGTCATTATCTCGGCTACGACGATTCACCGCTAGCGTGAAGTTACAGACAACACTACCCGACTCAAAATAGCGAACGTCGGGGTCGCGGCCAGCACGACCGACTAAAGTTACAACATTGAGAGACATAAGTAATTACCAGTACAGTTGTACTCATTTATTTGTTTATCTACTTTAGCGAATTGAGGGTACAATGCAAATTTCAGGTTGCAACTAAGAAAAGAAATATTTCTCGTTTGACTAGACGCAGGAGAGAAAACGTAATAAAATCCTGCACGGTTAGGTTACAGTCCTACAAAAAAGCATCTCTTGTTTGGGGGCATAAAGCGCGTGGGTCTTTTTAATCGCTTATCCATATCTCGTGACATGGGTATCGACCTCGGTACCGCAAATACTTTAGTTTATGTGTCTGGTAAAGGCATTGTGCTTCAGGAACCTTCAGTGGTCGCCATTGACAAAGATACTGGCGAAGCACTGGCTGTAGGAGAAGAAGCGAAAAAAATGCTGGGAAGATGCCCTGGTAACGTGGTGGCGTTGCGTCCGCTGCGTGATGGGGTAATTGCTGATTTTGATAGTGCGGAGTTAATGCTGAAGCACTTTATCAAGCGGGTGAATGAAGGTCAAGCTTTGGTACAGCCGCGAATCGTCATCGGGATTCCTAGTGGTGTAACTGGGGTAGAACGACGGGCGGTGATGGATGCGGCGCTACAAGCGGGCGCTAGAGACGTGAGATTAATTGATGAGCCTGTGGCGGCGGCTATTGGTGCGGGTCTACCTGTGGCTGAGCCTACGGGTAACATGATTATCGATATCGGTGGTGGGACTACGGAAGTGGCTGTACTGAGTTTACAAGGTACGGTGCTGAGTGAGTCGGTGCGTGTGGCTGGAGATGAACTGAATGATTCGATTATTCAGTACATGAAGAAGGTGCATAATTTGGTGATTGGGGAAAGGACGGCAGAAGAAATTAAAATTCAAATTGCTTCGGCTTATCCTACAATTGCTGATGAAGATTCGATTATGGAAGTCAGGGGTTTACATCTACTCTCTGGGTTGCCGAGAACTGTGACCATTAAGGGGCCAGAAATTAGGGAAAGTATGTCTGAACCTTTGGCGGTAATTGTGGAAGCGGTGAAGCGGACTTTGGAAAGAACTCCTCCTGAATTAGCGGCGGATATTATTGACAGGGGCATTATGCTAGCAGGGGGCGGAGCTTTACTCAGGGGTTTGGATACTTTAATCAGTCATGAAACTGGAATTGTAGTTCATGTGGCGGCAGATCCTCTAAGTTGTGTGGTTTTAGGCACTGGAAGGGTGCTGGAAAATATCAAACAACTCGATCGGGTATTTAGTGGTCGCTCTCGCAGTTTATAATTCCTACTCAAAGCAAAAATTGAAGACTACTGTGTATGGATACGTTACGCCGTTGGTGGGATCGGAATTGGTTACAAGTGGCACTGATAGGTTTGGTAATTAGTACTGCTTGGTTTGCGCGGCAAACTCAAGGGGGAAGCTTATTCGAGGTCTATCAGTTGCTTACTCGTCCGTTTCAATCTAATCCCAGCAAGCAAGAGGTTCTAACTAATGCCAAAGTTTTGGAAATGGAGGCTAAGTTACAACAGATTGAGAAAGAAAATCAAAAGCTGAAGGAACTTTTGGGTTATGTATCCAAAAATAATCAGGAACAGGCGATCGCAGCCCCAATTGTAGGTCGCAGTGCGGATCATTGGTGGCAGCAAATTACTCTCGGTCGGGGAAGTAAGGACGGGATTAAAGAGAATTTTGTCGTTACTGCGCCTGGGGGTTTGGTGGGTAGGATAACTAATGTCACCTCTAGCACTAGCCGGGTGCTGTTGATTAGTGACCCTACCAGTCGTGTGGGTGTAACGATCAACCGCAGCCGTTTTATGGGCGTGATGCGGGGTAAGTCGGGAAACAAGGCGGTAATGCAGTTTTTTGAACGAGTTCCTGATGTTCGGCGCGGCGATGTGGTGACTACTTCTTCGGCTAGTAAACTGTTTCCTTCGGGATTACCTGTGGGGCGTGTGGAGTCGGTGAATTTAAGCCAAAGTCCTGCGCCGGAGGCGGTGATTACTCTGGCGGCTCCCACTAGTGTTTTAGAATGGGTCGCAGTTTATCCAGTGGAAGAAAATTCAGATTCGGAAGCAACCGATCGCTAAATCTCAAGAAGCTCAATGATAGAAATTTCTCGTTTGCCTTACTATGGTCGTCAAATGCTGAATTGGGGAGTGACAGTTGCTTCGGTGATTGTCTGTGCGCTGATTCTACCAACTCGACTACCTGGTATGGAATTGTTAGGTTTAGGCCCGAATTGGTTGCTGATCTGGGTGGTGGCTTGGAGTGTGAAACGGACGGTTTTGCAAGGAGCGATCGCTGGATTGGCTTTGGGTTTAATTCAGGATGGCATGACTTCACCCGATCCTTCTCATACGTTAAGTTTAATGTGTGTGGGCATTTTAACGGCTAGCTTTAAAAAACAGAGGTATGTCCAAGAAGATTTTATTTCGGTGGCGTTAATTGTTTTTGGCATGACTGTGGTGGCGGAAACTGTTCTGGCACTTCAGTTTAGTTTGACGGGTACTCGCACTTTGGCGGAAATTTGGACAGAACATCAACAAATTGCTTTGTCTTCGGCGATTCTCAGTAGTTTATGGGCACCAATTCTTTATTATCCATTAAATGTTTGGTGGGAAAAGATGAATTGGATCGAGAATAATGCTTAGTTTGGTAGTGGGTAGTGGGAATTTGAGATTTTAGATTTGAGATTTTAGATTTAAATTTTTAATCGTCATGGAAAATCGAATTACTACCTACCAACTACCCACTATCAATTACCCACTACCATAAGATTGATAAGAAAATGAATGATTTTGACCAGGCAATGATGCGTCGATGTCTGGAATTAGCCCGGAAAGCATTAGGAAAAACTGCCCCTAATCCGATGGTGGGGGCAGTTGTAGTGCGGGATGGACAAATTGTTGGGCAGGGGTATCATCCAGAGGCGGGTCAGCCTCATGCTGAGGTGTTTGCTTTGCGGGAAGCGGGGGAGTTGGCGCGGGGTGCAACTATTTATGTGAGTTTGGAACCTTGCAATCACTACGGGAGAACTCCGCCTTGTACGGAAGGGTTGATTGCGGCGGGTGTGGCTAAGGTGGTGGTGGGGATGGTCGATCCGAATCCGCTGGTGGGGGGTACGGGAATTGAGAAGTTGCGATCGGCTGGAATTGAAGTAGTAGTTGGGGTGGAAGAGGCGGCTTGTCAGGAATTAAATGAGGCTTTCGTACATCGCGTTTTACATAAACGCCCGTTTGGGATTTTAAAGTATGCGATGACTTTGGATGGAAAAATTGCTACAACTAGCGGTCATAGTTCTTGGATTACAGATTTGGCGGCTCGTGGTGTGGTACATCAGTTAAGGGCGGCTTGTGATGCGGTGATTGTGGGTGGCAATACGGTGCGTAATGATAATCCACATTTAACTAGTCATCAAGTGGAGGCGCGGAATCCTTTGCGGGTGGTGATGAGTCGCAGTTTGCAGTTGCCGGAAACTGCTTATTTGTGGAATACGGAGGAGGCGGCTACTTTGGTGTTAACTGAGGTGGGGGCGAATCCTCATCTGCAAAAGTTACTTTTAAGAAGGGGTGTAAATGTGGTGGAGTTAGATCCTTTAACTCCCACTAAGGTTATGAGTTATTTATATGATTTGGGATTTTTGTCGGTGTTATGGGAATGTGGGGGAGTTTTGGCGGCGAGGGCGATCGCAGAAGGTACAGTACAAAAAGTAATGGCTTTTATTGCCCCGAAAATTATTGGGGGGGAGGGCGCACCTTCTCCTGTGGCTGATTTAGGTTTCCAAAAAATGACTGAGGCGTTGACTCTGGAAAGAGTGAGTTGGCGAACTATTGGCCCAGATTGTTTAATGGAGGGTTATTTACCTTGAGAAGGTTTTCCCGATCGATAAATTTAGGGGAAACTTTTTCTGCTTTTAATTTATTTCCCGATCGCGAAGATCTACAACAGCAGGAAGTGGAATAGACTATCAAAAGATGTTAGAAATTACGCTTTTAACTTTATTTGTCGGTAGCCTTGGTGTCCAGGCAACAGCCCTTGGTGGATGGATGCGCTGGTATCAGTCAGTGGTGGAAAAAGAGGAACAGGAGGAAGAAACTTTGACTCGTTATGAATCCAAGATAAACACTGAGATGGAAATGCTTGGGCAAGCTAATCACATCTCTCCCCAAGGAGTACCGCAGGGAATACCCCGTGAGTTACGGTTAACTGGTTGGGAGTTTAAAATTGTCCGGGCTAGTCGGGATATTTTTCGCGATCCGGAGGTTTTACAACGTTTGTGTGAGGAGGAGGGAGAGGCTGGTTGGATATTATTAGAAAAGCTGGACGATCGTCGAATTAGATTTAAGCGTCCGGTGGCTTTACGGGATTTAATTAAACCGGAACGTTTGGCGATCGATCCTTATAGAACTCAGTATGGCCCTTCTAATAAACCCTTGGTTATTTTGGGGATGGTGGCGGCTTTAGGAGCTATTATTTTACCTGCTTATTTGGCTTTTGCTCTAGTGTCGAATACTTTGCATAATTCCAACAGGAATTTTACTCAACCTGCGGGAGTTTCTACTCCTCGACCACTAGAACCTATTGATTAGTTTTTGGTCATTGGTTATTTGTGAGATTAACTGTTTGTTATTTGTTTATGGTAAATCATCAATAAATTTTACTATTAACTAATAACCAATGACTAATGACTAATGATTAAAGAATTTGTGATAAAAATTGCTTGGTGCGTTCTTCTTGGGGGCGTTGGAAAAATTCGTTGGGGGTGGCTTCTTCTACTATTAATCCACTGTCCATGAGGATGACGCGATCGGCTACTTCACGGGCAAATCCTACTTCGTGAGTCACTACTACCATTGTCATTCCACTTTGGGCTAGGGTTCGCATTACGTCCAGTACTTCTCTGACCATTTCTGGATCTAGTGCTGATGTGGGTTCGTCGAATAACATTATTTTAGGTTGCATGGCTAGGGCACGGGCGATCGCAACTCTTTGTTGTTGTCCTCCTGAAAGTTGGGCGGGATATTTGTTTGCTTGTTGTAATATTCCCACTCTTTCTAATAGTTGCATTGCGGTTTCTTCAGATTTCTTTTTTGACCATTTCCTTACCCAAATTGGTGCTAAGGTGATGTTTTCTAAGACTGTTAAATGCGGGAATAGGTTAAATTGTTGAAATACCATTCCGACTTCTCGGCGAATTATATCAATATTTCGATTGTTATTATTAAGGTTTACTCCGTCGATTTCTATGCGTCCTTTTTGATATTCTTCTAAGGCGTTGAAGGTACGAATAAATGTGGATTTGCCGGAACCTGATGGACCCATTAATACTACTACTTCGCCTTTGTTGACGGTGAGGTTAACTCCTTTGAGGACGTGAAATTGTCCGTAGTATTTGTGTAGGTTTTGGGCGATGATGATTGGGTTTTGTTCTGGCATTTTTTTGACCTCTGGGTAGTTCAATTTTGAGCGCAGATGGATGTGGATTTTCTGTGGGATGCAATGGCTTTTTTTTTACCACAGATATCCACAGATGAACACAGATGAACACAGATGTGGATATAGATTATTTGTGGGATGCGTGGGCTTTTTTTAAACGCAGATGAACGCAGATGAACGCAGATGTGGATTTGGGTTTTCTGTGGGATGCAATAAGCGATCGGGTTGACTGCTTCTGATTTCTTATGTAACTGTATTTTAATTTCTGACCGGAATCAAGCTATTTCGTGATATAAATTATATCAGTAGTAGGCTTGATTATCACTTCAAGTACGGAAGAGCCATTCTATCAGTAAAGTTTATCTAGATCGCTGTAATTTCAAACTCATTTAATAATTGGTTTTGTCATGTTTCATCTAACAGGTTCTCTGAAACAAGTCGATCGCAATCAACAACTACACCGCTTAGGTAGTCTGACAGTTCCCTAGCGTCACCTCGGAAAAATGATTACTTACCAACATAACTCCAATACAACCAGCCTTCCTGTTGTTCAGTCTATTAATACTACTGTCCCAGGTCGGGCAAGATATAAGGTTAACGGGCTGCATCGTTCGGAAGCTCTCCGCAATTATCTAGAATTTAGGTTATTAGATGAAAAGGGAATTCACAAGGTTTCAGGTAATTTCTTAACTGGGAATATTCTGGTGTTTTTTTATCCCTCTGTTAGTCCCGCGCAGGTGGCGGAACTGATTGCGGAAATTGTCTCGGATTATGGCAGGAAAACCCAGAAGTCTTTCAACGGAAATCACTCGTCTAATTCGGTAAATTTAGAAAAAGTTAATCCGTCTTCGACAACAACAGATCAGTTAAGAAAGTTAGGAACTGGGACGGAAGAACAAAGGGTTAAACATTGGCATTTGCTGGATTCTCATGCGGTAATCGCTGAGTTGGATACTTCTAAGAATAATGGTTTATCTACTGAGTTAGTGGAGAAAAATCTTCAGCGATATGGGCCGAATCTGTTGGCCCAAGCAGAACCTCGATCGGGATTGAGCATTTTTATCGATCAGTTTAAATCTTTGCCTGTTGCTTTGTTGGCTGTGGCTGCTGGTTGTTCAGTTATTACTGGGGGCGCGGTAGATGCAGCGGTGATTATGGGAGTGGTGGTGATTAATGCGGCGATTGGTTACGCTACGGAAAGCAACTCCGAAAAAATCATTCATTCCCTAAAAAGTTTGGTTCGACCGACGGCTTTTGTGTTGCGAGAAGGTAAGATTAGCGAAATTAGTGCAGCTGAGATTGCGATCGGCGATATTCTGGTTCTCAGACCGGGTAGTTATGTGGCAGCTGATGCCCGATTGATTGAGGCGAAACGTTTAAGTATTGATGAGTCGGCGCTGACGGGTGAAAGTATGCCTGTGGTGAAAACGATCGATCGCCTCACCGCCGCAGATACGCCACTGGGCGATCGGACCAACATGATTTACATGGGAACCTTAGTTACTGGGGGACAAGGACGCGCCGTAGTTGTGGCGACAGGGAAATATACCGAAATGGGGAAAATCCAAACCCTCGTCGGTGAAGCAGAAATACCCCAAACTCCGATGGAAAAACAACTCGATCAAGCTGGTAGTCAGTTAGTCATAATATCTGGGGCGGTTTGTGGCGTGGTGTTTGGGATTGGGTTGTTGCGGGGTTATGGATGGCTGGAAATGCTGAAAACCTCCATTTCTCTCGCTGTAGCTGCGGTTCCTGAAGGGTTGCCTACGGTTGCTACCACAACTCTGGCGCTGGGAATCGCGGAAATGCGTAAGCATAATGTGCTGATTCGTCGCTTGGATGCGGTGGAAACTCTCGGTTCTGTACAAACTATTTGTATGGATAAAACGGGGACTTTAACCGCTAATAAAATGTCTGTTGTGGAACTCTGGACGGATAGTAAATGTGTCAACTTGTGTCAGGGTAAGTTGACGATCGGGAATCAACAAGTTAATCCTTACACTTGTGATGAACTGCTGAAACTGATTCATGTTTTGGCGCTGTGTAATGAAAGCGAAATTAATGGCAATGGCGAACGCAACGGTAATCACAATAATGGTAATGGAAAGGGTAGCGAGTATGTAGTGCGCGGATCGGCGACGGAAAATGCTTTGATTGATTTGGCTGTTGAGTCTGGGGTAAATGTGGTTAGTTTGCGGGAAAACTATCCGATGCTGAAAATCAATCACCGTTCGGAAGACTGCAACTATATGTCAACTTGGCATCGTGCCCCCAATGGTCAAAAGTTACTCGCTGTCAAGGGCAATCCAACGGAAGTTTTAGGTTTGTGTAGTTCTTATTTGAAAGATGGGGAAATTCTGCCGCTGACGGAAACGGAGAGGATGGCGATCGAAATTGAAAACGAAAACATGGCAGGAAAGGCGCTGCGAGTATTGGGCGCAGCTTATCTCCTCGACGATCCTAAAGATATTAAAGACCGTGATGACTTGATTTGGCTGGGTTTGGTGGGAATGGCTGACCCAGTTCGCCCAGGTGTGAAAGGGTTGATGAGTGAGTTTCATCAAGCAGGCATTAATACGGTGATGATTACGGGGGATCAAAGTCCTACTGCTTACGCGATTGGTAAAGAATTGAATTTGAGTCAAAGCGATTCTTTGGAAATCCTTGATTCAACTCGCTTGAATGACCTCGATCCAGAGGTGATGAAAACATTATGCGATCGCGTTCATGTTTTTGCTCGGATTAGTCCCGCCCATAAACTGCAAGTTGTCCAATCTTTACAAAGTGCGGGTAAAGTTGTGGCGATGACTGGCGATGGCATCAACGATGCGCCAGCACTGAAGGCGGCAGATGTCGGCGTAGCAATGGGACATACGGGAACTGATGTTGCCCGTGAGGTGGCAGATGTTGTCTTGGAAGATGACAATCTGGAAACGATGATTATTGCTGTTAGTCAGGGACGGACGATTTACAACAATATTCGGAAATCGGTGCATTTCTTGCTGTCTACGAATATGAGCGAGATTATGGTAATGCTGACAGCAACCGCTTTAGGGATTGGTCAACCTTTGAGTGCCATGCAACTATTGTGGTTGAATCTCGTTACTGATATTTTCCCTGGTCTTGCTCTTGCTTTGGAACCCCCAGAACCAGATGTTTTGAGTTCACCGCCTCGTAATCCAGAGGAACCGATTATTCCCCAGTCTGAGATGGGAAGAATTTTGTTTGAATCGACGACGATTTCTGTTAGTGCTTTGGCGGGTTATTGGTATGCGGTGATTCGATATGGCATTGGGCCGGAAGCGAGTACGATCGGGTTTATGAGTTTGACGATCGGACAATTATTACACGCCCTGAGTTGTCGTTCTCAAAAACACACAGTTTTCAGCGCCCAACAACTGCCACCAAATCACTATCTAACCGCAGCATTAGCTGGATCGCTTGGTTTACAGTTGGTTGTGGCAGCTGTTCCGGGATTGCGTAATTTGTTACAACTAACACCGATTAATCCTGTGGATATGGGAGTGATTACCGCGAGTGCTGTATTGCCGTTGGTGGTGAATGAGGGAACAAAGGTAGCAGCTGAGTTAGTTGCAGATACAAAAGATGTTAAAGAACAAAATGTTTCTTCTCCCGTTCAGTCTGAAATAGGGGTTAAGGTTTAGGGGTTAGGGGTTAGGGAAAAAGACAATTCCCCAACCCCCAAACCCTAACACCCAACCCCTTGTAATCTTCAGGAGGTTACGTTATGAAAAAGGATTTCATGTTTACTTCGGAATCGGTAACGGAAGGACATCCTGATAAACTTTGCGATCAAATCAGTGATGCGATTGTGGATCATTTTCTGCGGCGAGATCCCTTTTCGAGGGTGATTACAGAATGCGCTGTTTCTACGAGTATTGTGTTTATTTCGGCGCGGTTTCAATCGGATGCGATCGTCGATTTTACTAAAATTGCTCGACAGGTAATTAAGCAAGTTGGCTATGAACAAGCTGATTTTAATGCTAAAACTTGCAGTATTATGACTAGTCTTAAGGAGTTGCCTTCTAAGATCGATCGACATTGGGATGAAAAGAAACTTTCGGAAGCAGAAATTGAGCGAATTCCTGTTAATGACCAAGTGACAGTTTTCGGTTTTGCCTGTAATCAAACTCCGGTAATGATGCCTTTACCAATTTGGTTAGCGCATCAGTTAGCGAGGAGATTGGCAGATGTGAGAATCAATAATATTCTGCCCTATTTAGCACCAGATGGAAAAACTCAAGTTGGGGTGGAATATAAAGACCGCAGACCTGACCGCATTCATAGTATTACTTTGATTGCGAGTCAAAATCAATCTTTAATGGAAAATGCTCCCGATTTAAAGCAAGTTCAGAAAGACCTTAAAGAAACGGTGATTGATTTTGTATTTCAAAATGAAGAAATTAAACCTGATGAAAAGACGAGAATTTTAATTGATTCTGACGATCCTTTTGCTGTTGGGGGCCCTTCGGCTCATTCTGGTTTAACGGGGCGAAAAAATGCGATCGACACTTACGGAGAATATTCTCGACATAGTGGTGCTGCTTTAAGTGGAAAAGATCCGACAAGGATCGATCGAATAGGCGCTTATGCTGCACGTTATGCGGCTAAAAATATCGTTGCAGCAGGTTTAGCTGATGAATGCGAAGTACAGTTAAGTTATTCCGTTGGACTGTCTCGACCTGTTAGTATTCAAGTGGAAACTTTTGGCACTGGAAAAATTTCTGATGAGGAGATTAGAGCCAGGTTAGAGGAGAATTTTGATTTCCGTTTAGCTGGAATTATCCGACAGTTTAATTTAAGATTGTTGCCCTCAATTTTTAAAGGTGGATTTTACAGAAAACTAGCCGTTTACGGTCAGGTTGGTCGCATGGATATTGGCTTGTTACCTTGGGAAATAACTGATAAAGTTCCGGTTTTGCAGGGATAATTTAATTTTAGAAATCATTAATGATTACCTATAAAACCTAGATTGTGTAATTTCTGAAGCTCTTAATTCTAAGAATTTCTGGAGATAAATCAATGAACCGTTTAAATTTCTTACCGAATTATCTTCCTTATCAAGGCGAATTGACTTGGAAAAATTTAGCGTTTAATGCTAATTTACAAGAATTTGCAGGGCGGGTTAACTGGATTTCTGAATTAGCTAACACTGGTGAAATATCTCCAGAAGAATCTTTCAATCAAATCGAATTGCTCTGGGAAAAATTAACGTTGAGTAAAGAACAATTAGGCATTGGTGGAGCAAGGTAGCTACACAGTTTGGTGATGGAGTTCATCCTAATAAAAGTTGAACGATCGTGAAATACATGAGCAAACTTAATACATCCTGAACGATCGTAGCGACTGGGCCGGAACCAAAGGCTGGGTCTTTTCCCGCACGATAGAGAAGCCAGGGGAAGAGCAGTCCAATGCTTGCGGCAATTCCTCCTGCTGTGATAATGGTTAAGGCTACCGCAAATGCTAAGCGAATATCGCCAAATGCTCCCCAGACGATCGGAAAACTGAGACCACCGAGAACCACCCCAATCAAAAGTCCAGTCCAAAGTTCGACAGATAACCAATTGCGGAGAGACATCTGGTTCAAAGACAAACCGCGGACAACGATCGCTTCTGTTTGTGTCCCGATCGCATCAGCCAGATACACAATTCCCGGCACGAAGAAGGCAACGAAGATTCGGGCTTCTAAAATTTGTTCAAAACGTGATACGACAAAGGTTGCTAAGATACTGCCGATAAGTCCGACAATTAACCAGGGTAGTCTATCTTGCGCCCGTCGGGTTGGGGATGCTTGAAGAGAGTGCTGAGTTTGTGCATCTTCTCGTCGAATACCTGCCAGTCGATGTAAGTCTTCAATGTGTTCGCGTCTTAAAATAGCGATTAGCGATCGGGCGGGAACAACTCCTCTGAGACATTCTTGGCTATCGATGACGGGTACATCAGTCAGACCGTATTTAACAGCTAACCCTGCTACTCGTTCTTGGTCTTCATGAAGATAGGCTCTTGGCGGATCGACAGTCATGATGTCACTTAGCTGTTGTTCTCGTGGCGCAGTCAGGAGATCTAGCAGACGCACTAACCCAAGTAAATGTCCTTCTCGATCGATAATGTAGACTGCATCTAGGGAATCGAAGGCATTCTCTGGAAGACTGGAAAGGGTAGAACCTACAGAGTCATCCGCGAAAGCAAACGGAATGTGGGGAACTAAGTACTGAGCAGCGGTTTCAGATACCGAAAATTTGGAGATTGACATCGATTCACCTCCCTTGTTAATACTTGTATAGGCTTTTTTTGGGTGTTCGAGAAAAGCGATCGCGCAACCATAACGTGCTTGGAGAAAGCATCCAAGCCAAGACTTACTAAGAAGTAAAAAGTAAAAAGATAATCTCCAGTTTTTACCTTTTAACTTTTTAGTTGGTACGTAATCTTACTTGTTAAAAAATTGGTTTTGATGCCATGAACTCTGAGAAAAGTTGCTTTTTTGAGTTTTGGTCATTTGCGGATTGGTTACTAGATCCCCGACTTCTTCAAGAAGTCGGGGATCTAAGGAAAAGAGCTTCTCAGTTTGGTCAGGTATAAACTAGCTTCCTTCTACTTGAATTTCTGTTAGTTTCAAGCTTTTAGGCTGTGCTTCTGTCAGTTCAGCTTTTGCTTCTGCTACAAGATTCTCAAAGCTTTGGTTCAATTCGTCGATCGTTTCCTTACTCTTCTCATACACAAAAAGCCCAGCTTTGATTGTTTCTTTTGCTAAAGGCTTAGCGATACTTGATGTAACAGGAATCAGTATTGGTAGCAATACTAATGCAGCAATTCCCGGAACACCAACTTCTTCAACTAAATTCTTCCATCCAGGTACAAAAAACTTAGAGGCCATCAGATTTTTACCTCCTTACTTCCTAATTTAAGTTATAGGATATTACAGTTAAATATCGGGAAAATCAAAACAAAGTTTAAACCTTTGAAACAAAGGTTAATAGTATAATTTATCTCTAGTTTGATTGAAGGGAAATTCTCAAACTTGTTCGCTTTAATTCCGATCGATAATTGTTGATTTTCAAAAAGATTATTTTCTTTAGGAAACCTGATTAATCAAGGGTAAAGGAATGAACGCAGATGTGGATCTGGGTTTTTTGTGGGGGTGCGATGTAGGCGATCGCTTTTTTTGCTTTACTATGCTGATAATCAGATTACTTTAAACTACAACTGAGATGCTTTTTAGGAATTAGAATCACAAATTCTGTTCCGCTTCCAGGTGTGGAAAAACACTCTAATTTACCATTATGTTTTTCGGTAATAATTTGGTAACTAATGGACATTCCTAAACCTGTTCCTTTACCTACAGGTTTTGTGGTGAAGAATGGGTTGAAAATTTTTGATTGAATTTCTGCGGGAATGCCTGGGCCGTTGTCGGCGATCGCAATTTTTACCCAATGAGAATCAACAACAGAAGTGGAAATTTTAATTTGGGAACAAGAATCTTTCTTTTCTTCTAAAGCATCGATCGCGTTTGCCAAAATATTCATTAACACTTGATTAAATTGTCCACTATAACATTCAACCTCTGGTAAATTGCCATAGTTGCGAATAATAGTAATCTCTGGACGTTCCGCGGTAGCTTTCAGACGATGTTGCAAAATTAGCAGTGTACTCTCAATTCCTTCGTGAATATCAACTTGTTTCAGTTCGGCTTCATCCATTCGGGAAAAGTTGCGAAGGGATAACACAATTTCCCGGATGCGTTTAGTACCTACTTTCATGGAATTGAGGATTTTTGGTAGGTCTTCCTGCAAAAAATTTAACTCGATTTCTTCTGCTGTAGCTTCAATTTCTGGTAAAGCTTTGGGGCAACATTTTTGACAAAGTTTCACTAGAGATAACAAGTCCTGAAAGTATATTTCTAAATGGGTTAAGTTTCCATGAATAAAATTAACAGGGTTGTTAATTTCATGGGCTACTCCGGCTACTAAATGGCCTAAACTTGACATCTTCTCTTGTTGAATTAATTGTGTCTGAGTTTGGCTTAACTCTTGCAACGTATTTTCTAACTCTTCTGTTTTCGTTTTAAGTTGCTGTTCTGATTTTTGCAATACTTCAGTATTATGTTGAATTTCAGCTGCCATATAATTGAAGGATTGAGCAATCTGGACTAACTCATCTGCGCCTAGTAAATTAACTCGAACGTTAAAGTTTCCTTGTGCTAGTTGATTGCTTGCTAAAACCAATCTTCGAGCACGTTGGGTGATAATTTTATCCAGAATGAATCCGACTAGAACGCATAAAATTAATAGAATTCCAATCATTTGCAGCGATTGATTTGTGGCATTTGCGATCGCCAATTGTTCTGCTTCAGTTAAGTCATAATCTAATACGATCGCACCGATGCGATCGGAACGCAGTTTACCTTCTGGTGGGGGAAATACAACTGGGTGAATTGCTGTAATACTCTGGCGATCTTGAGTAACTACAATCTCTCCTGCTTGATTGGTACGAACTTGCTCTATAACGGGTACTAAATCTGCCCAAAGCGTATTATTTAAGTATTGATTTTTCAGTTTATAGTCACTAGCATTACTAATTAGATTTTGTTCATTGCAAAACAAGGCAAACTTTAAATTTCTATCTCCAGAAAGGCGACCAATTAAGAGAGTAACACCCTCACTTTGAGAATTCTGGATATCAGTTCTCCGGTAAAGATATTCTAAAAGTTGAGCAGTTGATGTTGCAGTGAGTTTGGCGTGCTGAGTTAACTGTTCCTCTACCTGTTTGCGAGTTAGAAAAACTTGTTGTTGGTATGAAAAGCTTCCGGCAATACATCCCATGAATAGTAAAATTGCCGGAATTGTTAATCGTAAGGGAAAGAAAAGATACTTCATGCGACGAGCAAAATTACTTGATGGTTTTAATAATTTTTTCATTCAATAATGGTTCCAGGGGTATACTTCGCTCCAGCAATTTTTTATCGAGCATAACAGTTAACAAACGTTGTGTATTCTCCAGTAAAGAGCGATCGGTTTTACTTAGTAGTTCGAGATTTTTTTGGCGATCGGGAATAGTTAATAACTTCAAGGACGCGATAAACTGCTCTGGAGTAACTTGCTGTCTAATAGCCATTTGTTGAGCCGCATCGAGAGGATTCTGTTGATTATAATTTAGGGCGCGAAACCAGCCTTCAAGTAGCACTTTTAGATCGGCTTGACGCTGAATCAAAATTGGTTCTCTAACTACTAATACATCGATAATTTCCTGGGGAATTTGAGAACTGTCAAATAAAATTTTAGCTCCTGCTTCGAGGAGCTTAGAACGCACTGGTTCAAATGTGACAACTGCATCAATCAAGTTTTGTTTATAGGCTTGTTCATGTTCCGAGACACCGAGAGAAACTACTTGAATATCTGTGAGCAATAATCCGGCTTTATCTAACACACGCGACAATAAATAGCCTCCTACTGCATTAGACTCTACGCCAATTTTTTTCCCTTTGAGGTTTTGCAGCGTTTTAATTTCTGGCTTTGACATCAAAACATCTGCACCATTAGAAAAGTCGGTAATTAAGATAACTCTAATATCAGGATTAGTTTGTGCCAGCAATAAAGTTTCATCCATTGTCAATGCTGCGACTTCGATATCTCCGTTACGAAAAGCTTGACTAATTTCTGTTGCTGAAGGATAGTTGCGGAGTTCAATAGCAGATCCCTGATAATAGCCTAAATTTTTTGCTAGAAATAGTGGTTCATATCCCGGCCAAACATTTGCTCCAACTCGCAAGGGATTTATAGGTGCTTGAGCGCAACCGATCGAAATCGGTAATAGATAAGAAGTTATACCCAATCCGATAATCAACAAATGACGACGTTTCATAAAGTTGTGGTCGAAAATAGTTGGTGGGTGCGATCGCTAATCACTAACAATTAGTATAGGTAAATTTGGAAATAATTGCCTCTAGAGGAATTGAATTATTCCTTATCTTTGTCCGACACCTAGTTGCTTTTCTAACCTCCGACTTGCTAAAGACATTGAATAACAAAATACCCAATAAATCACTCCCACAAATAAGTAAACTTCGGCATATCTTCCCAGAAATTCTGGTTGTGCTAAGATCGATCGGGCTATCCCCGTCAATTCCAACAAAGCAAAAATTGCTAACAAAGAGGTATCTTTAAATAAGCCAATGAATTGACCAACAATTGCCGGAATTGCTATTTTCAACGCTTGGGGTAAAACAATTAATGAGGTAATCAAAACCGGATTTAATCCTAATGCTTTGGCGGCTTCTTTTTGTCCGCGAGGTATTGCTTGTAATCCGCCTCTAACGTTTTCTGCCATGTATGCGGCGCTGAAGAGTGTGAGTCCTGCGATCGCTCTCACCACCCGATCCAATCTCACATCAGATGGTAAAAATAAAGGTAACATTACTTGCGCCATAAATAGGATACCAATTAACGGTAATCCTCTAATTAGTTCAATATAAATAATACTGAATATTCGCACTATTGGCAGGTCGCTTTGTCTTCCTAATGCCAACAAAATTCCCAAGGGAAACGAAAGAGCAATACTGACAATTGCTAAAATTAAAGTTAATAATAAACCTGTCCATAAATCGCTACTAACAGGTTTCAATCCAAATCCTCCACCAATTAACCACATCACAACCGGAAAAGATAGCACCCAAATTAAGGATAACCATCGGCTAATTTGCGGCAAGAAACGTTTAGTTAATACTCCCCAAGTTACAAGAGAAAGAGAGATAATAATTCCTAAAACTATCCAAATTCGCCAAGTTAAATCAGCCGGATAACGTCCCACTAAAAACAAGCGTAAATTAGTGGTAACAACTGTCCATTGTGCTTGAGTAAATGCCCAATATAAGAAGTTTTTGCCAAAAACAAAGATTACCCAAAGACAGATAATAGTTAATAAACTGTTGTACCAGGTGTTAAACAGGTTTTTTAGTAACCAACTGAGCGTTCTGCTTTTAACTTTTAGAGGTGGTGTGTTATTGGCATCATTCATATTCACTAAGATTTTACGAATGTTATAGTATGATGTTTAATACAACATCATAATCAATCCGGGTTAGTTACCTCTTCCTCTCTTCTCTTCGCGCTCTTCGCGTCTTCGCGGTTCCCTAAAAAAAGGAAATTTTCCACCGGATTTAGTATAACTTATTATCGGGTATTGTTCTTTAGCTTTCAAGGTTTAGTACAAATCTTATGGCAGAATTAAGCGGAGAAATTCTTAGTATTGCTTTTGACTTACAAAAGCGACTGCTACAAATCACTCATCAAGCTAGTAGTTTGAGTTTTATGATTTGGGAAGAGATTGGGGAAACGGATGCAACTGTTGCTGATTTAGATTTGCTACAAGGTGTTACGGAACAAGCTAGGGCTAATTATACAAGGTTGACTAAACAGTTGTTTGAAATTGCGGTTTCTCGATCGAAGTCTAATTTAATGACGATGAACTCTCTGTCTCATTATTGTCACTCAATTGAAAGAAATCTGAGCGATTTAGAAGAAACGATCGCCCAAGTAAAAATCCATCAGAAGTTATAATACTATCTCTCTTTGATTTGAATCCGCCGATTGTACATATTTAAAAGCAGGGAAATACTTAAACTAATTGTCAGATATGTTATCATGATAATTACGATAACTTCTACTGCTCTTCCGGTAATGTTATTGGTAGTGGAGGCGATCGCATAAATATCAGGAAAGCCGATCGCAATTGCCAAACTAGAGTTTTTTGCTAAATTTAAATATTGGCTAGTTAACGGGGGAATAATTACTCTTAAAGCTTGGGGAAAAACTACTAAACGCATTAATTGAAAGGATTTTAATCCTAGCGATCGTGCTGCTTCCCATTGTCCTTTTGGTACTGCTTGAATTCCGGCGCGAATAATTTCGGCGATAAACGCACCTGTATATAAAGTTAAACCTAAAACTAAGGTTAAAAATTCTGGATAAAGTGCAGTATTTCCCGGAAGTAATAATCCTTGATTTGATAAAGAGATTATCCCAAATACAGAAATCGGATTTCCTCTTTGAGGTAACTTGAGGAAAATAGCGAAATACCAAAATAAAAGTTGTAATAATAAAGGTGTATTGCGGAGAACTTCTACATAAATCATTGCCAAGTTTCGCACTAACCAATTATCAGAAAGTCGTGCCACTCCGACAATCATTCCTACAATACTTGCTGATACTAGTCCGATCGCCATTACCCGCAAAGTATTAATCAAACCCACCAATAAAGCAGCGGCGAAAGTATCAGTAGATTTATAATTAACTACTGTCTCACCAATATCAAAACCAGCCTGTAAATTTAAGAAATCAAACCCAAACTGCAAACCTAATTGTTGCAGATTTTGCGTGAAATTTCCCCATAAAAATATCGCTAGAATTATTACTAGCAGGATTAATAATATTTGTCCAAACCAGCGCCAAAAACGGCTATTGTTCCACATAAATCAAGTAAAATTTAGCGAAAAGGAGGAGCATAAAGTAAGCCATTTTTTGTCCATAAATTATTTGGCCCACGGTCTAACTTTAAAGCTGTTTTTGGGCCTAAATTCCGGTTATAAATTTCGCCGTAATTACCCACAGCTTTAATGATTCGTACTGTGAAATCATTACTTAAACCAAGACCTTTACCCAAACTTCCTTCTACTCCTAAAAACCTGCGAAATAGAGGGTCTTTACTTTTAGTTAATTGCGTCACGTTTTGGGAATTTATACCTAATTCTTCCGCTTCGATTAAAGTGTAAACTACCCATCTAACAATGTTAGCCCAACGAGTATCACCTTCGGCGACTGCGGGGGCTAATGGTTCTTTAGACATTACCACATTTAAGATTTCGTGATCTTGCGGTTTTGGTAATGCTGTGCGACGGGAAAGTAACTGCGATCGATCGGAAGTTACCGCATCACAACGACCTTCTGCATAAGCAGTATAAGCCGTATTTACATCTTCAAAAACCACAGGTTTATAAGGTAGTCCGCGGCGACGCATTTGATCGGCAAGATTTTGCTCGTTAGTCGTGCCTGTTTGAGTACAAATTGGTTTACCTTTGAGATCTTCAAGTTTTTTCAAGCCACTATCTTTTCGCACCATCATGCCTTGTCCGTCGTAAAAAATTACAGGTGCAAATTCCATTTTTACGGAAGTATCTCTTCCCAAAGTTAAAGTTGTGTTTCGACTAAGAACATCGACTTCACCTGTTTGAACAGCGGTAAATCTTTCTTTGGCATTTAAGTTGCGGAATTGGACGGCATTAGGATTGTTAAATATTGCAGCTGCGATCGCTCGACAAATATCCACATCTAGTCCAGCATATTTCCCATCTGCGCGAACAAAACTAAAACCGGGCAATTCTCCACTCACACCACAGATTAATTTGCCACGACTTTTGATCGTGTCCAAACGACTTTTAACTTGTTGTTGAGCACTCGCATTTTCCGAAACGGCAGTTTTTCTTGATTCCCCACTACAACTAATTAGGGTCAAGAAAATTGGTATTGTGATTAGTATGCTGCAACACCATTTAGGCATATATTTCGTGCTTGCTTTCTCCTTTGCTTTCCCCGCCAAGTTTAGGTAAGGGAAATAAATGTAATCTATTTTACTATTAGTGACTTTCTTGCCAACCAGATTGACGTTCTTGAGCTAAATCGCGAATCAGCGT
The DNA here is from genome assembly GCF_041929135.1 of Floridaenema fluviatile BLCC-F154. Taxonomy (NCBI): domain Bacteria; kingdom Bacillati; phylum Cyanobacteriota; class Cyanophyceae; order Aerosakkonematales; family Aerosakkonemataceae; genus Floridanema; species Floridanema fluviatile. The sequence continues at coordinate 44,903 of NZ_JBHFNS010000084.1, read as the reverse complement.
TAACTTTGAGTGCAGGTAGTCACTCAATATATCTACATCGTTACTGTTCAAAGAACCTTGATTTTTCAATTGTTTCAGCAGCCATTGCACTAAACTAGCGTCATCTAGCTTTAGTAGTATATTTGATTGAGTGTCTTCAATCAAAGACCAAATTTGACGGAGCATATTTGGAGTCATAGAATCTCCTTTTAATTATTGCTTTATGTTTTAAGATAACTAATAATTGTCTTATCAAACAGTAAGCAACACAAGTTGAAACAAGATTTACAAATCGCTTAATAAATCGAACAATATCTTGATTAGAACTGAAACACTACGTATTGAACTCCGGTCTTAATCTCTAGAGAGTATACCAGAAGTCGCTTTGCCGAGGGAAGGGAACGGGGCATCGGGAATGGGGAACAGATTTCAATACTGCTCAGTTCAGGGTAGGGGCGTTCGCGTAGCGTGCCGTAAACATTAGCATTCGGACAGAAAATCGGCTCTTCTGTATGAACGTATAATTATTTTTACCTATGTAAAGAGTTTTTTTAATTCAATTAGCTTATCATACCAATTACAGAAGAGTTTGACTATTGGGTGCTGAGTTTAGCGATCGCCTTAAAAATAAAATATCAAATGGCTAAAAAACAATTTTTAGGCAAAAATCCAAATAATTTCTCCAGCTTGCTTCTGTTTCTTGAGATAGATTACTCAACCAAGCAATTAATACCTAATGAAAGAGGAATCTACTTCAGAAATTCTCTAAGATCGGTGAAAAAGCAAAGGAGATTAATTATGTTAAAACTACGTCCAAAGCGTCCGAAAGCAGCGCCGGAAACCGATCCAAATCTTAGACCTTATACAGATCCAAATCCTGCTGATTACGAAGATCCTAATATCGAACCTTACACCGATCGCCAACCTAAAATTTATCAAGATCCCAACGTCGAACCTTACATTAATTCCCGTCCTCAACCATATAAAAACCCTAACATAGAGCCTTTTCTAAATCCCGCCTTAAAAAGCTAATTCTGTTTGCTAGAATCAGGAAATGTTAAGCTAAATATAGTGGATTATCAGGATTGCAGCGAGCGTACTCTTCACTTTATAGCTAATTTTGGCGATCGTTAAACCGACCGAATTTCTAGTAAATCTTATGTCAAGTACCAAAAGTAATAGTTTTAAATTAAATCAAGTTTATTTACTTCATCTATAAGTAAGATTTCTAGTTTTTATCTTTAGGAATAAACCATTTTAAAGTAAGTTAAGCTAAGGTTAAGGATATACTCTTCTTGCTAAACAGGAAGGGAAAAAATTTGTTAACAAGCGAGGAGAAGACATGAATATTGAATCCTTAGTTGATGGAACTATTAAGAAAGCATTGGAAGTGGGAGAAGAAGCAAAAAACCAGGCTGAAGATAAAGTAGTAAAGCCAGGGAAAAATGCTTTGCAAAAGGCAGAGAAGGAAGCTAAAAAGGCAAAGAAAAAAGCAGAAAAGGCAGCTGAAAAAGCAGAGAAAAAAGCTAAAAAAGAAGCCAAGAAAGCAGAGAAAAAAGCCAAAAAAGAAGCTAAAAAAGCTAAAAAAAAACAGCCAAAAGTTCTGAAAGAATTAACCCCAATCTAGATAGCGGTAGTGGCAATGATAAAAATCAAAGCAGCAAACCTGTGCAATTAGTGGCATCAGCTTTAAATGGTGCAATTAAAGATGTTAAAAAAGGGGAAATCCCTGGAATTCATCTGGATAATTTTCTTGGTAGTCTTAAATCTTTAGTTGAGAAAGTACCTTTTATCAAAGATGCAGTTGCCATGTATTATTGTATGAAGGATTCCGAAACACCCACTTTTGTTAAAGGGATTATTGCGGCTGCTTTGATTTATTTATTCTTACCCGAAGATGCGATTCCAGAATGGGTATTAGGACTAGGTTTCACTGATGATATGATTGTTATGTCAACAGCACTTTCAGCTATCAGCGGAAATATTACGGAAGCACATTGGCAAAAAGCCGAGGAATTTTTTCAAGCTTAATCAAGGCTTTCCGGTATATATTGATAGATATCATTTCCTCGGTTTCTAGACTTGGGAAGTGGTAGCAAGTAATGTATAAACAAAAATTGCTAAAATAATTATTTTATTCTTTGCGATCGTTCTAAAAATCTAGCTTGTCAAGTAAACAACATATCAGGTTTAATATAAGCGATCGCTTTTCCTTAAAAAAGGAAAATTATTAAAACCTAGAACGACAATGATTCAAAATGTTAAATTCGGATTGAAATTGCTGATTGCTACTTTTGGTACAGTAGGAATTACCCTAACTTTAGCCACCTTAACTGAAGCACAGTCAACCACCAAAACTTTCCGATATAACAATCAAACTTACACTGTGCGAGTAATTCAGGGTGCCGGAGATGAACGAGTAATTGAAATTGGAGTAAATGCACCTACAGAATCCGGCGACAGAAGCCTTACCACTTATCGTCAGTATAGTGGTAGCTGTAGCGGTTCTCAATACAGTTTTTTGGGAGAACATGGCGAGGATAGAAATGGCGTAGTAAGATTTTCTAATCCCCAATCTTCAAGAACAATTATTAAAGTCAGCGATGGTGCGGGAAAGGTGGTACAGCAGGGATTTAAGACAGCTTGTGGTAGGTAAGTAAACTTGACAAATTAGCGACGTTTTTCCCAAGAGATCGTAAGCTAGAGTAGTAACTTAAAACTGCGGTGTGCAGGTATGTAAAGTTATGAAAACAATCAAACTCGCAGCTTTTCTACTACCAGCAGTTGTGGCGATCGCTAGCTTACCAGCATCCGCCGAACAACAGCAAGTCTACCGCTATCAATGTAACAACGGTAAAACCTTTGAAGCAGAATATTCATCGGAAACAGCACAACTTAAGTTAGGTGAAAATGAAACCTTAACTCTCAAACAAACTCCCGCTGCTTCTGGTGTTCGTTATACTGACGATCGTACTACTCTTTTTACCAAAGGAAATCAAGCATTTATTGAAGTCGAAAATCAAAGAGTTTTTGACGGTTGTGTAGCTCAAGATACAACTAACCAAAGACGGATTCGTGCCCTTTGGTAAATGTTTCTCTCAAGAAATAGGGGTTAACTAAAATTATTAGTTAACCCCTCAATTATTCCTCTTTTTTGTAATTTTAGGTTCTATGATTCACCACTGGCAACGAATGAAAAAAGCATATCGAGTAATGCAGCCTGATTTACAAGGCTTAGAAATTACCAAAGGAGAATTAAAACATCTTAGTGGTATAGGTGTAGATGCAGTAATTCGACCTTTTAAAATGCGAAAAGTTGTCCAGGAGGTTTTCACATCACTGATAATTTTAGGATTACTGTTACTAAGTTGCTTATTGTTGATTTTATGCTTCCCCAATTACCGGATAACCTTAATTATTATTCATTTATTTTTTGCGCTTGGTTTAGTGTTTGAAGATGTGAAGAAAATATTTATAACTCAAAAAAATAAACATTTTGTCAGTTTAATTGACGACGTAGAAAGATATAACTCAGTAATTAAAAGTATTGATATTAACGATCAAATTGAAGCGGCGGGAAATCCGGGAGTTAAGTTAAACGACAGAGAACGAGTCATCGAAGCTTTGCAGTTAACCAGAGAAGATATAGTCCGGGCATTAAAAACCGAAAAAATTATTAGAGAAAACCAAGAATTTATTAACTTGAATCCCGACTTATTTGCTAATAACTTAAAAGCTTTGACCGCCTTACAAGTAGACGAACAAGCTAGCGAATATGGCAGAATTTTAAATGAAGCGTTACAGATTGGCATGAGTATTCAACATGAAATGAAACATTTAAAGGGTGACAGGTTTCATGAGTAAAAGCAACTTATTACAACAGGATTTGTTAGGTTTAGAAATTTCACCTGGGGAAATCAAACATTTAACTGGAATTGACCCAGAAGACATTTTTCGTCCTTCGATTTTGCGAGACTCAAGTAAGAAATGGAGTTTTTGGTTAAATGAAATTTCTATTGCCTTAGCCTTAACCCCAATTTTGTTAGGAGTTATTTACGTATTCATTATTTTACCAACGAGGGGTGCATCATTAAAATGGGCAGTTTTGTTAATAGTTTTATTTCCCTTTATCATCGTAGTTGGGCGGTTGATTTGGTTGAAAAAGCACAGTCCAGACATACTAGTAAATCTGTTAGATGAAATCGACAAATATCACGCAGTCGTGAAAGCAATAGATATCAAACATCAACTGGAAAAAGTCAGTAACTTCCATACTAATTGCAGCGACAGAAAACAAGTAATAGTAGCATTGCAACTGACACGGGAAGATTTGGTGCGGGCGTTGAAAAGCGATCGCATTTTGCGCGAAAATAAAAACCTACTTCCCAACAATGCCGAACTTTTAACCAACAACCTAGCAGCATTACAAACCTTACAAATCAACGCCAACGCCGACGAATACGGAAGATTAATCAATCAATCTTGGCAAATTAGCCTTACTGTCCAAGAAGAAATGAGAAAATTGCTAAATCAGCGTTAAAGTGAAAAATGTCCAGCAAACCTAAAATTATTGTCCTCGATGATGACCCCACTGGCTCGCAAACCGTCCACAGCTGTTTGTTGTTGACACGCTGGGATGTAGACACCTTGCGACTAGGGTTAACAGATGACTCGCCCATCTTCTTTGTTTTAACCAACACCAGGGCACTAACACCAGAAGCAGCGGCGCAAGTCACGCGAGAAGTTTGCCACAATCTCAAAATTGCCATCGAAGCAGAAAAGATTCAAGATTTTCTCGTCGTCAGTCGTTCCGACTCCACCTTACGGGGACATTATCCCGTAGAAACAGACGTAATTGCCGAAGAACTGGGTCCCTTTGACGCACATTTTCTCGTTCCCGCATTTTTCGAGGGCGGCAGATTCACCACTGACAGCGTACACTATTTGATAGTTAACGGCTCTCCCACCCCCGTCCATCAAACCGAATTTGCCAAAGATTCCGTTTTCGCCTATCATCACAGTTACTTGCCGATGTACGTCGAAGAAAAAACCAAAGGCAGAATTTCCGCAAACACGGTAGAAAGATTTCTTTTAAAAGACATTCCCAAAGGAAGTGTAGACAGATTAATGCAACTTTCGGGAAATCAATGCGGCGTTGTCGATGGTGAAACTCAAGCAGATTTAAACAAGTTCGCCGCTGACATTCTCACCGCTGCAAGTCAAGGGAAACGCTTTCTCTTTCGCAGTGCTGCCAGCATTTTAACAGCTTTGGCGGCTTTGCCTCCGCAACCGATCGCCGCTGAAGATATGGCAGAATATGTGAGAGAAGGGAAACCAGGCGCAGTAATAGTTGGTTCCCATGTGAAGAAAACAACCGAACAATTGGAAAAACTCTTACAAGAACCCGGTATTGTAGGAATTGAAGTAGACGTTTCTCATTTATTAGATGAATCAGAAGCGCAACGTGCAGCTTTGTTAGAAAAGACATTGCAAACTGTGCATAATGTTCATAACGAAGGGAAAACTCCCGTAGTTTACACCAGTCGTCAGGAACTCTCTTTTCCCGATACCGAAACTCGGTTAAAGTTTGGCGTAGAAGTTTCCAGTTTATTAATGGATGTAGTGCGAGGTTTACCTAAAGATATTGGTTTTTTAATCAGTAAAGGTGGAATTACCTCAAACGATGTTTTAAGTACTGGTTTAGCTTTAACATCAGCAAGATTGTTAGGGCAAATTTTAGCAGGTTGTTCGATGGTAAGAACCCCGGAAAATCATCCCCAATTTCCTAATTTACCAGTAGTTTTGTTCCCCGGAAATGTAGGAGACGCTGATGCTTTAGCCACAGTGTATCGCAGGTTATCCAAATAAATTCGTAGGGTGCGTTAGTAGTGATGGTGGGTTAGCATCGCGTAACGCACCCTACATATAACTTGGGTTTTTCGGATAATTACGTGAATATTTTAATACCTCACAGAGTCCTAGCCAAACTTCGTTTAAGAGGATTTTTACTGTTTCACGAGCGAACCCAATTTTTTCTTCAAAATCGACTAATTTGATGCCATGACATACTTCATTTAAGGAATTTTTCAAAGCTCGCAATTCATTTATAGTAATTTGAATTTCACTCTGGATAGTTTGATTATTAATTACATTTAATTTCTGACTGATGTGATTTATTAAAAAAATCACTTTTTCATGCCAACATCGTTGAGCGATTCAAATCAAGTGCTTGTATCGTTGCTCGACCTATAGCTGTTAACCCAACAATTTGCACACCGTTCCAATCAAAGTGTTCTTTCCATAGCTGTTGGCGAGGATTAAAGATTGAGACAACTTCACCCGTCTCCGAGTCTACAATAGTTTGCCGTGCGCCTTTCCGAAGTGAGCAAGAGACACAAGCAAGAGCCAAATTTTCCGCAGTCGTTTCCCCACCTGCTACTACAGGAACAATGTGGTCGATATGGAAAGTAGCGACTTGACCAATTTGCGAGATTTTGCAATATTCACAACGATTATCTGCTCTTTGAATGACTAATCGACGGAGAGAAACTGGTATTGCACTCATTTAAGCTCACTTTGTTACTCTTGTCGATCGCAAACGCAGTAAAGATAAAAATTCTGCCAGTTCCACAAGTCCTTCTGCTTCCTGTCTTTCTGCTTGAGACAATGTATAGCCTTCATCTTGACGATCTAACAAAGATTGTAAGCGTGCTTGCACTGCTTGGGGAAGTTGGAAATGGGTTAGTTCGATCGGAATCTCAACGATTTCAGGCATAAAGCAGTTAGCTTAATCAAAAACTTTGCTGTAGCTTTATTATAGGGGAAGCTGATTAGGGTAAGCTAACAATTAATCATTTAAAAATATAAAGTCAGCAGTCATGGATAATAGAGTAAAGGCTTTTGGACTGCGAGTTCGTTATTTCAGAAAACGGTTAGGAATATCACAAGATGATCTCGCAGATAAAGCTAATCTGCACCGAACATACGTTGGTGCTGTTGAAAGAGGTGAAAGAAACATTAGCTTACTCAATATATTGCGTTTAGCCGATGCTCTTCATGTTACAGCTAAAGAACTATTTGATGAAGATATTGATAACCAGGAGCATTTAAAGTGATAGATGAAACCAGATTACTTGAACTAGCTATAATTAATATTAGAAAAGTCCTAGAATTTAACCCCTACAAAAGTTATCCAGGTATAAATAATCGAGATGAATTTAAACAACTAATAGCACGCGATCCAGCTTTTAATACTTTAGGATTAGATGATGAGAGATACATTATTGCTAGGGTAGGTGGAAATCTGATTACCTCTTTACACCGTAAACTTGGCGATATGTATGAAGCTTTGTTTGGCTACCTCTTGAAAGAGAGTTTTGACTTGACTGAGGATGATTTGCATTTCAGTGTCGCAGTTCAAATTGGCGATCGCATTCAACTCCGTTCTACTGACGGTTTAATCAAAAAAGATCAGTTTAATCAGCGAATCCCTCAAGCTTGGATAGATTATCAAGGAATAGGTTTTGAAGTTCGTTCTTGCTATCAAATTGGTGATTCAAAAAGAATTCAAGCTGACTATGATATGTCATTAGCATTAAAATCTTACCAGATTCTACCTGTAATGTTAGTTTTTTGCAACACCTCACTGAGAAGTCCTTTAGTTAGATTATCTAAGAGTTGGGAGCTTTACCAAGGAATGAGCAGCTTTAACTTAATCGAATCAATTACTGGTTTCAACCTCTACAACTTCTTAGAGAATAATTCTCAGATTCTCAAAGCAGAAATAGATAATATTCTTTCTAACTTCTAATGCAAACCGCTGTCTCATAAAGCCGTTTTTTCCCACCTCTCTTTCTAAAAAAGATTATTCTTTCGACTTCAAAACCTTCATGTCTGAAAAGCTTACCTAAAATAGATTCAGTAAATATTTCCACACCTGAAAGTCTAGAATTTCCAACAATATATGCACCCCGGAATCTAGTTGCCTTAACTTCCTTGAGCAATTTTATGTGTTTCCACATATCAATAAAGTATTTGGTAGCGTAATTACACATCAAAACACTTTTATCTTTTAGTTCTTCGTAATAGCAAAGATATGATTTAATTTCCTCGGGAATTTCTAGCAATTCATTCTGTAAAATAGATGTAGCTCTACCCCAAGTTCCACCGATCGCCTGTAAGTCAATTTCTGTGGCTTGTCTTACATTATCTAAAACTTCCATAAAATGCAATTGCGGTCTAGTTTGATGAACGTAACTATAACGATTTGGATAAGGGGGTGATGTGATTACAAAATCCACAGGATGATTGATTTGTTGGGGCAAATTAGTAGTTGAATTGCCTAAATCGATCGATCCAAGTTCAGAAAATAATATTTCTTCGCTATTCAGATTGATTAAATCATCATGTATTATCCTTAAATTAAGGCTTACCTCGTAGAGAACATCAATTTCTCTTTTATGCTCATCGTCAAAAGTAATTGTTGGGTGATTTCTGTGAATATTTGCACAATCTAAACAGGCTTTGTTTAACGCCAGCCATACATAATCTTTAATTGGCAAGTATTCTGATTTTAACATGAATTGACGGCATATAATCAAATTTTTGAGAGCATACTTTCTCCACCATCTAAATACATTGTGAATAATTGGAATATTTGTATTAAAGGCAGTGACAACCTCTTCAAGAGAGGATTCTTTATATTGCTCGATCACACTAGATACTTCCGTCAAGTACTTCTCAAATAAATGAAGATGACTTGTATTCCACTGCAAAGATTTACTACCAACTTGTTGTAATAATGGGTTAATTTCAATTCCGATCGTTTTTATTCCTTTTTTCTGGCACTCTATAGATGTTGTTCCTCTGCCGCTAAATGGATCGACTACAAAATGCTCTCTAGTAATTTGAAATTCCTTGATCAAATATCTTACTAAACCTGGTGAATAACTGGGAGTCAGCCGATACCATCTATGCACAGATTCAACTTGTCCGGCTTTGAAGGTAATATCCCCAATATCTACTTCCTGATAATCAAAACCAGACTCTCGGATATTCCGATGAAAACACTTTTCATTATTGTCGATATCTAGTTCAAATAGTGATAGCTGTTGATACATAAAGTATTTTTTAAATATGCTACTTAAAAGTAGCATGATTTACTTGACCGGACAAGACTAGACTTAGGCAAAATTGCAATATTTCTTCAATCATTTCAGTGGAGATGGTGCGTTACGCGATCGCTAACGCACCTACATAAGGCGATCGCCACCACAGCTTGAACTAAAAGTTCTGGTTCTAGGGGTTTGGTGACGTGCTTTTGGTAGCCACTGGCTAAGACTCTTAGGCGATCGTCTTCTCTAGCATAAGCGGTTAATGCGATCGCTGGAACTTCCCCGCCCTTTTCTGGTGGTAAAGCGCGTATTTGTTGAATCAAGCAATAGCCATCGACTTCGGGCATTCCAATATCGCTGACTAACACATCTGGTTGAAAGGATTCCAGATTTACCAGCACTTCCGATGCAGAAGTAACGCTGAGAACTTCGGCACCATATTGGGAAAGTATGACGCTTAATAGCTGACGGGCATCAGGATCGTCATCAACTGTCAGAACGCGAAATCCCGTGAGATCGGCTTCTTGGTTGAGTAAATCTTCTGATTGTTTGATTTCTGGTTCTACATTCAGCAAAGGCAACCAAATTGTAAAGGTTGCGCCTAACCCTTCGCCGGGACTGTCAGCAGTAATTGTACCTCCGTGAGCTTCCACTAACTGACGGACGATCGCTAATCCTAACCCCAATCCTCCATATTTCCGAGTCGTCGAAGCATCTTCCTGACGAAATAATTCAAAGATGTGAGGCAGAAAATCTCGGTTAATCCCTTTCCCTGTATCCCTAACAGTAATTTGAGCAAAATTTAGAGACTGCGAGGAAGAGGTAGTTAGATGATTTCCCCCATTTCCCATACTGCTGACTCGTTCCATTTGGATGTCTACTCGCCCACCATCGGGGGTGAATTTGATAGCGTTAGAGAGTAAATTCCAGATAACTTGCTGGAGGCGGACGGGATCGCCTGATACTTGCCCGATGTTGGGTAAAACGGGATGTAAGAAGATAGATTTAGCTATGGCTGCGGTTCTGATTGTTTCGATCGCCCCTTCAATCACAAAGGATAAATTGACGGAAGTTACATTTAAGCTGAGTTTACCCCGGAGGATTTTGGCAATATCTAGCAGATCGTCAATTAATTGAGTTTGTAATCTGGCATTGCGTTCAATGGTGGCTAGGGCTTGGGCGGTGCGAACTTCGTCAAACTTGCGGATTTGCAACAGTTTTGCCCAACCTAAGATTGGATTTAAGGGCGATCGCAACTCGTGAGACAAAACTGCCAAAAATTCGTCTTTGATTCGGTTAGCCCGTTCTGCGGCTTCTCTGGCAACTTGTTCTCGCTGCAAAAGGCGATCGCGTTCGATTTCCAGTTGTTTTTGAGCCTCAATATCCGTTGCTGTGCCAAACCATTTAGTAATTTCACCTTGCTCGTTTTTTTGCGGAATTGCTTGGTGCAAGTGCCAGCGATACTCACCATTTGCCTGTTGCATCCGCCCTTCGGCTTGGTAGGGAGTTTTCAATTTTACTGCCTCAGTCCAATTTTGAATCAAAATCGGCAGATCTTCGGGATGAACAACTCGTTCCCAACCCTGGAGATGGACTTGTTCTAGCGACACTCCGGTAAACTCTGTCCAGCGTTGATTAACATCAAGTAACACACCTTCGGCGTTGGCTGTCCAAACTAATTGCGGGATCAACTCTGCTAAACAGCGGTAGCGTTCTTCGCTTTGGCGTAAGGCTTCTTCTGCTTGTTGGCGATCGGTAATATCAGTATTAGTGCCAAACCAGCGCAACACTTTGCCTTGTGCGTCACGAACGGGAACGGCGCGAGAGAGAAACCAGCGATATTGCCCATCTTTGCCACGCAAGGGGAAGGTATCCTCCCAAGGTTTCCCGGTTTCCATGCAGTAGCGAAATTTGGTAACGACTCGTTCTACATGATCTGGGTGATGAACTTTCTGCCAACCCCAACCTTTCATTTCCTCTAGGGTTGTACCTGTATAGTCAAACCAGCGGTGATTGTACCAAAAGATCCATCCATTTTCATCTGCCATCCAAGCAAATTGAGAAATGTTGTCTGCTAAGGTACGAAAACGTTGTTCGCTTTCGGTGAGTTCTTGTTGGGCTAGGGTGAGATCGGTGACATCCATTACGGCTACCCCGACTCCGATGACTTCACCATTCGGCAAACAAACGGGATAATGATTGGCGATCGTACTGCGAAAAAGTCCCGGTCTGACTTCGCCAGTGAACTTGACATTCAAGACGGGTTCGTGAGTTTCCATAATTTGCAGTAACATCGGGGCAAACTGTGATGCCATTTGTGGCACAACTTCCCACAAGGTTCTTCCCAAATGTTCGCTTAAGGGGAGTTGATTGATTTTGGCTAAAGCTTCATTGGCATAGAGGAAGCGGAGTTCTCGATCGAACAAAGCTAAAGTAATTGGAGAAGCGGTGATAAATGCTTGCAAAATCGCTTCGCTGCGCTGGCGTTCTAGTTCTACTTGTTTGCGATCGCTAATATCTTTAAATAAAATCGCCACTTTTCGGCTTTCTGGTTCTCCAATATGGAAAGCGGAAACCTCAAACCAACGTTTCATCACTTCCGAACCATTTTCAAACCGGACAGGTTCGCCTGTCAATGCCACTTTACCGTAAATTTCAAACCAATGCTCTTCCAAATCTGGCAATAGCTGACGTGCTGTTTTACCCTGTGCTTCTTTAAGTCCAGTTTGGGATTCAAATAATCGATTCATTTCCAGAAAGCGGTAATCAACAGGTTTTTCCTGTTCGTCAAACAGCATTTCTACTACACAAAATCCTTCATTCATCGACTCAAATAAGGCGCGATAACGTTCTTCGGCTTGTTTGCGTTCGTGAATGTCAATGACAGAACCGATATATCCTTTAAATTCTCCATTTTCCCCAAACCAAGGGCTTGCAGCATCGATCGCCCATCGATATTCACCACTTTGAGAACGCAATCGATATTCTAGTTTAAAAGCTTCTTGACGCTGATTTGCGGTTAAAAATATGTTACTGGAAAATTCCCGATCGTCTGGATGCACTGCCTCTAACCAACCAAAACCTAAACCTGTTGCTTCAGTTTGCCCAGTGAATTCGTACCAGCTTTGATTTAAATAAGTACAACTTCCAGTAGTATCTGTCACCCAAATCATGATTGGTGCGTTATCTGCCATATTGCGAAAGCGTTCTTCACTTTGGCGCAGGGCTGATTCTACTTGAATTTGCTCTGTAATTTCTTGACAAATTGTACTAATACCAATTACTCGATCGTCTTCTTTCAAGGGCAAAAAGTGTTCTAACCAAGTGCGTTTTACCCCCGGTTGTGCGGGAGTTTCACCCTGAATTTGCACATTTAACAGCGGTTCCCCAGTTTCCAAAATTGGGCGCAAAAGCTGTTCCACGGTATCCGCCAAATTAGGGAAGAGTTCCCGCACGCTGCGCCCAATATGGGCTTCAATGGGCAATCCATTAATTTCTGCTAGTCGCTGATTAATTCGCACAAAGCGGAAGTCAGAATCGAGGACATTCAAGCCAATGGGTGCAGACTGATAGATTGCTTGAATTTCCCGTGTTTGCAACTGTTTTTCTCGGCGTTGTCGTTCTGGTTGTGATTCGGTATTAGCGATCGTGTGATGTTGCGTTAGCAGTATCGCATTCCGCATCGCTAACCGCAAATCATCCGGGGTCATTCGGTCTTTAATCAAATAATCCGCTGCCCCATTTTTGAATGCCTGTACTACCGTTGCTGCGTCATCACCACCAATGACTACAATTGGCGGACAGCGGTTGCCACAGCCCAAAGAATTACCGAAATTTGAGGCTTTCAGGATTTCTTGATTCACAAAACAATCATCATCTTGCTCATTTTTAAATCCTGGTCTAAGTTCGAGAAGGATGCCGTCAATCGGTTTTTCTGGCGCGATTACAGAATTTAGGGTATCGTAGCTTTCTGTAAGAATTGTGTAGGTAAAACTTACCTCTTGCTGTAATTGATACCGATAATTATAATTGCTCCGATCCGAGTCAGCAATTACAAGAACAGTTCGGTGAGCTAACATACTGGAGATCCTATAGACGGGGTTTTTGCGAAATCAGTCTAGACTGGTTTAATTTTAAGGATTTTAATAGCCTTTCCCAAGGAATAGAGAAACTGGAACCAAGAAATCTATCCTCCTAAAACTCCTTTCAATTTATCAAAAAATACCGATTCCCAACTTAAATCTGAAATCCTAAATTGAATTAATAATCACAAATAACCAATGACCAATCACCCGCAAAGTTCTACTATACTTATTTAGTTATCCATTGCTGCTATAACCTTGAGCGCATGACAGTTGATTCTTCTCTTACTTCGGCATTAGAAAAGCTTCCTGAAACTCCAGAGGAAAAAATTCCTCCAACTACAATGGAGACTATTACTCAGAGTCAAGTTACTGCTGAGTCCGTTAGTCCGTTGCAAGTTCACCTGAAAGCGGAATCAGGAAAGTTATTATTAATTTTGCCCCCGGAAACGCAACCAAAGGAAGCGCCAGCTGTGTGGTCAGACCTTTGGTTACAGTTAAAACAGCGTTTACATGGTGGGGAAAAGTTTTGGGAACCAAATACTCCGGTACATTTAATTGCCGAAAGTTGGTTGTTAGATGGGCGACAATTGCAAGAAATTGCTGAGGCATTGGCGGAAAGTAAACTGGAGTTAAAACTAGTTCAAACGAGTCGCCGTCAAACTGCTGTAGCTGCTGCGACTGCTGGTTATTCGGTGGAACAGGAATCTGCGATCGCCTATATTAATCAAAATCAACTAACAGGAACTAAACCAGGACAACCTTTTTTAGAACCACTTTATTTAGAAACAACTTTGCGTTCAGGAGTCGAAATTCGTCACCCTGGAACAGTGATTGTTTTAGGAGATGTTAATCCCGGTAGTTCGATAATTGCTGATGGTGACATTGTAGTTTGGGGTCGGTTGCGCGGTTTCGTTCATGCTGGCGCAAGAGGTAAACGCGAATGTTTAATTATGGCCTTGCAAATGGAACCAACTCAACTCCGCATTGCTGATTTTGTCGCTAGAGCCCCCGAAACTCCGCCAGCACAATTTTTTCCAGAAGTTGCTTATGTGACTGATGAAGGAATTCGTATTGGCAAAGGACTGGGTTTTCAAAGACCCGAACTTTCTTAAAGGCAGGGATTTATGGGGGATGACGAGCCAACTCAAAACTCAAAAATCGAAACTTAAAACTTTTCCAAATAGCTATTACCTGATTACCAATTTTCTCATTGATTATGGCGCGAATTATTGTGGTTACTTCTGGCAAAGGCGGGGTGGGGAAAACCACTTCTACTGCTAATATTGGCATGGCTTTGGCATCTCGCGGACATAAAATAGTGGTGCTGGATGCTGATTTTGGTTTGCGAAATTTGGATTTGTTACTAGGTTTAGAAAACCGGATCGTTCACACGGCTTTAGATGTGATGTCGGGTGAATGTAAGCTGGAAGAAGCTTTAGTTAAGGATAAACGACAGCCAAATTTAGCTTTGCTTCCGGCAGCACAAAATCGGACTAAAGATGCCGTGAACCCCGACCAAATGAAACAGTTAGTTACTGATTTGGCTGAGGATTATGATTATGTGTTGATTGACTGTCCGGCGGGAATTGAAATGGGGTTTAAAAATGCAATTATTGCGGCGAAAGAAGCGGTAATTGTGACTACACCGGAAATTTCTGCGGTGCGAGATGCTGACAGGGTAATTGGTCTTTTAGAAGCACATAGTATCAAAAAAATTCACTTGATTGTTAATCGAATTCGTCCGGCAATGGTACAGGCAAATAATATGATGTCTGTACAAGATGTGCAGGAAATTTTGGCGATTCCGATATTAGGAATTGTCCCGGATGATGAAAGGGTAATTGTTTCCACAAATCGAGGGGAACCTTTGGTTTTGGCTGGGAGTAATTCTTTGGCGGCGATCGCTTATCACAATATAGCCCGTCGATTAGAAGGGGAAAAGCTGCCTTTCCTCAGTTTGGAAACTCCCCCGGAAGGTTTCTGGCAACGTCTGCGGCGCTTTTTTGGCAAAAAGTAAGGCTAATTTAAAGATTAGCTTTTCTTTTCCTTCTCTCCCCCAGGGAGCAGAAGTAGGCGATAATAGATTATTTAGGCTCTGGGATAATTTTTTACTTTAAAAAATCAATAATATCTGATTTTATTCTCTTTTGGGTAAACAGTCATGCTCAATGAATTTCTGGAAAAATTCTTTCCCTGGTCGAGTAATAATAGTAGTCGTGATGAAGTGAAACGACGATTAAAATTGGTGTTAGCGCACGATCGCACTGGACTTTCTCCCCAAGAGTTAGAAGAAATGCGAAAGGAAATTATCGAAGTAATTTCTCGTTATGTGGAACTTGACACTGAGGAATTCGTGTTTGCGATCGAAAATAATGAAAGATCTTCAGCTTTAATTGCTAATTTACCGATTCGCCGGATCAAAAAAGAAGAAAATGAAAATGAAAAAGAGGAAGAAAATGAAAAACCAGAATAAGTAAGATTTATTAAGCAGAATTAAATCATATTAAATGACAAATGACAAATAACCAAATAACAAGTGAATTATGAAACCCAGATACGCCATTATTCCTTTAGCTGGACTTGCTTCTCGGTTATATCCAGTAACTAAAATCGTTCCCAAAGCATTGTTACCAATTCCGGGAAAAGATGGTTCATTGCGTCCAGCAGTAGATTGGATTGTCCGGGAAGCTTTGGATAGCGGAGTCGAGGAAATAATCTTAGTAGTATCGCCGCGGGATGGGGAATTAATTAATCGATATTTTACCGAACCGCCGACGGAAAATTTAGAAACTGTGGCGGGAAAACGGATTTTAAATGCTTGGGAGGAGTTAAGGGATTTAGGCGATCGCTTGCGCTACGTTTATCAACAAGAACCTGCTGGTTTTGGGGATGCAGTATTGCAAGCCAAAGAAATAGTTGGTTCGGAAACTTTTGTCTTACTTTTAGGAGATCATATTTATAAGTCTCATTCTTCGATTTCTTGCATCCAACAAGTGCTTAATGTGGGAGAAGAATTGGGTAAAGGTGTATTAGGAGTTCGGCGGCGCAATGAATCAGAAATTCATCAATATGGAGTTGTGGGAGTGCGATCGATTCCCAATGAAACTAATATTTATGAATTAACTGATATGCAGGAAAAGCCTTCTTTAAATCCCGAAACAGCTACGCTTCGCATTCCGGGAAATAAACCGCAATATTTTTGTGTTTTTGGCATTTATTTACTTCCAGGTAAATTTATGGAGTATTTGGAAAATGGTAAACAACAGCAAAATCAAGAAGAATTGGATCTTTCTACAGCATTGCGAAGTTGGATTAAAACGGATGGTGGTTTTGCTTGTGAAGTCGCAGGAGACTTTTTAGATGTGGGTACGCCAGCTAATTTCCGGGAGACAGTTATTAGTTTTCCCGAATTCTTTTAAAACTGCATAGGTGTAACTACGCCAGACATATCTAAGATTATCAGGTTGTTAATTATTGACTTAGGAGGTGACACAATTGTAAGTGTCAGTCAAATTGGACTAAGTGAAGCCATTATGGTAGTTGCATCAAATTACTGGAGATTGGTGAGACTTGATGCTACAGGTAGACGCAAAGTTGAGGAAATTGTGTCTGCTAAAACATTTTTTCAAACCGAGTTTTCAGTGTTGTTAAGTCAAGCAGAAATAGACGATCGCAAAATTCAAACTCACCTGTTGCACTTGCTGCGTGAAAGTCCTAAATCTGCTTTGGCAGAAACTTGTTTGCGCTGTTTTATTTCTCAGAAAATTGCCCAAATTTGTATTCAACTAGAAGCAAAGTTCGGCAATAAACATGGCTTTACAAGAGGCGATTTATTTTCTTTCGTCTTAGATGAAGTTTCCCCTAAGCAAAGTAAAACTAATTACAGATCTCTGGCGACGGAAATCTTAGAAACTTTTGATTGTCAAAAGGGAAATTTTAATAGTTGGATCGCCAGATTAGTTAAACACCATCGTGAATTAAATGCTTTTTTATTACAACATGGTGTTTATTTAGTAAGTGATTGGGCGATTTTAAATGATACTACCAGCAGACAATTACAACGCATTTTTACGGAGTTTTATCATTTAACATCTGGGGAAATTCAACAGTTTACTTTACTTTTGGAAACTTACCATGCTATTTATCGTCAAGATCGGTTAAGGTTGCGTAAATCTGGGAAAAATGCTGGACAATGTTTACCACCGTCAAAAGCTCAAATTGAGGAGATGATCTCATATATTAGGGTTAAATATGGTATAGATTTATCATCGGAAAAACTGATGAATCAAGTCCGAGAGATGGCGAATAAATTACGAGAATACCGAATCTATATCCGCGGAGGTATGGCTAAAACTCAGTCTTTATATACTGTAGAGAATTGTATTTTAGAAAGTCCCAGTCAAGATAATAGTCAAGAGGAGGAAGAAGTAGAGTTTTTAACTGCTTACAGAACGGCTTTTCTTAATTGTTTAGACAAGTCTTTAGAGTCAGCAATTAGCGATCGCTTAAATCGCAGTTCTCGACCAAAAAATCATAGCTCTCAGCAGTTTATTTTTGGGATTCATTTGTTTCATTGCGAGCAATTATCTATGAGTGAAATCGCTGGTTTAATCGGACTAGAATATCAGTACCAGGTTAGCCGTTTGCTGAAGTTAAAAGAATTTCGTGCTGATGTGCGCCAACGAATGTTAAAGTGCTTGCATAATTGCGTTTTACAACAAGCAACTGCTTATACAGATCCCGATCTTCTACCGCAATTAGAACAAAAAATTGAAGTTGCACTCGACGAACAAATTACCCAATTAATTAATCAAGCAGAAGCAGAATCTTCTAATCCGAATCGCCGGGAGCAGAGTTTATTTGCTGCTAGACTTTGCCATTATTTAAAGCAAGTTTTACAGAGATAAATTGCTGAGCTTTCATCTAATCAAGAGTTTAATTCTAGGGGAAAATATGAGCTATTCACCAAATAATTCTACTGAGTTTAGTTTAGATTTTACGGCGGTGCCTACGGATGCGATCGCACTTCTACCCGAACAAATCGAGTCAGCAGTAAAAATTAGTAGTGCGATTCAAAATTTCGAGCAACAATGGCTGATTTATTTGGATAGTTTAGCTTTATTTGGCTTTATAGAATGGCTGAGAGAATATGCCCCCGAATTATCGATCGATCGAACAAAATGTTCGGTATTAAATCCGACAATTGCTAATTTAATTCCCGGAGTTTGTAACTTAGAAGTGGGCGATTTTAAAATTTGTTTAGTAGCGCAAGGTAGCTTAGATGATGTAGAAATTGACCTTCCGAGAGCAGCGATCGAATTACCGGAATTTATTCCCCATTTTTATGTAATTGTAGATGTTAAAGAAGAATATGGACAGGCAATAGTTAAAGGTTTTATTCGTTACGATCGCTTAACTGAATTGATTGCTGAGTCAAATTTAGATCCCAACTTAGACTGGACTTATAGTATTCCAACTACCTGGTTAGAAAATAATGCCGAACGACTATTATTATATTTGCGCTGTTTAGCAGCTACAGCAATTAGTTTACCGGAAATTCCTGGCGATCGCTTAGAAAATTTAGCCAGTATTCAAGCGGAAATTTCCAGTTTATTAAACAACTTAGAATCTCTAGATGCTCCTTTATGGCAAGTGTTAACTTGGGAAAGATTAGCTACTATTCTTACCTTGGAATTTGCGGCAATTAATGAAACCGAAACCGAGGGAGAAACGGCATTAACTAACTTAGATAGTTTACTCCAAATTTTAACTAGACCAGCGTTAAATGTAGGACTTTGGTTACAAGATAAAATGGACGAATTAGCCGAAAATTTATCTTGGATTTTAATGCCATCTTTCGCTACTAATCCTGCACCTTTACGCAACACTACAGAAGAATTTGAAACAATTGTTTCTGATTTGTCAAACTTTGGTGTAGAGATTCCTTCTCATGCCAGGGGTGCTTACCAAAAAGTTAAAATCAGCGAGCAACAATTCGATTTATACGCTGTAACTTGGCCTTTTTTAGCAGAAAATAATGTTCCTGAATGGATGTTATTACTCATCTTATCCGCCAACTATGGTACTACTTTACCTACTGGTTTAAAACTCCGAGTAAGCGATTCTACAGGAATTTTAGTCCAACGGAAAGTTGGGCCAAATAGTCCTGATAGTTATCTTTATATCCAAATTGCTGGTGCTTGGGATGAGAGATTTTTAGTAACTGTTAGTTTGCCCGATCGCGAAACAGGTAAAAGCTTATCTTTAACTTTACCGCCATTCACTTTTCGGATGCAACAATAAAAATAGTCAAATCTAAAACCTGAAATCCAATGATTCCCAATGCAGTTTACCAACTTAAAATTGAACGGATCGATCGCACTTGTAGATTTGAGTTATCTTGGGGTAACGGACAGCAACTTTTTGCTACTTTAGAATATCCAGAATCATTAACCAGACTTTATCAAGAGTGGCAAAGAATTTACCTCAGTTTCTATAAATCAGCATTGCGCGGGCGAGTACAGGGTAGCGGTAGCGGTGTCATTCCTCAAGTTGATTGGCACAATAAATTAGTGGAAGCAGAAGCGGCATTTTTGCAAGCATTTAATAAGTGGTTGCGTCATGCTGAATTATTCGAGATTCGCCAGGAAATTCTGATTAGCGATTCCTCAACTAACACCACATCAGCAACTACGATTTTACTCACTTGTTATCAACTAGAGTTAGAACGTTTACCTTGGGAAAATTGGGAAATTTTAACTAAATCAGTGCCGAAAAAACCAATCCAATTTATTCGCACTCCTCCCAATATTCGCGCCGAAAACTTCTCCCAAGTTACCCAAAAATTGCGCCGTAAAAGCAGATTTTTGGTGATTGTTGGAGATGATACTGGATTGCATTTTCAAAAAGAGTTAAAAGCGTTAAAATCTCTTTCTCGCTTGGTAGAAATGCAGTTTGTTGGTTGGCAAGCAGAACAGGAAGAACATCAAATTCGGGAAAATGTTTGTCAAGCGATCGCCGATCCGCAAGGTTGGGATTTATTATGTTTTTTGGGGCATAGTAACGAAGCTGAAATTACTGGGGGAAAAATTGCGATCGCCCCCAACGTTCATTTAACAATTAGCGAAGTTTCCCCTTATTTAATTCAAGCTAAACAACGAGGTTTGCAATTTGCGATCTTTAATTCTTGTTGCGGTTTAAATATTGCTGCTTCCTTAATTAACTTGGGATTAAATCAAGTAATAATTATGCGAGAATCAATTCATAACGAAGTAGCAGAAGAATTTTTCTTGCAGTTTTTGCTAAGTTTAGCAGAGTTTAAAAACGTTTATGAAGCAATGTCTTTTGCTTGCGAATATCTTCAGCAAGCAAAACTGAAATATCCCTCAGCTTATCTAATTCCTTCGATGTTTGGACATCCGAATGGGGAATTATTTCAGTTACAACCGAATCAGATTAGCCAAAAATTAAAGCAACTTTTGCCGACTCCATTTGAGGCGATCGCACTTTCCACATTAACAGTAGCCAGTTTATTAATACCCCTGCAAGATTATTTATTAGATCGACGCATATTTTACCAAGCAATCTATCGTCGTATCACCCATCAAATACCTACCCAAAAATCTCCTCCTCCCACCTTATTAATCCAAATTGATAATGAATCTATTAGGCAAGAAAAAGATATCTCTAATCCAAAACCTATGCCACGAAACTATCTGGCAAAACTAGTAGATAAACTGTCAGAATTAGACGCGAAAATTATCGGGCTTGACTATTTGTTAGATCGTCGAAGTGAAATAGAAATTCGAGATCGAAAATTAGCTCGATCGCTGATTAAAGCTGTGAAAAAACCTCAACCAACTTGGATTGTTTTAGTAACAAATCAAGGAAAAAATGGCGACAGCTTGAAACCTTTACCAGAAATTGCCAGTCCAAATTGGAGTTTACAAGGGGAAATGAATTTAATCGGCGGATTCATGCAACTCCCCATATCAGGAAGTAACGATCCCTCAATTGTGCCTTTTTCTTATTTATTAGCCCTAGCTTATCGGTTAAACTTTGAAGAGAAGCATAATATTCCCCAACCCCAATTACAGAGTCAGCAAAACTTTTTAATTCAAATTCAACAATCTCTAAAATCGAAAAATAAAAACTTATTTTCTTCTAAAACCTATCTGCAACCAATTAGCGAATTCTCTTATATTTTCGGTCAAATGTGGTTACATCCGGTGATAGATTATTCCATTCCTCCACAACAGGTGTACGATCGCCTTCCTGCTTGGCAATTACTAAATAATCAAATTAGCACTTCTCAAAAAAATCACCTGCAAAAACAAGTAGCAATCATTGCACCAGGAGGTTACAGAGATGCAGGAGTTGGATCTGGATCGGACTTATTTCCTAAACCAGCAGCAATTTGTTATTGGCGCATAGATGACGATTGTTTAAACCAGCGGAACCAATTTACTGGTGCAGAAATTCATGCTTACATGGTACATCATCACCTCAACAATAGTATGATTATTCCAATTCCTGATTTGTGGATGGTGGGAATGGCTGGATTGTTGGGTAAAATTGCTGTCATAACATTAAATCAGCGCGATCGTCAGCGAAAAAAGTACAAAACCGCTTCAATTAAAAACACTTTTAACCCAGAGCAAAAGGAGTGGACAATTGTAATTATTAGTACCTTAGCTGGTTATGCAATAATTAGTTTGCAAACCTACATTACAGCCGGAGTTTTGTTACCTTTGTTATTACCATCATTAACATTTTCACTATATGCTATACCAGTGTTTATGAGGAAAAATTCTCATGTTTAACCGGAAAAATTTAATAACTGTATTGCTATTTTTGGGTACATCAATCACTAGTTTATTTGCCATACTAGGACAAGTTTATAGTGCCGATTCAGTCTTGGTTTGGCAAGCAAAAAAGCCTTTGGCAAAGCAACTTTTAGCCCAACGGAGAAGACCTCCACGCCCACCAACTCCCGGTGGTGGTGAGGTGTATCAAGAGTTAGTAAACCAAGCGAAAAAAGAAGAATCGCCTGCAACTCGTGGGGTGAGATTATGTCCGCTTTCTCCGGGAGTAGTAGGGATAAATGATACTTTTAGCGATCGCCCCCTATTCCTTTGGCAAGGTGGAAATATTCAACGAGTAGAATTACGCCGTCCCGGTGGAGATCAAATTTTATGGGAACAAAAACTGCCTCCTGGAGATTCAAAAGTTATCTACGAAGCACAACCATTACAAGTTGGTCAAACCTACCAATGGTCTTTATACAATTCTGCTAATGATTACGTCCGTTTTATATTCCGAATTATGGATGAAACTCAGCGTCAAGAAATAGCAGCTGAATTAGCAGAAATCGAAAAATCACTTAAAGAACAAAACGCAACTCCCGAACAAATTGCTGTTGCTAAAGCCGAATATTTTGCCGCACAACGTCTTTGGTCAGATGCTTTACGCGAGATTTATTTAGTAGAAAATCCTTCTCCGGCATTAACTAAAACTGCCCAAGAAATTACTAATCAACTGTGTAGAAACAGTATTTAAGAAAAGATAGAGACGTTTCATAAAACGTCTCTACAGCAGGTATTTTCACAATGGGCTATCTACAATTTCCTCAATTCCCTGAAGCCAAATTAATAACTCTTCGCGAATATCTATGACTAATTGATGCTGCTCAATTTCTCCTTGTTGTTCATAGAGTTCAGCGGCTTTTGTAAAGTCTTCAATTGCTGCTTGATAAGCAATGGGATGATCGAAAGCGCAGCTAGCAAGACCGCGATGATAATAGGCATTAGCATCAGCGGGATTGAGTTTAATTGCTTGATTGTAATCGGCGATCGCAGCTTCACAATCAGTCATTTCTGCCCGGACAATGCCTCGATTTTTGTAAGCTTTTCCATAATTAGGATTTAGCTTCAAAGAGTGAGTAAAATCCGCAATTGCTGATAGTTGGTTTCCCAATCGATATTGACTAATACCTCGGTTCAGAAATGCCGAACCATCTAGAGGATTAATTTCTATAGCTTTGTTGTAATCGGCGATCGCACTAACAAAATCACCTTGTTTAGCGTTGGCATTGCCACGATTGTTATAAGCTGAAGAATAAAGAGGATTCAAACGCAAAGATTGATCGAAAGAAGCGATCGCCTCTGCTAAATCCCCTAAATTACAAAGTACTGCACCGCGACTGTTGTAAAAAACTGGATCGTTTTCTTCAAGCTCAATTGCCCGGTTATAATCAGTTAATGCTGCCTGATAATCGCCCAATGCAGTGTAAGCATTACCTCGGTTATGATAAGCCCCCGCATTATTTGGTTCTAATTCAATTACTCGATCGTAATTTGCGATCGCAGCTGTATAGTTTCCTATTGCTAAATGGGCAGCACCAAGTTGATAATAAGCAGCAACATTATTAGGCTGACTCTCTAAAATCTGATGATAATATCTCAGTTCAGCATTGTAATCTCGCGCTTCCAAGCGAACAAACCACTGACTTTTATCAGCAGCGATTTCGTTATCTTGTACATGATTTTCTTGATTATCAGGTGTGCCGAATGAATTTGATTGGTAATACATAACCTGAGTAAAACCTGTGATTTACTTAACTCCTAAATTCCCGAAAACTTTCTATACTAGAGTTTCTGAGCTTCTGGATTTTACTGAAAAACCAATGTTGTCTGTTAATACAGACAATCAAGGAGTCAAGCGACAAGGGAAACATATCAATCATGGGTTGGTATAGTGACCTGAAAATTACCTCAGTTAAGCGATCGGTCGTAACTGATCGACCTGATTATCCCACAGGCTGGGGTAATAAAACTGACTTAACGAGACATATTTCTGCTTTTTAATGTTATTTCACGATTTACTCTATGAATACTGCAAAATTTAACGCTCTTGCTATCAGTCCCAGGAAATTGAGCCAGATTTTTACCAGCAGGCAGAAAGCAGAAGGCAGAAGGCTTTTTCAGCAGTTTTTACCTGCTCAATCATTTCTGTCGGTGGGCACTAATGTCACCGTTGTCGGATTGGGATTTTGGTTAGTTTCGGCTATTTCGATCGCCATTCCCGCTATAAGTGCAGAGCGAATCTCAGTTGTTTATGGCCCAATAAAATTTTCCCTTTCCGTGGAATCGTTGGAAGCTTTAGTTAAGGAAGGTAAAGTCACAGAAGAATTATCTTCCTATATTGGGGAAATCGATCCGAAAAACTTAACAGAATTGCGGGAAATTATGCAAAGGCGATTTGAAGCTGGCCCCACCGTAATTTCCCAATTTACCAAAGCTCAATTAGGACAAACTGTATTAGAAAGATTAGGCAGAGTTTTACAAACAGAAACCGGACAAAATGGGGCAAATTATTTGCGAACTGCTTTTATTGCTGCGGCTGGCGATCCGGAAGGATTAAACTTACTAAATATGTTGCGGAAATTTCCCGATCGCACTGTCCGCGTAGACCTAACTCAAGGTTTCCAACTGATTGGTGAATTTGAAAAAATTCTCCGCAATACAGAAGCCAGCGTTAAAGCAATTCAACAAGCATCAATAATTGAAGCATCTGCTAATTCTAACTTCAATTTTAGCGAACTTCCAGACTTAAGCCGAACCGGATCTTTTACTTGGCAAAAACAAACGCTGACCATCAACGACACCGAAAGAAATCGCCCTTTAATGGTCGATCTTTACCTACCCCAAACTAACAGCGCAGCCAATGTAATTGTGATTACTCACGGTGCCGCCGGAAACCGCAACACTTTATCACTTTTAGCCGAACATTTGGTATCTTACGGATTTGCGATCGTCGTCATGGAACACCCAGGCGACAGTCTAGAAAGATTTCAAAACTTCTTAAGTGGTTTAGCTGATTCTCCCCAACCCCAAGAATTAATTAATCGACCATTAGAAATTAAATATGTATTAGATGAATTGCAACGCCGCGAACAAACAGAACTAGCACTCAAAGGGCGATTAAACTTACAACAAGTCGGAGTAATTGGTCAATCCCTCGGTGGTTATACCAGCTTAGCTTTAGCAGGAGCTAAAATTAACTTCGATCGACTCCGTAAAGATTGTGCCAATAGCCAAATCTTCAACTTATCCCTGTTAGTTCAATGCGAAGTTGCTCGACTAACTCCCGCCAATTACGATTTACAAGATCCTCGAGTCAAAGCAGTAATTGCCATTAACCCTTTAACTAGTAGCATTTTTGGCGAAAGTGGACTGGGACAAATTCAAATCCCTCTGATGTTTGTCGCTGCTTCTGATGATATTCTCACTCCAGCTTTTACCGAACAAATTGTCCCTTTTACCTGGCTAACTACACCCAACAAGTATTTAGTTGTAATTGAAAAAGCCAGTCACTTTTCTTTATTAGGAGGTCGCGAAGAAGATAACAGTGCTTTACCCGCATTCCCTCCCGAATTAGTTGGCCCAGATCCCAGGTTAGCCCGTCCTTATCTGAATGCGCTAAGTGTAGCTTTCTTCAAAAACTATCTCAACAATCAACCAGAATATCAACCTTATTTAACCGCTAATTATGCCAGAGCAATCAGTCAATTACCATTCAATTTAAGCCTAGTACAGAATTTTACTCCAGCACAATTAGCAGAAGTATTAAACAATAATTCCACTAACACTGTGAAACCCCAAAATAGTCCGAATAGGTAAATGTTTGAGATACCCGACTTCTTGAAGAAGTCGGGTATCTCAATTCTGCTATATCATTGAATTGAGAGTTTTGGCAGAATCCATTATGTTAAATTACAAACCTTGGCATTGTTTGCCTGGTGCGGAAGATTTACCCGACTCTGATGATACTCCTGTGGATAATGAATGACAAGATTTAATTCCCCATTTATTGAAGTCAATTTTAGCGTTAATTTGGAGCGATCGCTGGGATTGGTTTTTCAGTGTGGATATGGGAATTTATTAATTAGCAGAGTGCTTACTCTACAAGGTTTCCCAGTCCCCAGTCCCTAAAACCAGGGTTTTCCACAACAAGTACGGAAGAACCGAGAGGTTTTAGATTGCCGGAAAATCAAATGCTGACAGCTTGAAATATTTGTTGGGCGGTTAAGTTTAACTCAGGGAAAGTTAGCGATCGAATACAATCATTCTCTCGAAATTGACTAACTTGGTATTCTCCATCGACTAACGAGTAAATAGAAACTGTTGGTTTTTTAGGATTACCAACAAATTTTCGCGCACCCAAACCGAGGTAATCTACAATCCAATACTCAGGAATTCCTATCTCTTCGTACTCTCCATATTTTTTATAGTAATCATCCCGCCAATTAGTGCTAACCACTTCAATAACTAAAGGAATAGATTCAGCCATAGTCACAGTAGATTCTTGTTTCCAAAAAGGTTCATTTACCAAATTAGAACGGTTAAGTAACAAGATATCTGGCGAATAAGCTGATTCACTTGATGGTGATTTAACCAACGCCGTTTTCGGGATAGAATAAGGCAGATTTAAGCGGACATATTCTAATATCAGCTTTTCGGCTAAAAATCCCACAATATCTTCATGTTCACCTGTAGGTTGTGGCATTTCAAAAATTGCTCCATCGTGTAGTTCGTAACGTTTATTTTCTGGCTTCCATTGGATGAATTCAGCAAAAGTTATTGGTTTTTCTAATGATTGAGCCATTGGGAATACTTGAGCTATATAATAAAACATCTGATTCCAATACTTAAGTTTAATGTCCTTCGATAACCTGTGCAAACTATTATCGGAAAAATATCCCGATCGTTTTGCTGCTTGGATTTTAGGAGAATTACCGCCCAGCGTGCAGGTATTAAAAACTGAACTGAGTATCGAACCAATTCGAGCAGATTCGGTGACATTTCTCAACACTTCTGAGCGAATATTACATTTAGAATTTCAGGTCAAACTCGAATCGGAACCACCGTTACCTTTCCGAATGCTAGACTATTGGACAAGGTTATATCGACTTTACAGAAAACCGATTACCCAAGTCATTATTTTGTTGTTACCTCCCGCAGAAGGAACGGTCATTGAAACAGCGTTTGTCTTAGAAAGAACTCGTCATGAATATCGGGTAATTCGACTGTGGGAAGAAGACCCTAATATATTTTTATCTGATATCGCTTTGCTACCATTAGCATCTTTAGCGGCGACATCTCAACCAGAGCAATTGCTTGCCCAAGTAGCACAAGAAGTGGATAGAATAGAGTCGATCGAACAAAAACGAGAAGTATCCACATACATCCAAATATTAGCAGGTTTAAAGTTTAATAAAACAGTTTTGCGTCAATTATTTCGGGAGAAAACAATGCGGGAATCAGTGATTTATCAGGAGATTTTGCAAGAAGGTCGCCAAGAAGGTCTTCAAGAAGGTCGCCAAGAAGGTTTTCAGCAGGAAGCTTTTGCTTTGATTGTTCGTCTTCTGACTCGAAAGTTTGGGACAATAGATGAGGGAATACGATCGCACCTTTCCACTCTACCAGTTGCTTTGTTAGAAGACTTGGCGGAAGCACTTTTGGATTTTAATTCTATTGCTGATTTGCCAATTTGGTTAGAAACTCATCTTCCTTAGATACACCAATTGTCTTGAATGTAACTTTCTGGAATTGCTAGAGTACGGAAATTTGCTAAATGTGTTACTACTCTGTTGTAGCTGGGAATACTAGAGCTAGGTGTGATTAACCTAACTAGATATGGAACAACAAAATCTCTCGGAACTTGCTAAACAGGGAAATGCACAAGCGATCGCAACTTTCATGAATCGCCCACTACAACCCAAAGGAATTACAGTAAAAGCTGTCATGAAAAATGATTGCTTACAAATTTTACTGGAAGCTGCTCAAGTACCAAATCAACAGGTATTAGTTCCACTAATTAATAAGTGGATGAGCAACTTAGGGGCTGAATCGATTAAAAAAGTTAAAGTTTTTGGGCGACAGGCGGGTGAAGAATTTCCCGCTTGGAATGAGGAATTTGAAGTTTCGGCGCAGAATGTACCCAACTTTGAAGAACTTGCTAAACAAGGTGATATAAATGCTCTGACTAAATTGATTAATCAGTGGATGAACTCTCAAAGCATTACTGTAAAAGCTATTCTGAAAAATGATTGTTTGCAAATCAAGGTAGAATCAGCCCAAGTTCCAGAGCAAGATTCTGTAGTTTTAGTTATTCGTGAGGGATTAATTGGTTTAGGCATACAGTTTTGCCAAAAAGTTAAGATTTTTGGGCAACAAACAGGTGATGATTTCCCTGACTGGCAAGAAGAATTTGAGTTAAATAAGCAGGTAGATTCAACTTTAATTACACCTGAAATAGTTGTTGAAGATCTATCTTCTGCTGCTATTGTTAATGTTGAGCCAGCAAGCCAATTAACTGTAAAAAAACAACCTTCTTCTTGGGGCGGATGGTTAGGAGCAGTTAGGGGCGCAGCTGGAACAGTTGGAGGTGCTGCTGTTACTGCAAGTCAAGCTGTCGCTGCTACTGCATCTCAAGCAGGTAAAAACGCTTTAGATAAAGCCACAGAAGTTGGTGGTGCAATTACAAATACAGCTTCTCAAACTAGTAAAATAGTTGCAGAAAAAGCTTCAGGAGTTGGCGGCGCGATCGCAAATACAGCATCTCAAACTAGTAAAATAGTTGTCGAAAAAGCCACAGAAGTTGGTAGTGCA
The DNA here is from genome assembly GCF_041929135.1 of Floridaenema fluviatile BLCC-F154. Taxonomy (NCBI): domain Bacteria; kingdom Bacillati; phylum Cyanobacteriota; class Cyanophyceae; order Aerosakkonematales; family Aerosakkonemataceae; genus Floridanema; species Floridanema fluviatile. The sequence goes on along the minus strand of NZ_JBHFNS010000084.1, from coordinate 16,055 downwards.
ATTACAAATACAGCATCTCAAACTAGCGAAATAGTTATTAAAAAAGCCTCTGATGTAGTCACACCTGTAGTTGATGCAACTGGTAAAACAATTCAAACTGCTAGAGAATTTAGTACCGAATGGTTAGTACGCTTTATAGATAACGTAGATGTTGAAAAAGCGGAAACTAAAGTTAGAAAACTACAGCAAAAGTACCCTAACGAAAACCCAGATGAAATTGCTCATCGCTTGATGGTAGATAAAGCATTCTTAGCTGGTGGAGCAGGTTTAGTCAGTAAATTAATACCAGGAACAGCATTGGCGCTAGCGGGATTAGATTTAGCGGCTACTACTGCATTATCAGCTGAATTAATTTATCAAGTTGCTGCTGCTTATGGTTTAGATTTAGACTCTAGCGAGCGTAAAGGAGAAATATTAACAATTTTTAGTTTGTCTCTTAGTGGTGGTTTGGCGATCGATGCAGGTGTAACTTTGTTGGGAAATATACCTGTTGCTGGTGCAGTAATTGGTGCTAGCAGTAATGCAGCACTGCTTTATACGCTGGGATATGCTTCTTGCCGTTTTTATGAAGCAAAACTAACTCCAACTATCACAATGGAAGCGACTTTAGAAACTGCTCAATTAGAAAGTCAGAAGTTTTTAAAAGGTGCAATTTCCCAACAAGTAATTATGGATCAAATTTTAATTCATGTTTATTTAGCTGGAAATCCTGGAAAAACTTGGGAAGAAATTTTGCCCGAATTAGAAACTTTAAATCTTAGCCCTGCCTCTTTAGAAACTATAGCTGCTAATAGCAATTCTCCGCCATCTTTAGAAAGTTTGCTAGCTCAAATTAATAGTGATTTTGCTGTTCCTCTCTTAGCGCAATGTGAAAAAGTTGCTCAGTTAGACGGAGTAATTACCCCCGAAGAAAGTCAAGTGATAGAAACAATCACGAGGAAATTCAACATTAATCTAGAAGCAATTACTCTATAATCAAACAGGTTCGTTGTAGGGACTTTAGTCCTACTAGCTGAAAAGGCAACGACTGAAGTCGTTACAACGGACTGTGATAAATTTGGTTCGTTGTAGGGACTTTAGTCCTACTCTCTAACAACACAACGACTGAAGTCGTTACAACGGACTGTTATAATTATCATGAACATGAATCAATTATATACTTTGCTAGAGCAAACTAAATCCTACTTAATTAACTCTGTTGCACCAAACGCCGCAGTAATAGATTATGACTCCGAAGCATTACAAAAAGCACTCAATGGACTTGCAGAATTAGGATTATTAGGCTTAAGAATTACCCAAGAATGGGGAGGTTTAGAAGTTAATCAACAAACATTTGATGATTACCAAGAATTAGTTGCTAGATATTCGGGTGCTTTAGCTTTTTTGCAAACTCAACATCAAAGTGCAGCGGCGATGATTTCTCAAAGTGAAAACATTGCTTTAAAACAAGAGTATTTGCCTTTGATGAGTCAGGGAAAACGTTTATTAGGGATTGGTTTTTCTCATTTGCGAAGGAATGGTGAACCATTTGTTAAAGCAATTCCTATTACCGGGGGTTTTTTAATAGAGGGAAAAGTACCTTGGGTAACTGGTTGGAAAATATTTTCTGAGTTTATTATTGCTGCTACTTTACCTAATGGTGAAGCGGTTTTTGGTGTGGTTCCTTTAGTTGAAACTCAGCAGGAAAATCAAGGTTTAATTAGTTTTGCTGAACCGATGGAATTAGCAGCGATGACAGCTACTAATACTGTTGCTGCTAATTTGCAGCAATGGTTTTTAGCACGGGAGAAAGTTGTTTTTATTAAACCAAAAGATTGGATTCATGATAACGATAAAAAGAGTATTTTAAAACAAACTACCTTTTTAGCTTTGGGTTGTGCTTTGGCGGGAATTGATATTGTAGAAGCGGCGAATAAAACTAAATCTTTGCCTTTTCTTGAGGAAAGTTTTCAGGATTTATATTCGGAATTTAATGATTGTCGTCAAGCGATTAGAGAAGCGCAAGAAGATGTAAATTTAGCTTTAGTAGAGAAACATAAATTGCGGGGGTGGGCGATCGCCTTAGCAGTACGTTGCGCTCACGCAGCAATTACCATTTCTAGTGGTGCAGCTAACCTCAAATTTCATCCCGCACAAAGAGTTTATCGAGAGGCATTAGTCTTCACTGTTTCTGGACAAACACAAGCAATTAAAGAGGCAACTTTGCAGAGATTAACTAATCCAAAACCTAACCAAAAAACTATTAAATATTCCCAAGTTATTCACCTAAGTCATATTATAGATTCTAACATTCCTCAATGGCCTGGAGATCCAACTGTAGAATTACAAACAGTGGCGGAATTAGCCAAAGATGGTTACTATTTGCGACGGTTTTCTTTGGGAGAACATAGCGCCACACATATCAATTCACCTCTAAGTTTTCACAGTTCAGGAATTGGAATAGATGGATATTTAGCTTCATCTTTAGTTAAAGATGCGGTAGTAATTGATATTAGTAACCAAGCAATAACTAATCCCGATTATCTCTTAAGCATTACTGATATTTGGAATTGGGAACAACAAAATGGCAAACTTCCTGCTGATAGTATCGTCTTAGTTTATACGGGTTGGCAAGAGAAATGGTTAGACAATAAACAGTTTTTAAATCCAGATTCATCAGGGAAAATACACTTTCCGGGTATTAGCAAAGAAGCAGTTTTGTTTTTACTCAAAGAACGGAGAATTTCCGGTTTGGGAATTGATACTCATGGAGTAGATTCCGGGCAAGATACTACTTTTACTGTTAATAGTTTGATGCTGGAAAAACCGCGAATAGTCTTAGAAAATTTGACTAATTTAGAACAGTTACCTGCTAGAGGAACAACTTTAATTATTGGTGTTTTACGATTGAAAGATGGTTCTGGTTCTCCTGCTGCTGTACTGGCGTTTTTACCATAGTACTACACTGTTCTAAAGGAATTTCTACAATGAATTTTGTTCCTTTTCCCAATTCCGATTCACAGGTAATTTTACCGCCGTGACGTTCAATAATTGAGTGAGCAACTGATAACCCTAAACCTGTTCCTTGACCTACAGGTTTAGTAGTAAAAAATGGGTCAAATACTCGTTTACGAATAGATTCCGGGATGCCACAACCGTTGTCAGAAATAGATATTGCTACATTTCCGATCGCAGAAAGATAAGTCCGAATAGTAATCCTACTAGGATGAGGATCGGCAGAAATTTCTTCTATGCTGCCGTTTTGCTCTTTTTCTTCTAATGCTTCGATCGCGGAGCGTGACTCGAAAGAGTCGATCGCATTACTGAGCAAATTCATAATTACCTGATTTAGCTGTCCTGCATAACATTCTACTAATGGTAATTCGCTATAATTTCTAATTACCTGAATTGCTAATTTTTTCTCTGGACATTTCAGGCGACCTTGCAACAACATTAACGTACTTTCTATCCCTTCATGAATATCCACAGACTTCATATCTGCTTCATCCAAACGCGAAAAAGTGCGTAACGATTTCACTATCTTTTCAATTCTTTCTGCGCCTGATTGCATAGAATTCAAAAGTTTGGGGAAATCTTGAATAATAAACCCTAGATCGTTTTCTTCAATTTGTTGCTGAATTTCGTATGGTGGATTAGGATAATAAGTGCTATATGATTGCACTAGTTTAAAGAGAGTTTTTACATATTCGTTAGCATAATCGAGATTACCATATATAAAACTTATTGGGTTGTTAATTTCATGAGCTATTCCCGCTACAACTTGACCCAAGCTTACCATTTTTTCACTTTGAATTAACTGAGTTTGGGTTTGTTTCAAATCTTTTAAGGTACTTTTCAGTTGTTGGTTTTTTTCCTGCAATTTAGCTTGACTTTCCCGCAAAGCTAACTCTGCTTTTTGACGTTCAGCAATTTCAATTTGCGCTTGTTCAAAAAGTGTGGATTGCTGAATGGCAATTCCTAGTTGTACGCCGATTTCCTTTAAACAATCAATTTCTGATTCTTGCCATTTTCGCGGACTGCGACAATGATGAGCAATTAATAATCCCCATAAATTTTCGCCTTGTAAGATCGGAACTACGATATTCGCTTGAATTTGCAATTGTGCTAATCTATCCGCATGACATTTATGTAATTCACCATTGTAAATATCTTCTATAGCTCGAATTCTGCCTTTTTGATAGAGAGGAACATACTTTTCTACAAAGCAATTATCTTGAATGACTATCCCGTAAACTGGCATATATTCTTCAGCTACAGATTCTACAAGAATTACACCACTCCAGTCAGGATTGAAGCGATAAATAATTGTGCGATCGGTTAACAAAAACCGTCTCACTTCTTCTACTGCTGTTTGTAAAACTTCTTCCGAATTTAAAGATTTACGAATTCTTTCCAGAATCGCTGCTAATAAACGTTGTCTTAAAAATTGCTGTTGCAAAGCTGCTTCCGCTTGACAACGTTCAGTAATATCTATTGAAGTCCCAAATAAACGCAACACATAACCGAATCTATTGCGATGTTGCGGTTTATGGTTAGTACGTAATGCTTGACCTTTACTGTTAAGATATCTAATTACTCCATCAGGTCGGATAATTCGATGATCCATTTCATAAGGTGTACCTTTAGTTAATGCTATTTCTACAACTCTTAAAAATGCTTCTCTATCTTCCGGGTGAATCAGTTCTATTAGTTCATTAAAACTGGGTACTTTTTCCGAGTTAACGCCCAAGATTCGAGATAGTTCATTTGACCAAGTAATTGTTCCTGTCAATACATCATATTCCCAATTGCCAATGTGAGCAATTTTTTGGGATTCTTGAAACTTGCGGGTTAGTTCTGAGTTAGCTTCTTCGACTTTTTTCCGATCGCTAATATCTTGATGAGTTCCCGTCATCCGTAACGGTTTACCTGTTTCATCATACTGGGAAACTTTACCTCGTGAAAGTATCCATTTCCACTCTCCCGATTTACTTTGCATCCGAAATTCTGCTTCATAAAAATCAGTCGAACCTGCTAAATGCTCGCTTAAAATTTGCAATATCTGCGGCAGATCTTCTGGATGTACTAGTTCTTCAAAAGCTGTATAATTACCTTCAATTTCTGTTTCTTCATACTCTAGCATCTGCTTCCAGTAGGAATTAAAATATATTTCTCCAGTACTAATATTCCAATCCCATAAACCTAAATTGCTAGCAGCGATCGCTAAATTTAACCTTTCCTCACTTAACTGTAAAGCTGCTGCGGTTTTTTTCCGTTGAATATGCGAACCCAACTGTGTCGCTACTGCACGCAAAAGTTCTAATAAATGTTTGTCTTCACAAGTTTTCCTTTCTTGGAAAAACACCAGTACAGCTAATACTTCACTATCCCCAATAATCGGTAAACCAAAACAGCTTTTTAACCCTAATTTAGCGGTAATTTCGCATCGAACAAAAACTGATTTCTCGGTTGCAGTTAGATCTTCTATCCATTCGGGATTTCCTGATAAAAAAACTCTTCCCGGTAATCCTTCACCAGGTAAAAGTTTTAATTTTTGGCTATGTTCGACAAACTCTTCTAATCTCCGATCGCCACTATACCAACCTGGACTATAAACTAACGTCCGATCGTCACTAACAATCCAAGCTTCGCCAAAGTTCCAATTGATCTGCTTACATAATAAATCCAAAGTAACTGCTAGAGCTTCATTTAGATCTTGAGACTGATTAATCGCCGTAGTTGCATCTAATAATAAATGAACTTCATTTTCTGTGCGCTGACGTTCCACGGCATAATTGAAACAATGAATTAAAACCTGACTATCAATACTGTTTTTTACTAAATAAAATTCTGCACCTGCATCAATTGTTGATAAAGCTAATCTTTGGTCATTATTTTCTAATAAAACGACAATTGGAGTTTTTACCCCGGAGTTTTTTAGCTGAATAATTGTTTCTATTCCTTGGCGATCGGGTAAGGTTAAATCCAACAAAACTACATCAAACTTTGCCGCACTTAAAACTTCTTTACCCGCTTGCAGACAGCCAACATTAACTAAATTTAACTGACTTTCTCCGTAAGTTTTTAACAACACTTCCCTAATTGATTCTACATCTTTTAAATTGTCTTCAATCAGAAGCACTTTCATATTATTATGCGGAAGAGCTATATTGGTTTCCTTAGCTGTCTTCATTGATCTTTAGGGATAAAGTAAAGGACTGTAACGTTATTTAACGAACTAAGGTATTTATTAATACCATTTCCAGCGATCGACTCATTCGCTACATTGAATTCATTCTCACTATTTACCGATAAATCTATTATTCCCCAATTAATTGCCTAAGCAACATGACAAAACATAAAATTATTAAGCGACAACGAAAAGTTGATTACCTAATATCTATAAGCCGTTCTATGGTGAGAGCGCCACAGGAAAAATACGGAAGAGTTCCCTGGCAATGAACCAAATTTTTATCGAGATTGATACCAAGTAAAGCGCAACCCTTGATTTCTTAAGTGTTGATGTAACTTAGGCATTAATTTATTGGGAACGATCGCAGTTGGAGTTAATTTTGGGTTATTTTGCTGCAAAATCCAACCCGCAGTTGCGCCCGCTGCTGCACCCACACTCCATTCCCCTTGATGAATGCGAGTTACACCATTAACAATATGCGTCACAGCGATCGCCTTTCCACCAATTAATAAATTATCTACTCCTTGAGGAATCAAGCTTTCCAAAGGAATAATTACAGGTTTAACTTTATCTTCTGTAGTTCCCGCACTTTGCGCTTCCCAAGGTTGAACCCAATTACGATACATACAACCTTGAATATCCACATCATAATGAGTAACACCGATCGCAGTCGGTTGAAAATTTCGCCCCCCAGACATATCTTTTCTCATATCTTGTTCCCGAATCATAAAATTAGTTTGACCGTAAGCTTTTCTGCCAATAATCCTTCTTCCCTCGCGAAAATAAGGCATCATACTCAACCCTGAAAGCGTACCCATTGGCGAATCTTTACCTGATAAATGTGCCAGAGGAAACTGAGAATTAGCCTTTTTTGCTACTTCCATTAACCACTCAGAAAATAACAAAGCCCGATCCTCGCCATGCTTTAACGCAGTAGTAGAAATTCCCCCCAACCAATTTTGGTATTGCCCAGTTTGAATTAACCTTAATTCACCCATTAACAAAGGTGGATTCATTAAGTTCCAATTGTTACCATGAAACCAATTAACTACAGTCATATCTCCGAAAGATGGATTACCTTCAAATCGGCGATTATGCTTAGCACTGACAATCCGACGATACTTAAAAAAGCTACGTCCATCAAACATGGGAAACCCAATCAAATCAAAATGATCTCGATGTTCCGCCTCAGAAAATATCGGTCTATGTTGAGATAAAATCGCCCGACTAATTCCGTAATCGTTTTTAATTGCTAAGACAAAAGTAAAAGTAAAAGCTTGAGTACAATCAGGATTATCTTTCAGGGAAGCGTTAACTTCCCCAGTCGTAGTATAAGACTCCGAACCTACACGATGGGGAATTCTCGCCCAAGCTACCAATTCGCCTGTATCTGTAGCATCAATCACGATCAATCTTTTTCCTGGTGGCGCTTCTAAACGAATTGGTACTTTCTGATAAGTATTCGTACTTGACCAAGAATACCAAGAAGGTAAATCTTCCGAAAGGCGACCTCTCGGTACATAATTGCGATCGCGCGGAATTCGCCGTACCCCATAAATCGCCGTAATCAACCTACCTGTAGCATCAAATTCTGCCCCCTTAAAAGCAATTCCCGCCCCCCAACGACTCCCAGGCGCAGATTTAGCCGCGGAATTCAGCAATTGTCGCGCCGCTTGTTCCCCTACCTTGGGCGGAAAACATAACCTTCCTACCCAGCAACTATTAGTATCATCAACAGTCAATTTTTGCTTTTGTTTCGCCCAAGCTGGCAACTTAATCTGTTGCCGTTTAATCAACTGTTTAAAAGAGTTCCAATCATTAGAAAAATTATTCCGTTTTACCATTGTGTCTGACTCATCGATCGCAGACACACCTTGAGAACTAATCTGTCCCCCAAACCAAGGCGTTAACTCAATTAAACAAGTCTTCGCCCCAGATTTCATTGCCTGAGAAGCTGCCGCTACTCCCCCCAAAGAACCACCAACCACCACCACTTCACATTGCCAAACCTCTTTCGCCGCAGGTAACGGATCGAGTCGCGGTCTACCATTAGCTAACAGCGATAATCTCCGAGAAGGATTTTCCCTTTCCGGTTGCTGTTCCGACTCGGTAAAAAACGAATTCAATAACGCCAATAAAGGGCGATGCTTATAGTTACCGGAAGCAACAGCTAAAACGACCACAACTAAAGCAGCGCAAATCGATATTTGCCAGATTAATTGCCGAAATGAACGAGGTTGCCACATTGATTCAGTGCAAGTAGTAAAGTGTGCGGGAGTCTGTTACTGTACCCAAACTATTATCCACTTTTCACTGTCTGACTCAGGATTTAATTTTTCCCTGGAGATCAGCCACAGGCAAGGAAATCTGGGCATTTAACTTAATCAATTAATAAAGACTTTTTACTAAATGTCAATTTTTTTTATCCTTCACCTAATTGGGTGATAATAATTCACCTGGTATGGTGAAGACTAAATATAGTCACAAATATTACTTTAAAAGTATAGTCAGGTAAATTATTTACCGATTCAGACTAACCATCCCGGAGAACCAATATGTCAGGAAAAGACGCTTATTGCACTGTCAAGCTGTTAATGCGAAAACATATCAAGTCTGTTAAGGATCATCCTCATCTGTTAGCAGAGCAAAAAGACAAGTATACTAACCTATTGTGGACATATAATTTCTTAAATATTTTTCTCCGGTCTAATGAAGAATTTATCCCTTCCTGCATCGATGAACTGAACGATCGCAGTCTGGATCATTCTTCCCCAGATCCTAGTTTTGATGAAGGAAGATTTTTTTCCGAAAGTGATGCGGTTCCCTATTGGGAAATTGTCCGCGATATTGACTTAGGAATACTGAACGGTTATCTGGATTATTGGAATTTAGTCGAAGAATTAATTATTACCGATCAGTCCAATGAAGACGATTTAAACAAGCACTTTAAAGTATTAAAATATATTTTGAATGAAGTTATAGCTTCTGATTGTTTTAGTGAAAGGTATAAAGGGAGACTTGAGGAAAGATTTATTCAACTGTGGGATAAGCGTTTATTTTTTGCAGCCCAAAGAAAGTTAGCTGCACTAGCAGTTAATTTTTCTCATATTCAGTTTCAATAAAGATTTGGTAATAACTAATCATTGTGCAAGTTTCGGAATCATTTAATTAGAGGAAGTTAGGTTAAGTTATGGAATACGTTTACTATTTTGCTAATGCGAGTTTAACCCTCCGAGTTATAGATTACTTAAATTCTCGCCCCTGGTTAGGAATTAATTTTATTACTGTAATTCATGACTTAGATGGCTGGGTAGTTAAAATCAAATTTTTGAGTTATCTAAACTCAGAAGAAGAAGGAGATTTTCGCGCTGTATTAGATGAATTCGGGATTCCTTATCAACCAGAAATTCAAATAAAAATGGCAATGTGGGCTTTGGAAATTGGAAAATCTCCCCTTTATGTAATCGCCAATTATCAGGTAGCTGTAGTTGCTCATGGTAGCCCAAATACCGCAGAAATTGAAGAGTTTTGCGATCAATTCATTGAAGATTTAGGCTACTCTCCCCAAACTTTACTGTGAAAAGTAAGTTGTTGCGCTTTACGCCAAAGCGCAACAACTTACCTTTACTTACACTGGATTGATTTAAAAACTGCTAAAGCTTTTTGTTTAGCATTTTTACCTGTTGCTTGTACTTCTACAATCAGTCTTTCATTGTTGTTGATAGTACTAACACTATATTGCACCGCAGGTAGAGTTGAGGCTCGATCTTCTAATAAATAACTGCCTTCGTCAATGGTGACATTCAGCTGTTTATTGCAGAATTTCAAGTTTTCTTTAGTAGAAGAAGAGATTTCAAATTGGGTTGGTGTTGGTTCGATCGGGCTTCGCAATCTTTCTATTTCTTCTTGTCTCCGGGTATCGCGGTTTAACGGCGTTTGCATCACAAATATTTCAACATCGGGCGGCGAGGTTTTGCTGTGAACTATGGCAAGTTTAATTCCGGCAAATTTAATGCCGAATTTTCCTTGAGAACCACCGGGAATGCGATAATCAATAATACTTTTAGCTACTGCTTCGGCTCGTTTGGGATCGAGGGCGTTATTATAAGCTTTGATGCCTAATCCAATGATTCCGGTTGTGACAAGGGCGATCGCACCACCAATAATCATCACCCAATCCAATAACTTAACTCGATCTACTTGTTTAGCTTTAAAATCCGCATCGTTCATTATTAATTAACTACCTAAAACTTTCTAGTACAATTCAACACCCAAAAACTTATCTAAAAATTTGCTTCGCCACATAAACCGAACTAATAAACACCATTCTAATGCTACTAAACCCATAAATAAATAATCCAAAACGCCAAAATGCCAAAGCTCAAAAAATCGCCGTAAAGGTGGCACAGAGATAATTACAATATATACTAATAATAAAACTCCAGCAGTAATTGTATATCGCCAATCACCGCTTAATCTTTCCCCTCCTACCCAAGAATTAGTAGGTGGTTTCAAAAAGAGAATCAGAAACAATTGACATAAAATTAAAATTGTCGCTAAAGCACTGCGAGGAATCGAATAATCAACTTCAGATAAATCCGCATTTGGCGGTAAATCTAAAACAGCCCAAACTAAATAATATAAATAAACGAAGAGGGCAGTTAAGGTAATTGTGATTGTAGCTGGGATTGTAAAATGTAGCATTGACTGTACCATACTTCGTCTTGGTAAAATTCCCGGTTTTGCCCAAATTGGAATGCAAATTGTTGGTAATCCAACACCAATTAAGGAAACTAAAGCACTTTGCTTATTTTCTAAGGGGAAACTATCAGTTACTATGGCTGTGGCAAAGATTAGTAAAGTTACACAAAATACCCGGACTAAAAACAGTTTTAAAATATCAAAAATGCCATTACGAATTCTTTGTCCTTCCAAAAAAGTATAAGGTAAAGCAGCAAAAGAATCTTTGAGTAAGACAATATCAGCTATGCCTCTAGTGGCTTTACTACCGCTTTCCATTGCGATCGCTAAATTTGCCCTTTTTAAGGAAAGTACATCATTGACTCCATCACCAATCATGGCTACATAGTGTCCTGTTTTGCGTAAACTTTCTACTAATTGAGCTTTTTGTTCGGGAGTAATTCGCCCAAAAATTCTGGCGTTTTTCGCAGTTTGGGCAAATTCCAAGGGGTTCATTTGCGCTAATTCTTGTCCCGAAACTACTGCTAAATCTGTATTGATTCCAGCTTGTTTGGCTAATGCTGCTACTGTTTGAGGATGATCGCCAGAAATAATTTTAATTTCAATTCCGGCTTTAGCGAATCCTTGAATAGTTTCGTAAGCTTCGGGGCGCAATCGATCGCTAAAACTCAGAACTGCTAACGGGACTAAATGTGCTGGTAATTCTACTTCTACAGGTTGATTATTAGTTGCACAATGCCAGTTTTTTATTGCTACAACATCAGGACTATGAGCGAATAAAACTACTCGTAAACCTTTGTTTGTTTCGGCGGTGATATGTTCCTTAATTTCTGGGGTTAAATCTATATTTTTTGTTAAAACTTCCGGTGCTCCTAAAATATAAATACCTGGGTTTAATCGATCGTCAAAGGCGATCGCACTCCATTTACGACTGGAAGAAAAAGGCACTTCCGCAATTAGCGATCGCACTGTTCCCGGACAAGCTAAAGCCAGTGCATCACTAGTTTTATTTCCCACTTTAGTTGCAGCAGCGAAATCTCCTAAGAGCGATCGTAATTCTGTTTCATCAATATTGAGAGGATAAATTTTTTCTAAGTTAATTTCATTAGTCGTTAAAGTCCCAGTCTTATCTAAACAAAGCACATCAACATTACTTAAAGATTCCACCGCATTTGCTTGCTGAATCAAGACATTTTGCCCGATCATTTTCACAGCACCTAGCCCATAAGCCAAAGTAATTGCCAACAGCAACCCGGCTGGTACTAACCCGGCAATTACCGCTGCTCTCTGCAACAAATCAGATAAAGAATAAGAACGACTGAGAAAACTAATACTAATTAAAATCCAGAGAAAGCAAGCAATTAACATAAAAACTCGAATTACTACATTAATTTCTCTCTGGAGAGGCGTTAAAACTTGTCGAAAAGCTCTTGCACCAATTGTTAATTTATAAGCTAAGGTTTCGGTTCCCACCTTTTGCACTTCACAGCAAGCACTACCGCTAACACAAAAAGTCCCAGAAAAAACCGATTGTCCGGCAAATTTCAGAATCATATCTGATTCACCAGTTAACAGAGATTCATCAACCTCCATCCGACCTTCGCCAACTACTACCCCATCAACAACAATTTGATCTCCGGGTCTAATTAATAGGATATCCCCCAAAACAATTTCTGCCGGATCGATATTTCTTTCTCTACCTTCTCGAATTACAGTGGCTTTTGGTCGATTGAGTAAAGCAATTTTATCTAACTTTCTTTTTGCCCAAATTTCCTGGTATATATTAATTATTATTCCCCCGACGATTACTACTACTACCAGGATGCTATCGCCGACTTTACCTAAGAGGAAAAAGACTGCACTAATGGCAAAGAAAATCCAGTTAATAAAAGTAAAGAGGTTTTCTTGGAGGATTTGTTTATAAGAACGGCTGGTTTGTAGTTTAACATTATTACCTTGTCCAGCACTCAGGCGAGCGATCGCTTCATCCTCAGTTAGTCCAGTTAACCCATAAGTTTGGGGAATATTTGCTTCAGTCATACTATGTAATAAATAATACTTGGCACAAATCTTACTACTAGAAGCGATCGGAAAAAAGCAGAATCGCCTTCCAGTTAATATTGCTGCCTATTAGGAAGCTGATCTATGATATCTCAAACGAGGAATGAACTGATAATTATCTACCAAATTCGCTCGAGGGATTTTCGGAATAAATTACTAATTCCGGCGATAATAGTGGCTATTGTGACATTTTTCTTTGCTGATTTCGTGAAGTAAATTAATAAATTCCCAAAGAACTGATTTCTAATTTAAATTAGCAACCAGACAAAACAATAAACCCTTCCACTGGCTAGGAAAGGGTTTATTAAGGCATAGTGTATTTTTTATTTATTCAACAGAAACAGCATTAACTTCCACTACGGTATCATCAACGGTTTTGGCGCTTTCGGTAACATTATCAGCAACATCGCTCTCGTGTTGACCTTGGCGCAATTTGACATAATCGATGAAGATCTGAGATACTTCGGAAACTAATAGTGCCGTAATTGCAGCATCATCAATCCATCCGACGATCGGTAAGAAATCAGGAGCAATATCTATTGGACTAAACAAATAAGCCAAAGTTCCTAAAACTAACCACCAACGATATTTAGGATTACGAATTGTGCCGCGATACCAGTTGTAAAATGATTGAACTAAATTTTTCATTTCTATTTACCTTCCAGCTACTTTTATTCTGGCAAAAGCCCCTTTAAGAAACTGGTGTGGATATCCGTCATTAGGTTTTATTGCCCTTTGGCAAAGATTGCATTAGATTTTCTGAAATTAATTCAGGTGATAACCGTCTTTGCTGCGCCCTCTTTCTTTACAATTTAAGTTGCCTAAGACTCGTTACCAGCGACCTGGGCGACAGAACTTTTTGCAAAGAGATTAAACTACGGAGGAAACCCAAAACTGTGAATATTGTAGAAATTTTCCAATTAGGTGGGCCAGCAATGTGGCCTTTGCTAGGTCTGTCGATCCTGTCTTTGACCGTGATCCTGGAGCGTCTGTGGTTCTGGGCAAGAATTCTCAGCAAAGAAAAGGAGATCGTTAATCGAGTTTTAGATGCAGCGGTGCAGGACTGGGAAGCGGCGAAGGAAATTGCTAGACGTGCCAGCAATAAGCCAATCGGCAGGTTTCTTTACGCACCATTGCGCTTGGGTCAACCAGATCCAGAAGTGTTTAAGCTAGCACTGGAAAGTACAGCCCACGAAGAGTTAAACTCGATGCGCGGTGGAGACAAAATTTTAGAAGCAATTATTGGTTTAGCGCCCTTGCTGGGTTTGTTTGGTACGGTTTGGGGTTTAATTGTTTCGTTGCGATCGATTCGGATTAGTGATTTAGGAACTCCTTCCACTAGTGGAGTAACTTTAGGAATTGGGGAAGCTTTAATTAGTACGGCTACGGGGTTGGTAGTGGCGATCGTCACTTTAGCTTTTTACCGTTTGTTTCAAGTTTTGCTATTTAATCAGATGAAAATTTTTCATCGGTCTGGTAGCGAATTAGAATTGCTTTATCGTCAGTATTGGTCACAAGTTAGTTTAAGCTCAGGTCGCAAAGGCAAAAAGAGAAACGCACCACAAAAACCAGTAATTAAAACAGAAGAAGTTGAACCAGAAGAGGAAATAGTTTCTCCTCCAATTACTAGAGATTTTGTTGAACCTGAAGAAACTACAACTCAAATTCAGGCAGAAACCATTGTGCAAACTCCCGAAACAGATTCGGATTTGCCATCAACCGAAACTGCAACAGAGGAAATTAATCCTACTGTACCGAGCAAAACTGGTTTATTTCAACGGTTACGAAATCGGATCGCAAATAACGACTACGGGATGAAAGAAAGCAGTTTTACAGAAACACCGGAAACAGCAACAATCAGCGATAACTATTCAGATGAATTCCCAGCAAATGAAGTATCAACCACTTCCGAAAATGTTGATGCTGATGTTGATGTTGACGATCGCGCAACAAGCAATCCTAACTTTTCTGAAACTTCAGAGACAACAGTAGAAGACAGCAGAAAAGACTAAAATAGATGAAAAGTTGAGTGCCGATTTATCTGGCTGCAATCATGCACTGACATCGGCACTAATCAAAAAATCATTTTTCAATGTTCTTTAAGTTAGGTGATTTTTCCCAAATGAAACTAAATCTTGATAATTCATCTGATGAAGCTAGAATAGAAATTCTGCCCCTAATTGACGTAATATTTTGTATATTGACTTTCTTTTTGTTAGCAGCTGTCGGTTTAACTAGGCAGCAAGCAATTACTGTTGATTTGCCTCAAGCTAGTAACGCCACTACACCCCAAATATCTTCTAGATTATTAGTCAGCATCAATCCCTACAATCAAATTTATGTGGAAAATCAGTTAGTAACTCCAGAACAATTAGAACAAAGATTGCGGGAATTTAATCAACAAAATCCTCAAGGAACAATGGTTTTATACGCTTCCAAAACAGCTTTTTATAATGATGTAGTGCAAGTTTTGGATAAAATGCAGGCAGTGGGAGGCGATCGCGTAGCCCTAGCCACTTTACCTGAACCAGAAACCTCCGAGCAAGTTCCCGGCGCAGTTTCTCCCCTACCCACCCCAAGTTTTCCCGGTGTCATCACTCCCGGAACACTCCCCACTCCCACCCCAGATGCCGGAACTCCCGGAGCACTCCCCATTCCCACCCCTGGTGCACAAGTACCCGGAACACTCCCCATTCCTACCCCCGGTGTCATCACTCCCGGAACGCTTCCCACCCCCGGTGTCATCACTCCCGGAACAGTTCCCACCCCCGGCGCACAAACTCCCGGAACTTCTACTCCTGGCGCAACTCCAGAGAGTTCGCCTTAGAAGGGTTGCACAGGGGCAGTTTTGAGTTCAAGAATCTCCCCATCTCCCAATACTGCTCGGTTAAGCAAATTTGTTGTCTGTAGGAGCGTTCGCGTAGCGTGCCCCTACCCTTAACCGAGCAGTATTGTAGCCGATCGAATTTAGGAAAATATAGTTACCTAAAAATGTCGGATGAATGCCCCCGTTACACCGCAGGTTAGCGGGGGATGAAATCCGACCAGCTCGCCTCAGAAGCGTAGCAACGATTTAATTCTACCAGTTGTGGGTAAAATATGTTAATCTGAAGCTAATCCA